>DATIWM010000136.1:0-8544 GCA_035519355.1 Thermoanaerobaculia bacterium | reverse complement strand
CCAGCTCTCGAAGGAAGAGGTCCTCGCGAACGCGGAGACGTACAAGACGCAGGTCTTCAAGATCCTCGACCCGAAGAAGACGCGGATCGCCTTCAACTCCGAGTGGCTCTCGGCGCTCGGGGCCGAGGGGCTCGTGAGGCTCGCGGCGAAGTACACGGTCGCGCGCCTCCTCGAGCGCGACGACTTCGCCCGCCGCTTCAAGGAAGGGAAGCCCATCGCCGTCCACGAGCTCCTCTACCCGCTCTGCCAGGGCTACGACTCGGTCGCGCTCGAGGCCGACGTCGAGCTCGGCGGCACCGACCAGCTCTTCAATCTCCTCGTGGGGCGGGACCTCATGCGCGAGTGGGGGAAGGAGCCGCAGTGCGTCCTCACGCTGCCGCTCCTCGTCGGGACCGACGGCGTCGAGAAGATGTCGAAGTCGCTCGGCAACCAGATCGGCGTCGCGGAGCCGCCCGACGAGATCTACGGCAAGGTGATGTCCGTCTCGGACGGGACGATGTGGAGCTACTGGACGCTTCTGACGGACCTCCGCCCCGCCGGGATCGAGGCGCTCCGGGCCGAGGTCGGCTCCGGATCGCTCCATCCCAAGACCGCCAAGATGCGCCTCGCCTTCCGCCTCGTGGCCGACTTCCACGGCGAGGAAGCCGCCCGGAAGGCCGAGGAGGAGTTCGGCCGCCGCTTCGCCGGCGCCGCGGGGGCCGTGACGGCCGAGGCGTTCGTTCTTTCCGGCGCCGCCGGGGACGCCGAGCGCGGCATCGTCGACGTCCTCGTGGAGGCGGGCCTCGCGCCGAGCCGGAACGTCGCGCGGCAGAAGGTCCGTGAGGGAGCCGTCGCGACCTCCGCGGACGGGAAGACCTGGACCCGGGTGGAGTCTCCGGCGGGGACGATCCGCGTCGATTCCGGGGATGGCGTTTTCCTCCGATTGGGGAAAAAATTCGTCCGGGTGACCCGATGAAGAAGAAGAGCCTCCTGCTCGTCGGCGGGGCCGGCCGGATGGGACGGCTCTTCGCGCGCCAGCTTCGCCGGCGCGGTTTCCGCGTCGCCGTCTGTGACCCGGCGGGGGCCCCTCCGGGCTTCCGCTCGGCGCCTCTCGCCGAAGCGGCTTCGGCGGACGTCGTCGTCGTGGCCGCCTCGCTCTCGCGCTCGGCCGAAGCGCTCGCCGCCGTCATCGCCGAGAAGCCGCGCGGCCTCGTCTTCGACATCGCGTCCGTCAAGGCGCCTCTCGTTCCCGTTCTCGAAACGGCGCGGCTTCGCGGCCTGGCCATCGCGTCGGTCCACCCGATGTTCGGGCCATCGGTCCGGAACTTCCGCGGACAGGACCTGATCGTCTGCGATTGCGGCGACGCGAAGGCGGCGCGCCGGACGAAGTCCCTGTTCGACGGCTGGGGGCTCCGGATCGCGACGATGCCCGTCGCCGAGCACGACCCGTGGATCGCCCGGACGATGGGGCTGACTCACGCCCTGGCCCTCGGCGCCGCGGCGGCGCTGGCCGCGATGGAGGTCGCCCCCGACGTCATCCACGGCCGCGCCTCGACGTCGTTCCGGCGCCTCGTGGAGCTGATCGGTCCGATCCTCGATCAGGAAGCCGAGCTGACGCGGATGATCCAGGCCGGGAACCCGGAAGGCGAGGAGGCCCTCATCCAGTTCGAGCGGGAGATGAGCTCGGTCCGGAAGCTCCTCTTCCACGAGCCGATCGAGCAGCTCGACGCCACGATCCGCGAGCTCCGGAAGGCTTTCGGCCGCCGGCGCTAGAAGCCGGAGAACCGCCAGGGCTCGCGGGGGATCGCCCGCGGGTCGAAGCGCCGGAGCGCCTCCGTGAGCATCTCGCCCGGCGATCCGTCCGCCGGGGCCTGCCCGAGGATCCGGAGCGCGAGGGCGAGCGCCTGCCGGACGCGCCCTCCCTCCTCCCGCGCCAGGGGGAGGGCGCCGTCGCGCTTGCCGAGCTTCGCGCCGTCTCTCCCGAGGACAAGCGGAAGGTGGGCGTAGGACGGCGTCGGGACGCCGAGCGCGCGCTGGAGCGCGATCTGCCGCGCCGTGGACGAGAGGAGGTCCGCGCCCCGGACGACCTCGGTCACCCCCTGCTCCGCGTCGTCCACGACGACCGCGAGCTGGTAGGCGGTCGGACCGTCGGCGCGCTGGACGACGAAGTCCCCGACGCTCTTCTCGACGTCTTCCGAGAAAGAGCCGAAGACGAGATCTCTGAAGGTGAACAGGCCCGGAAGGACGCGGAAGCGATAGGCGCGCGCCGTTCTTCCGGGAGGAAGGCCAGCGCGGCAGGTGCCCGGGTAGACGGCGCCGCCGGAAGGCGCGTCCCCCTCGTCACCGGGAGCCGGTGCCGACGCCGCCCGCGCGATATCGCCTCGTGAGCACGCGCAGGCGTAGATTTCTTTTCTTCCAAGAAGATCTTCAAACGCCGACTTGTAGTGTTCGAGGCGCGTGGATTGATAGATGACCTCCCCGTCCCACGTCAGGCCGAACCGCTCGAGCGTCCGGAGGATCTCGTCGGCGGCGCCGGGGACGACGCGCGCCGTGTCGAGATCCTCCATCCGGACCAGCCACGACCCGTCCCGGACCCTGGCGAAGAGCCAGGACCCGACGGCGGCGACGAGGCTTCCGAGGTGGAGCGGTCCGGTGGGCGACGGGGCGAAGCGCCCGGCGGACGACGAGGCCGGCCGAAGAGTCACGGGACGAGGTTAACCCGCTGAATCCCGGCGGCTTGACGCGGAGAGTCCCGAACCGTACGATTCGCCGCCCTCGCGCGGCCCGTGCGCGCGGCGGCTTCCGGCTCTTTCACATTCCGCAGTAGCTCAATGGTAGAGCATTCGGCTGTTAACCGAAGGGTTGTAAGTTCGAGTCTTACCTGCGGAGCCACTTCCTTTTTCCGCGACCTCGTAAAGGGTCCGCGGTTATCAGATGCCCCGCGACGATCTCGCGGGGTTTCGCGTCTAAGGAGCGTGTCGACGGGGGGATTTCGGCTTCGTTCGCGGGTCCGGTCGATCTGCGGAGGCTGAGAGGAAAAAAAACTCGGAACGGTGCGACGGAGGCTGGATCAGGGTGTCGAGCCGCTCCCTGACATGTTCGCACGTCCCCTCTATGGCACCTTGCCCGTGAGACTCTCGATAGCCTGCTGACGTTCGCGCAGACTGTCCTCGATCAGGCGGTAGGCAACGAAATACTTGTAGATGTTGCCGACGTACGTCACGGTCTCATGGCCGATCTTCTCTTCGACGACGTACTCCACGTTATGGAACCAGACGTTCGGATCGAGGCCGCGCTTCTCCGTCAAGTTGCGTAGCTGGCGGATGCGTCCGGCTCCCGCGTTGTAGGAGGCGAAGGCAAACAGAGCCTTGTCCAGCTTCGTCATCGGCTCATTCTCATAGTAGCGGTCGATCATGAAGCGCATGTACTTCACGCCCGCGTTGATGTTCGGTTCTGTCAACGCGATGTCGCCCACTTTCATTTCCCTGCCGGTTGCCGGCATCAGCTGCATCACGCCGATGGCCCCCACTTGACTGCGGGCGTTCTGGTTGAGCCTCGACTCCTGGTAGCCCTGGGCTGCCATCAGAATCCAGTCCACATCGTAGCGATCCCCGTACTTGCGGAACAAGTCCACGAGTGACAGGAATTTCTTCCGTTCCGCGTCTGAGGCGGCGTTCTTCACGTGAGTGAGGTGCTTGAAGTAGCGCGTGAGGATCCATGCGCGCTCGTCAGCTAAGTGTCCGGTCGTGACGGCGGTCGCCATGCGATCCAGAAACGCCTTGAGCTGCGGGCTGTCCTTGCGGACGGCCCAGGCCTTGTCGGCCTCCGTATCCACGGCGATGTCCTCGTGAACGACGACCTTCGGGAAGACCTTCTTCCAGAAGCGGGCGATGAAGTCGTCCACGACGAGGACGGGCACGAGCCCGGCGTTGAGCATCTCGATGAGGTCCTCGTCCTCGAGGTCGTCCGGCGCTTCCTTCAGTTTGACCGGCGGTTTGTTCTCGGCGGCGAAGCGCTTGTTCAGCGCGAGGAGGCTCTCGTGATAGCTCGACGATTTGCGGACGAACACTTCTTTTCCCGAGAGGTCGTCGAGGGTCGACAGGGCAGGTGATGCCGGCCCCGTGAGCACGAGCTCGCGAACGCCCGTCAGGTGCGGTCCGGCGAAGTCCACGATCGCTTCGCGCGACGGGGTGATGGTGAGATTCGCCGCGGCGATGTCGCCCTTTCCCGCGCGCAGGGCGGAGAAGATCTCGTCACGCCCGACCGGGACGTAGAAGAACTTCACCTTCAGGTTCTTGCGCCCGCCCTTTTTCCGGACCTCCTTGTGAAGCTCTTTCTCGATCAGCTGAAACGTGTCGTAAGTGGCCCCGCGCTGCGTCCCCTTGTCGTTGAAATAGAAGGTCTTGCTGGGCACGACGAGCACGCGGACGATCCGGCGCTTGACCATCTGGTCCAGGTCGCCGGTCCACGGCCGCATGATCGTCCGGGGGTCAATGGTCAGATCCTGCCTTGGGGCCTTCGTCGTTTCCGCGAAGGCGGTGAGGGCCGCAAGCAGGAACAGACATTTCAGCGCGGTTCGGGAAGCGCGACGCCGGAAGCGATACATCGTCTGCCCTCGGGTCGCCATGTGTCCCGCTCTGCTACGCTCGCCGCGGATTCTACCGCCGCCTGCGCGCGGAGAAGCCCGAACGATCCGAGGGCGAGGGGAGAATCCGAGGGGTCAGGCGCTGCTCGGAGAGCCGAGCACCGAGAGGTTCTGACGGGGGGTTTCCGATGACCGCTGAGCAGTCTCGGCTGGACGAAGCCCGGGAGCAGAAGGTCCCGTGGAGGAAATGGGGACCTTACCTCAGTGAGCGCCAGTGGGGCACGGTTCGCGAGGACTACAGCGAGTCTGGCAATGCCTGGAGCTACTTCTCCCACGACCAGGCCCGCTCCCGCGCCTACCGGTGGGGGGAGGACGGCCTGGCGGGCTTTTCGGACGAGATGTCGCGGCTCTGCTTCGCCCTCGCGCTGTGGAACGGAAAAGACCCGATCCTGAAGGAACGGCTCTTCGGCCTGACGAACGCCGAGGGAAACCATGGCGAGGATGTGAAGGAGTACTACTTCTACCTCGACTCCACGCCGACCCATTCCTACATGAAGTGGCTCTACAAGTACCCACAGGCGGCCTACCCCTACGACGACCTCGTCGCGACGAACCGCCGCCGGGGAAAACACGAGATGGAGTACGAGCTCCTCGACACGGGCGTCTTCGACGCCGGCCGGTACTGGGACGTCGTCGTCGAGTACGCGAAGACCTCGCCCGAGGAAATCCTCGTGAGAATCACGGCGGAGAACCGGGGGCCGGAGGCCGCGACGCTCCACGTCCTGCCGACGCTCTGGTTCCGGAACACCTGGTCGTGGTCGGAAGGAGCCGCGCGTCCATCGCTCCGCGAGGTCCCCGCCCCGCCGGGAACTTCGGCGATCCTCGCCGAGCACGAGAAGCTGGGCTCGCGCTGGCTCGCCCTGGAAGGGTCGGTTCCCCTCCTCTTCACGGAGAACGAGACGAACGCCGCGCGGATCTGGAACACCCCGAACCGGACGCCGTACGTCAAGGACGCCTTTCACCGCTACGTCCTCGCCGGCGAGGTCGGAGCCGTAAACCCCGAAAGGAGCGGGACGAAGGCCGCGGCGCACGCGGTCCTCACCGTACCGGGAGGCGCGAACGCAATACTCCGCCTCCGGCTGAACGACAGCCCTCCCGAGGCCGACAACTTCGGGACCTCCTTCGACGCCGCCGTCGAGGAGCGCCGTCGGGAGGCGGACGAGTTCTACGCCTCGCTCACGCCGCCCGCCGTCGGTGACGACGCGGCGCTCGTCTTCCGGCAGGCGATGGCGGGGATGTTCTGGAGCAAGCAGCACTATCTCCTCGACGTGGACCGGTGGCTCGAGGAGCACGGAGCTCGTCCCTTCTCGCCGAACCAGAAGTCGAACCTCCGGAACCGGGACTGGTTCCACATGCGGAACGACGACGTCATCTCCATGCCGGACAAGTGGGAGTACCCGTGGTACGCGGCGTGGGACCTCGCGTTCCACTGCGTCGTCCTCGGTCAGGCGGACTTCGATTTCGCCAAGCAGCAGCTCGAACTGATGCTCCGGGACCTCTACCTTCATCCGAACGGCCAGATCCCGGCGTACGAGTGGAACTTCGGGGACGTGAACCCTCCGGTCCACGCCTGGGCGACGTACTTCCTCTACGAGTCGGAAAGGGAGCGGACGGGGAGGGAGGACATCGAGTTCCTGAAGGGCGCCTTCCAGAAGCTTCTCGTCAACTTCACCTGGTGGGTGAACCGGAAGGACCTGACGGGGAAGAACGTCTTCCAGGGGGGATTCCTCGGCCTGGACAACATCGGCGTCTTCGACCGCTCGGCGCCCCTGCCGACGGGAGGGCACCTCGAACAGGCCGACGGCACGGCGTGGATGGCGCTCTATTCACAGAACATGCTCCAGATCGCCCTCGAGCTCGCCAAGCACGAGAAGGCCTACGAGGAGATGGCGCTCAAGTTCCTCGAACACTTCTTCTGGATCGCGGCCGCCATGGACCGGCCCGGCGAGAACCTCGACGAGATGTGGGACGAGGAGGACGGCTTCTTCTATGACCTCCTCCGCCTCCCGGACGGCTCCGGGATGCGGATCAAGCTCCGCTCGATGGTCGGTCTCCTGCCGCTCTGCGCGACGAGCGTCTTCCCGGCGGAGGACCTGGAGCGGTTCCCCGACCTCGTTGCGCGGGCCCGGACGTTTCTCAAGTCGCGGCCGCATCTAACGGCGAACATCGCCGACCCCTTCCGGCCGGGCGTCAAGGGGCGGCGGCTCCTGGCGATCGTGGGCGAGGAGAAGCTTCGGAAGATCCTCATCCGGATGCTCGACGAGGGGAGGTTCCTCTCCCCGCACGGTATCCGGTCGCTCTCGAAGTGGCACGAGAAGGAGCCGTATGTCTTCAGCCTCGGGCGCGACGCCCTCCGGGTCCAGTACGAGCCGGCCGAGTCGACGACCGGGATGTTCGGGGGAAACTCGAACTGGCGCGGCCCCGTCTGGCTGCCGGTCAACGCCCTGATCCTCCGGGCGCTCCTCCACTTCTACAACTACTACGGCGACGAATTCACCGTGGAGTGCCCGACGGGCTCGGGGCGCCGGATGACCCTCTTCGAGGTCGCGCGGGAGATCGCCCGCCGCGTCGTCGCGATCTTCCTGCGCGGCCCCGACGGGCGGCGGCCCGTCTACGGAGGTGCCGGGACGTTTCAGACCGACCCGCACTGGCGGGACCTGATCCTCTTCTACGAGTACTTCCACGGAGACAACGGCGCCGGGCTCGGCGCGTCGCACCAGACGGGCTGGACGGGACTCGTCGCCAAGGCGATCCAGCTGTTCGGGTTCCTGACGCCGGAGAGGGCCCTCGCGGGGACCACGGCCGTCGGGGCGATCTCGTACAGGAAATAGGGGCAGCTTGAAGGTGGCATGACAGGAGATGTAGGGGTGCAATGGTCATTGCGGAGCCTTCCATTCGTTCGCGGAGGTAGGCTGAAGAGCGGGGTAGCGGTTTCATGGATGCTTCACGCACTCTGGGACAACCCATACATTCGGAAGGCGTTCCAGGCTGAGAACGGGTTGAAAGTTCTCTGTTCAGGCTGAGAACTCGGTTCGTCTAGCCAACTGACTGCGGAGCCTCTCTTTCCCCCCGCGAACTCGAGATGGCTTCGCGGTAAATACGTACCCCGCAACCCCCCTCCGCCTCCCGCAGGACTAGAATCGGTGGCAGCCCGTTGGGGGGGGCGATCGAGGGACGGGTGATCTACCGTGCGCGCCTCGCGACGCTCGCGCTCCTCATCGGAGGCTCGGCGATGACGGGCCCCGGCGGAGGGGCGCCGACTCCCGCGACCGCCGCAACAGCCACGACGCCCGCCGGGACGGTCCGGCCTGCCGCCCTCGCCGGCACTTGGTACCCAAGCTCTCCGGCCCTCCTCCTCGCGACCGCGCGCAGCCTGATGCGCCAGGCCTCGGCGGCGCCGATGCCGTACGGACGTCCCGTCGCCCTCGCCGTTCCGCACGCCGGCTGGGTCTACTCGGGGACGGTTGCCGCGGCGGCCTTCCGGCTCCTCACGCCGGGCTCCTTCACGCGCGTCGTCGTGTTGGCCCCCTCGCACCACGCGGCCTTTGCGGGCTACGCTCTCGAGGACGCCGCGGCCTACCGGACTCCGCTCGGCGAGATCCCGCTCGCGCGCGCCGCCCTCCGCGACCTCGAGGCCGCGGGCCTCGCGCGCGTCGTTCCGGGGGCGACGGGGCCCGAGCACGCCGTCGAGATCGAGCTCCCGTTTCTGCAGACGGCGCTCGGGTCGTTCACCCTCGTCCCGGTCCTCGCCGGGCGCGTCGACGCCGCGGCCGGGAAGGCCTTCGCCGAGAAGCTCGCGCGGCTCGACGACGGGAAGACGCTCTTCGTCTTCTCGTCGGACCTCACGCACTACGGGCCGCGCTTCGACTACATGCCGTTCGGGCCGACGGCCGGGGCGCGCGCAAAGATCCGCGAGCTCG
>DATIWM010000135.1:0-2040 GCA_035519355.1 Thermoanaerobaculia bacterium | reverse complement strand
GGGCTCGAAGGGCGAGATCCCGGCGCCCGGCATGTTGAACCGCGCGGCTCCGGCGAAGAGATCCGTCACCATCAGCAGGCCGATCAGGCCGAGGATCAGGTCGGCGTCGAACGACGGGTCGAGCCGCTCCTTCCGGAAGAGGTGCCGCCGGCCGAGAGCGAGGAGAACGCCGGCCAGCGTCGTCACGAGGACGACGTCCTTCAGGAGAAGGTAGCTTTCCCAGAACCCCGTCGCCAGGAACGGCAGCGCCGCCGACGGGCGGAGCCCCTCGAGGACGAGCGCGACCGTCCGGACCAGGAGGACGACGAAGCCCGAGAAGATGAGGATGTGGTAGAGCCCGGCGTAGGGGTCCCACCACATCTTTCTCTGGAGGACGCCGTACTCGACGACGTGCCAGAGCCGGCGGAAGGGATGGTCGAACCGGTCGTCGGGCGCCCCCGCGCCGATCAGGAGAAGCTGCACCCGCCGCGAGGCGGTGACGATGAAGAGGACGAGGGCGAGGAGGAGGAGGAGCGCGAAGAGGACGTTCCCCGGGAGGCCGAAGTAGGTGGCCTGGGCCGGCGTCAGCGTCATGTCCGTGCTACGCCTTCATCTTCTTCGCGGCTTCCGTCAGGGCGGGGACGATCTGGAAGAGGTCTCCCACGATGCCGTAGGTGGCCGCCTTGAAGATGGGGGCCTCCGGATCCTTGTTGATCGCGACGATCACCTTCGACGAGCCCATCCCGGCGAGGTGCTGAATGGCGCCCGAGATGCCGCAGGCGATGTAGAGCGACGGCGACACGACCTTTCCGGTCTGCCCGACCTGGTGCGAGTGGTCGATCCAGCCGGCGTCGACCGCGGCTCGCGAGGCGCCGAGGGCCGCCCCCAGCTCGTGGCAGAGGGCGCGCAGCACCGGCCAGTTCTCGGGCCCCTTGATGCCGCGTCCGCCCGAGACGATCTTGTCGGCCTCGGCCACGTCCAGCTCGCCCGCCTCGGCGGCCTCCACCTTCACGACCTTCGCGCGGACCTTCGCGCCGGCGGCGGAGACGGGAACGGCCTCGCCCGCGCCGGGCGCGCCGGCCTTCGAAGCCGGAAAGACGTTCGGGCGCGGCATGGCGATCTGCAGGGCCGCTCCCGGAGCCGGCGTCACGGTGGCCTGCGCCTTGCCGGAATAGACCGGACGCGAGCCGACGAGGCGCCCGTTCTCGACGTCGAGCGACATGACGTCGGAAAGGACCCCCGACTTCCGCCGCGCCGCGAGGCGCGGGGCGACGTCCTTTCCCATCACCGTGGCCGAGACGAGAAGGATGGACGGAGCGAAGGCCGAGACCGCCGCGTCGAGCGCGGCCGTGTACCCCTCGCACGAATAGAGCGCCAGCTCCGGCGCATCGGCCACGAAGACCTTGGCGGCGCCGTAGGCCGCGATCTCGGGGACGAGGCCGCCGATGCCGGAGCCGGCCACGCAGGCGGCCAGCGCCCCGCCGGTCTTGCCGGCCAGCGTCCGTCCGAGGGTCAGGGCCTCGAACGAGGCCTTCCGGATCTTCCCGTCCCTCTGTTCGATGAAGACGAGCACGTTCGACATCAGAGCACCTTCGCCTCGTCACGGAGGAGCCGCAGCAGCTCCGCGGCGGCCTGGGCCGGGTCGTCGGGGGGGATCAGCTTCACGGCTCCGCGCGCAGCGGGAAGCTCCAGCTTCGTCCAGGCGACGGCGGCGCCCGCGGCCGCCTCGTAGCCGACCTCGGCCGGCTGCTTCACGGCGATCGTCTTCTTCTTGGCCGCCATGATCCCCTTCAGCGACGCGTAGCGCGGCTCGTTCAGCCCCTTCTGCGCGCCGATCACGACGGGAAGCGGCGCTTCCACGACCTCGGTCGCCCCCTCGATCTCGCGCTTTGCGGTCACCTTCCCCTCGCCCCACTCGATCTTCGTCACCAGCGTCACGTGCGGCAGGTCGAGCAGCTCGGCCACCATCGGGACGAGGAGCTGGGCGTCGGTGCCGACTCCCTTGTTCCCCATCCAGACGACGTCGTGCGGCAGGGCCTTCACGGCTCCCGCGAGGATCTG
>DATIWM010000134.1:0-4365 GCA_035519355.1 Thermoanaerobaculia bacterium | reverse complement strand
CGACGCGGCAGATCTGCCGCTCGCGCGGGTCCCCGATCGTCGCGGCAAAGAGGGCGACGCCCCCCTTCTCGTCCACCTCGACGGGGCCGTCGATCATCCAGTCGCCCTGCGTGACGGCGTTCCGGAGCGTCCCGTCCATCGCGTAGCGGTAGAGGTGCCGGAAGCCGGTCCGCTCGGAGACGAAGAGGAAGCCGGAGCCGTCCGCGAGGAAGCGCGGCGGCTCCATCGGGTTCACCCACGCCGGGTCGCTCTCGGCGAGGAGGAGCCTCGGCGCGCCGCCGCCCCGCGGCAGGAGGAAGACCTCGGCCGCCGTCTGGACCCGGTCGAGCTTCACGAACGAGACGGCCGAGGCGTCGGCGGTCCACGAGAACTCGGGATAGAAAAGGACGTCGTCCGGCTGCGGCCGGTAGGAGGCGGTCTCCTTCCCGTCGAGGCCGACGACGTGGACCGACGGGACGGGGTTCGGGTCCCCCGCCTTCGGGTAGCGCTGGCGGGTCACCTTTCCGTTCGTCGGCGTGTAGTCGACGATCGGGTACTCGGGCACGCGGCTCTCGTCGAGCCGGAGGTAGGCGATCGACGCTCCGTCCGGCGACCACTCGAAGGAGCGGCCCCGGCGGCGGCCCGCGAGCTCCTCCTCGTAGACCCAGTCGAGCCTTCCGTTCAGGACGTGCTCGGCGCCCGTCGTCGTCAGCCGCGTCGCCGCGCCCGACGCGACGTCGACGACCCAGAGATCGTTCTTCTTCACGAAGGCGGCGCGTTTCCCGTCGGGCGAGAAGAGCGGTGTCTCCTCGGCCTCCGGGTCGTTCGTCAGGCGGACCAGCGCGTTCTCCTTCTTCGCGTCGAAGCGCCAGATCCAGAGGTCCGACTCGGCGGAGAGGAGGATCGCCGTCCCCGCCGCGTTCCACTGGTAGCCTGCCAGAGGAAGAGGTTTCGGCGTCGGGAGTTGGCCCTCCTGGCCCTCCTTCGCGGCGGGAGGGAGCGTCGGCTTCACGAGGAGCGCCGTCTTCTTCCCGGTCGCCGCGTCGACCTCCCAGAGAGTCGCCGCGGCCGCCGGGCCGGATCCCTCGTTCGTCAGGAACGTCACGTGGCTGGCATCGCGCCACGCGAAGCCGGAAGCTCCGCGCGGCATGAGGGACCGCTCGCCGTAGACGGCCTCGAGGGTCAGCGGCTTCTTCGTGGGCGCCCCCACAGGGGCCTGGCCCGTGAGGCCGAGAGGGAGCGCGGCGAGAAGAAAGGCGGGAAGGAGCCGGGCGGGGCGCCAGCCCGTCACTTCGCGGCTCCTCCCATCGGCTTCATGGTCATCGGGTCGCGAAGCGGCAGCTCGGTCAGCTTTCCGCCCGTCAGGTCGGCCAGGTTCACCGGGTGCTTCGGGTCGGGGTTCAGGAGGTCGGCCTTCTTTCCGACCACGAGAAGGGTCGCCTGGGCGGGGTCGAGGAGCCTCCTCGCCGCGCGTCGAACCTCCTCGGCGGTGACTTTTTCGATCCGGGCGCGGTAGGTGGCGTAGTAGTCCGGGTCGGTCCGGTAGCGGCCGGTGAACTCCTCGTCGAGGAGGGCTCCGGCGACCTGCGCCTTCGTGGCGAAACGCCGCGGGAAGGTGTCGATGAACGAGGCTTTCGACGTCGCGAGCTCCTCCGCCGTGATCCCCTTCTCCCGCATCCGCGTCACTTCCTCGAGGACGATCCGGGCGGCGAACGCCGCCGTCCGGACCTTCGACTGGAAGGAAGCGCGCCAGGTGCCGGGGTACCAGATTCCGCCGGTCCACGCCGAGCGGGCGTCGTAGGCGAGTCCCTCGTCCGATCGGACGCGGTTCGTGATCCAGCTCGTGAAGCCGCCGCCGCCGAGGACGTCGTTCATCACCTGCGCCGGGAAGAAGTCCGGGTCGGTCCGGAGGATTCCCTGGAGCAGGATCGAGACGCGCCCCTGGTTCACGTCCTTGTCGACGAGGAAGGTTCCGTCCGGCATCCGGAAGGAGGGCTTCGGCACGGGCGGGGCCGCCTCGCCCGGCGTCGGCCAGGCGGCGAAGAGGGCGTCGAGCTTCTTTAGGATCTCGGCGCGGTCCACGTCGCCCGAGACCGCCACGAGGACGTTCCGCGGGTGGACCCACCTCTTCCGGAAGGCGATGAGGTCGTCACGGGTGATCGCCTCGAGCGACGCTTTCGTCTCGTACCGGTTCGTGTAGAAGTCGGGCCCGAAGGCGAGGAAGCCGCGCTCCCGCGCCTCGATCGAGGCGGACTCGTCGTTCCGCTGCTTCATCTCCGAGAGCCGCTGCTCCTTCCGGAGCGCGATCCGGCCGTCGGCGAAGCGCGGCTCGGTCAGGACCTCGCGCAGGATGGCGAGCCCTTCCTCGAGGTCCTTCGAGAGGAGGTTCAGGCTCACGATGCCCCGGTCGTCGCTCCAGAAAGACGAGAGCTGGGCGGCGAGGAAGGCGAGCCGCTCCTCGAGCTCCTCGGGCGTCCGGTTCTTCGTCCCGCTCCGCGTGAGGAGATAGCCCGCCAGCTCGGCGAGCCCCTCCTTTCCGGCCGGGTCCAGGTACGTCCCCCCGTGGAAGACGAGGGAGACGTTCACGAGCGGAAGCTCCCGGTTCTCGGCGACGTAGACGGCCGGCCCGGACTTGAGGACGGCGCGGTGGTCCTTGGCCGCCGGGGGCGTGAACGTGAAGGGGGGGTAGGTCAGCTTGTCCGGGTGGGTCGGGATGTCGGCCGCCCGAAGGCCGGACGGGAGGAGGAGCGCGAGGAGAACGGCGGCCCGCTCGATGCGGCGAAGGGTCTTCATGACGGCGTCCTTCACGTACTGGTCCTTCACTTCTTCACCTTCGCCGGGGCAGCGGCGGTGGCCGCGCTTCCCTTCCGGGTGACGAGGAAGACGGCCCGGTTCTCGCGGGTGAGGTACGTGCTTGCCACCCGGCGGACGTCCTCCGCCGTGACGTCCGCGGCCTTCTTCGGCCCCTCGTTCATCTCCCGCCAGTCGCCATACCCCTCATAGATCAGGAGCTGGAACAGGATGAAGTGGTTGCTGGAGAGGTGTCGGAACGATGCCGCCGCGACGTTGTTCTTCACCTTCTGGAGTTCTTCGGCCGGAACCGGCTCCTTCTTCAGCTTCTCGATCTCGGCGAGGATTCCCGTTTCGACCTCCCGGAGCGACGTTCCCTCCTTCGCTTCGGCGCCGACGGAAAAGGAGCCGGCGTACTTCTGCGGCGACGTCAGTCCACCCGGGGAGGCACCCGCCGAAGTCGCGACGGCGTCCGCCGGGAGGACGAGGGCCTTGTCGAGGCGCCCCGTCCGCCCGTTCAGGATCCCGGCGAGGATCTCGAGGGCGTACGAGTCCTTGTGCTGGAACGGGACGGTGTGCCACCGGATCTCGATCTCGGGATTCGTCTCGGCCTCGCCCTCGAAGCGGACCTCGGCGTCCCACGTCGGGGGAGAGGTGACGACCTCGGGCGGCGGGCTCTTTCCACGGGGGATCCGCCCGAAGTACCGCTCGGCGAGCGCAGCGGCCTCCTTCGGGTCGAAGTCCCCCACGAGGACGGCCGTGATGTTGTTCGGGGCGTAATAGAGGCCGTAGTACTCGTCTGCCTGGGCCTTCGTGATGGCGGGGAGGTCCGACGGGTAGCCGAGGACGGGCCACTCGTAAGGGTGGCTGTGCCAGAAGACCTCCTCGAAGGCTTCCTCGAGCTTTTTGGTCGGCGTCGACTCGACGCGCAGGCGGCGCTCCTCGTAAACGACGTCGCGCTCGGCGTAGAACTCGCGGAAGACCGGGTTCTTCAGCCGGTCCGACTCCATCCACATCCAGAGCTCCAGCTTGTTCTTCGGCACGGTCACGAAGTAGGCGGTGAAGTCGTTCGTCGTGAAGGCGTTCGATCCCGAGCCCCCCTGCTTCGCGTAGATCCGCTCGAACTCCTCCTTGACGAGGAGCTCGCGCTGGGCCTTCACGAGCTCGTCGAACTGCTTCTCCAGCTCCTTGTACCGCGCCGTCTTGTTCTCGGGCTTCGTCAGGTCGTCGAGCTCGCCGCGGCGCTGGGCCGCCCGCATCTTCGAGACCTCCTCCCGCATGGCGTTCTGGAGCTTTTCTTGCTCCTCGATGATCTCGAGGTCCCTCTTCGCGTCCTGGGTCCCGATCGTCGGAGTTCCCTTGAACATCATGTGCTCGAAGAGGTGGCTGATCCCCGTGATGCCGGGCCGCTCGTTGACGCTTCCGACTCGGGCGACCCAGCCGCAGGCGATGGCCGGCTCGTCCTTGCGGGGGAGGAGGAGGAGTCTCATCCCGTTTCCGAGCGTCGTCTCCCGGACCTTCAGCTCCTGCGCGGAGGCCGGAGCGGAGGGGGCGAGGAGGCCGGCGAGGAGGAGGGCGATTCCCGCGACCGCGGCG
>DATIWM010000133.1:0-5510 GCA_035519355.1 Thermoanaerobaculia bacterium | reverse complement strand
GGTCCGGTGGACGGTCATCGGACGTGCTTCCTGAAGAGGGAGAGCGTCCGCTTCCAGGCGTCCCGGGCGCATTCGTCGCGGTACTGGGTGGGGCGCGAGTCGTTGAAGAAGCCGTGGGGGGCACCGCGGTAGATCCTCGTCTCGACCGTCTTCTCCAGCCCCCTCAGCTTCTTCTCGAGCGGCGCGGCCTCGGAGGCCGGGACGCTTTCGTCCATCTCGCCGTAGATCAGCAGGATCGGCGCCATCAATTCATCCCACAGGGGAGCCACCTTCCGGAATCCACCGTAAAAGCTGACGGCGGCGCCCACCTTCCGGTTGGTCGTGGCCGCGTACTGCGCCAGCGCCCCGCCCATGCAGAAGCCGACGACGCCGAAGCTCCTGGATGAACACTCGGGGCGCGAAAGAAGGTAGTTCCCGGCCCCCGCGATCTCGGCGTTCGCCCTCTCCACGTCCAGCTCCATCAGGAGGCGCCCGGCCTCGTCCGGCGCGGTCGTGGACGTTCCGTGGTAGAGGTCGGGGGCGACGGCGATGAAGCCCGCCTTGGCGAACCGGTCGCAGATGTCCATGACGTGCGGGACGAGGCCCCACCACTCCTGGATCACGACGACGCCGGGCCCCTTCCCGAAGACCGGCTTGGCGAGGTACCCCTCTCCCGTGTGACCGTTCGACGCGAACGTGACCCTCTCACCCATGCCGGACTCCTTCGGAACCGATGCCGCGGGCTCTCCGCTGCCCCGCGGGGGACTCTTTTATATCGCGTTTTCCGCCGGGGGGATCAGGCCGGAAGCGGTTCGAAGGTGGCCGTGAAGTGCCGGAGGACCTTCGGGGCCGAGGCGATCCGGTAGCCGCGGAGCGTCTCCTTCTTCGCGGCGACGAGAAGAACGACCTCCGCCACGTAGTCGATGTGCGACTGCGTGTAGACGCGGCGGGGGATGGCGAGGCGGACCAGGTCCATCGCCGCCGGCGTCTCGCTGCCGTCCGGGTGAAGGCCGAACATGACGGTCCCGATCTCGACCCCGCGGACCCCTCCTTCGACGTAGAGCGCGTTCGCGAGGGCGATGCCGGGGTAGGAAAGCGGCGGGATGCGGGGAAGGAGCGCCCGCGCGTCGAGGTAGACGGCGTGCCCCCCCGCCGGCCGGATCGTCGGGACGCCGGCGGCGTCGAGCTTCTCCTCAAGGTACGCCGTCGAGCGGAGGCGGTACCGGAGGTAGGGCTCCTCCACGACCTCCTCGAGCCCGCGGGCGATCGCCTCGAGGTCGTACCCGGCAAGCCCCCCGTAGGTGGGGAAGCCTTCGGTCAGGATCAGGAGGTTCCGGCAGCTCTCGGCCCACCGGTCGTCGTTCATCGCCAGGAAGCCGCCGATGTTGGCGAGGCCGTCCTTCTTGGCCGACATGGTGCAGCCATCGGCCAGGGAGAACATCTCCTTCGCGATCTCCTTGGGAGTCTTCCCGCCGTAGCCCGGTTCGCGCAGCTTGACGAAGTACGAGTTCTCGGCGAAGCGGCAGGCGTCGAGGAAGAAGGGCTTCCGGTACCGGTCGCAGAGGGCCCTCACGCCCCGGAGGTTCTCCATCGAGACCGGCTGGCCGCCCCCCGAGTTGTTCGTCACGGTCACCATGACGAGGGGAACGCGGTCTCCCTCCTTCGCCAGCGTCTTCTCGAGGGCCTGAAGGTCCATGTTCCCCTTGAAGGGGTGGAGGGCCGCCGGGACCTTCCCCTCGGGAATCACGAGGTCGCGCGCCTCGGCCTCCTCCACCTCGATGTTGGCGCGCGTCGTGTCGAAGTGGTTGTTGTTCGGGACGACCTGCCCAGGCGAGAGGACCGTATGGAAGAGGATCCGCTCGGCCGCGCGCCCCTGGTGCGTCGGGATGATGTGCTTGTAGCCGGTCAGGTCCTGCACGACGTCGCGGAAGCGGTAGAACGACCGGCTCCCCGCGTACGACTCGTCTCCCTGGATCAGGGCGCCCCACTGCGCCGAGGACATGGCGCCGGTGCCCGAGTCGGTCAGGAGGTCGATCAGGACGTCGTCGGCGTGGAGGCGGAAGACGTTCCAGCCGGCTTCCGAGAGCGCGGCCACACGCTCCTCCCGGTGGGTGAAGCGGAGCGGCTCCACCGACTTGATCCGGAAGGGCTCGATGATCGTCCGGAACGGCTTCACACGACGAGCGGCTTCTCGGCGAGGTGACGCGCGAGGGCGGTGGAGAGAAGGTCGACGTGCTCGCGCTCCTCGGCCTCCAGTTCGCGGTAGAGCTTCCACTCGGACGAGCCGGCCGGGAACCTCCCACCGGTCTCGAGGAAAAAGCTCCGCGCCCTCTTCTCGAGGTGGACGGCCAGGCGAAGGAGCGCCGCACCGGTCGGCTCCTTCATCTCGGCCCCGGCGAAGACGGCCACCTGCGCCGGCGAGATGTTCGTCGTGACGGCTCCCTCGGGCGCGTCGATGTGGTAGCGCTTCGCCAGCGTCACCATGTGCCCCTTCTCCATCTCCGACAGCTCGCGAAAGAGGTGCGCCAGCTCCGGGTCCTTCGCCTCGACCTCGTTCGCCCCGCGGGCGTAGAAGGAGAGGCCCCCCAGCTCGATCTCGAAAGCCTGCCGGATCGCCTCGACGGCCGCCTCGGACTCCACCGTCGTGTCGTGCCCCGGCGTCAGGTGCCCGCCGCAGGCCGGGCAGAGTCCGTACGGAAACGCAAAACCTTCAGAAACCTTCTGGCAGCTGCCGCAGGTCCAGACGACCTTCTCCCCGGCGCAGCAGATGTGCTCCTCGTCGTCGCCCGCCTCGTAGGGGCGCCGGCACTTCGGGCACGCGGCCTCGACCGCCTCGGGAACCTTCGCCTTCGCGGGCTCGGCCTCGTCCTCGAGGACGACGGGCCATTCCTTCGTCTTCAGGTACTTCTCGATGGCGCGGGCCGCCCGGCGTCCGGCGCCGAGGGCGAGGATGACGGTCGCGCCCCCGGTGACGATGTCGCCGCCGGCAAAGACGCCCGGCACGTTGGCCGCCTGCGTCTTCTGGTCGACGTTGATGTACCCCTCGCCGCGGACGGAAAGCTCCGGGAAGGAGCGGGAGATGACCGGATTCGCCCGGGTGCCGAGGGCGTAGATGACCGTCTCGCACTCGAACGTCTCGTAGGCGTCCTTGATCGGGACGGGGCGCCGCCGGCCCGACTTGTCGGGCTCGCCCAGCTCCATCTTCTGGACGACGATGGCCTGCACGTTCCCCTTCTCGTCGGTCTTGATCTCCGTGGGGCTGACGAGCCAGTGGAAGTGGATCCCCTCTTCCTTCGCGTGGCGCAGCTCCTCCACGCGGCAGGGGGCCTCCGCCTCGGTCCGGCGGTAGAGGCAGTGGACCTCCTCGGCTCCGAGGCGGCGGGAGACGCGGAGGCAGTCCATCGCGGTGTTCCCCGCGCCCAGGACGGCCACCTTCTTGCCCACCGCGACCGGCGTGTCCTCGAAGGGGAAGTGATCGCCCCCCATCAGGTTGATCCGGGTCAGGTACTCGTTGGCGCTGTAGACCTGCCGGGCCTGCTCGCCCGGAATGCCGAGGAAGCTCGGGAAGCCGGCCCCGGTCCCGATGAAGACGGCGTCGTTCTTCATCTCGCCGAGGAGCTGCTGGATCGTGAAGGTCTTCCCGATGACCTTGTTCGTCTCGAACTTCACGCCGAGCTTCTTCAGGACGCCCACCTCGCGCTCGATCGTCGTCCGCGGCAGCCGGAACGACGGGATGCCGTAGTTGAGGACGCCGCCGATGACGTGGAGCGCCTCGTAGATCGTCACGTCGGCCCCCTTGCGGGCCAGGTCGCCCGCGCAGGCGAGCCCGGCGGGTCCGGAGCCGACGATGGCCACCTTCCCGAGCTGCCCTGCGTTGGCGGGGGGCTGGACATCGGGCACCGGCGCGTGGTCGCCGACGAAGCGCTCGAGGCGCCCGATGGCCACCGGCTCCATCTTCTTCTCCAGGATGCACTGGATCTCGCACTGCGTCTCCTGCGGGCAGACGCGGCCGCAGACGGACGGGAAGAGGTTCGTCTCCTGGATGACCGAGAGGGCCCCCGGCAGGTCCCGGATCAGGAGGTGCCGGATGAACCGGGGGATGTCGATGGCCACCGGGCACCCCGCGATGCAGGTCGGGCGGTTGCACTGGATGCAGCGCTCGGCCTCGACGAGGGCGTCGGCCATCGTGTAGCCGAGGTTCACCTCTTCGAAGTTGTGCGACCGCTCCGTCGCGTCACGCTCGGGCATCTTGACCGCGTGCTCCGGCAGCTCCTTGAACTTCTTGTAGTTCCGCTTGTTCAGCTCGAAGAGCTGCGTCTCGATGGTGCAGACCTTCTCGAAGTCCTGCGCGGCGGTCGACTCCTCTTTCTTGAAGCGCTCCTGCCGGTTCTGCAGCTCGGGGAAGTCGACGAGGTGGCCGTCGAAGTCGGGCCCGTCCACGCAGGCGAACTTCGTCTGCCCGCCGATCGAGACGCGGCACGAGCCGCACATCCCGGTTCCGTCCACCATGATGGCGTTCAGGGAGACCATGGTCTTGACGCCCGTGGGGCGCGTCACCTCGGCGCAGGCGCGCATCATCGGCAGCGGCCCGATGGCCACCACGAGATCGGGCTTCTCCTTCTCGATCAGCTCCTTCAGGGCCACCGTGACGAAGCCCGGCTTCCCGTAGCTCCCGTCGTCCGTGCAGACGATCAGGTCGTCGCAGTACTGCCGGAAGCGGTCCTCCCAGAAGACGAGGTCCTTCGAGCGGAACCCGATGATGCCGGTCGTCCTGTTCCCGGCCTCCTTGAAGGCGCGCAGCTGCGGGAAGACCGGGGCGACTCCGAGTCCGCCTCCGACCAGAACGACGTGTCCCACCTTTCCCGTGTGGCTCTCGAGGCCCAGCGGTCCGACGAAATCGGAGAAGGTGTCCCCCTCTTTGTAGTCGCGGAGCATCTCCCTCGTCGTCTTCCCGAGGGCCTGGACGACGATGGTGACGGTCCCCCAGTCGCGGTCGTAATCCGCGACGGTCAGCGGGATCCGCTCGCCTCCGTCGCGCAGGCGGACCATGACGAAGTGGCCGGGCCGGGCCGACTTCGCCACGTCGGGCGCATGGACGTCCCAGAGGAAGGTGACATCTGAGAACTGCTCGCGTTTGACGATCTGGTACACGTTTCCCCCCGTCATTCGAGGCGGCGAGACTATCCCCCTCCCGGCCCCCCCTGGGATATGGTGCAACTGCTTCACCCGGCCCGGCTTCGGCCCGGGGACTACAACGCAGTGACCTCCACTTCCTCCCGCCGGGCGGCCTTCTCGGCCGCCTCGACGGAGATCGCGCCGGGGCCGTCGCTTTCGGCCAGCCTCTCGTCCGTGATGCCGTAGGCCCTGAGGAGGTGCTTCGGCGGCGCGAAGTCGAGGTCCGTCTCGTGGGCGAAGAGGCGCCCGAGGTTCTCCACGTAGGCCGTCGTCAGCTCGCGCGACGTCACGTGGTCGAACCGCTCGGCCACCTTCCGGCTGCCGTACGACATGGCGACGAGGGAATGGAAGACCAC
>DATIWM010000132.1:0-5038 GCA_035519355.1 Thermoanaerobaculia bacterium | reverse complement strand
GCCACGGAGGCGATGGCGCGTTTCTCGGCTTCCGCCCGCGTGATCTTCGCCAGGCGGGCCAGGTCGGCCAGACTGCTTCCCCTCGGCGGCCGGATCGAACAGTTCGCCAGCCCGGCCGGAGATTCGGCGGGGGTCGGATGGACCTCGGCGGAAGCCGGCGCCGGCTCGGCCGCCGGCGTCATGACCGGAGGCGCCGCTGTGGCCTCGGGCTGCGGCGGGGCGGGCTCGTAGATGCGTTGATACTGGAACGACATGAGGCCGCTCGCCTTTCCGTTGACGGCGATCCGGCGCGGATTGCCGAGGAGCTCCCACGTCTCCGTCAGGCTGCGCCCGTTCGACCACTTCGACGAGACGACGATCTTTTCGCCGGCGGCTCCCTTCCGTTTCGCGGTCACCTTCGCCGGCCCGCCCCCTTCGTCCAGCTCGCGCTCGTCCCCGTCCAGATGGAACACGCGCTTCCGGCCGGGCGAATAGGTCACCTGCACCGTGGATCCCTCGTCCGTGATGACCAGCAGGCCGGCGTTCACCAGGGCTTCCATCGGCAACTCGCCCAGCAGGCTGTGGCCGGCTCCGCCTCCGGAGCCCGCGCGGCCGGAGCCGCCGCCGCTTCCGCCCCCTGATCGACCTCCCTGCCGACGAGCACCGCCGCTCGAAGCCTCGCCCTCCTTGGCCTTGTCGGCCCTGTCGCGGAACAGGTCATCGCTCCCCTCGTCCTTGAGCGCCCAGGTCCCGGAGAAGTCGGCCTGGCCGGAGGTCTGACCGGACGCTCTCGGGCTTCTCCCGATGAGGACCAGGGCCAGGCCGAGCGAAAGGACGAGGAAAGCGGGACGCGGCGGGCGGGCCGTCATCGAGACTCCTTCGAGCGACAGATTGGCGCTCGATCGCCTTCGGAGCAAGATGGCTGCCCGCGCCGCCGCGGGGATAAGCTCGGGACGGTACGCGACGAGGTGAGCCGATGCTTCTCTTGAACCCCAGGAGTCCCGGCGCGTTCTCTCTCGACCCGCGCTCGGCCGCGATCATGGCCGACACCGTGGCGTTCTTCGAGGCCAAGGGAAAGAAGCGCCTGAAGGACGACGACCGGGACCGCGTCTGGTACCGGGACTTCCTCGACTTCCAGAAGGGCCGGAAGATCTTCTCGACGCTCCTGACCCCCAGGACGCTGGGCGGTCCCGACGCCCGCTGGGACACCTACCGGAACGCGGCCTTCAACGAGATCCTCGGTTTCTACGGCCTGCCGTACTGGTATACGTGGCAGGTCACCATCCTGGGCCTCGGCCCGTTCTGGATGAGCCGGAACGAGGCGATGAAGAAGCGCGCCGCGGCCCTCCTCGCGGAAGGGGGCATCTTCGGGTTCGGCCTGTCGGAGAAGGAGCACGGGGCGGACCTCTACTCGACGGAGATGCGGCTCACGCCGGGCGCGGACGGCGGCTTTCTGGCCCGCGGCCGGAAGTACTACATCGGGAACGGCAACGAGGCGGCGCTCCTCTCGGTCTTCGGGAAGATGGCCGAGGGGGACGACTGGGTCTTCTTCGCCGTGAGCCCGAGGCACCCGAAGTACGAGCTGATCCAGAACGTCGTCACCAGCCAGTCGTACGTGGCGGAGTTCGCCCTGAACGGCTACGCCGTACCCGACGACGCGATTTTGCTCCGCGGGCAGGAAGCCTGGGACGCCTCGCTGAACACCGTCAACGTCGGGAAGTACAACCTCGGGTGGGCCTCGATCGGCATCTGCACGCACGCCCTCTACGAGGCGATCCGCCACGCGTCGCGCCGCCGCCTCTACGGGCTCTACGTGACCGACTTTCCCCACGTCAGGCGGATGTTCACGGACGCGTGGGCCCGCCTCGTCGCGATGCGTCTCGTCGCCCTTCGCGCCGCGGACTACTTCCGGTCGGCCACGCGCGAGGACCGCCGCTACCTCCTCTACAACCCGGTCGTGAAGATGAAGGTGACGACGCAGGGGGAGTCGGTCATCGACCTGCTCTGGGACGTGATCGCGGCGAAGGGGTTCGAGAAGGACACGGTCTTCGAGATGGCCACGCGCGACATCCGGGCGCTGCCGAAGCTCGAGGGGACGGTCCACGTCAACATCGCCCTGATCCTGAAGTTCCTGCCGAACTACTTCTTCGCCCCGGCGCTGTTTCCCGACGTGCCGACCCGCGCGGACGCGGCGGACGACCTCTTCCTCTTCGACCAGGGGCCCGCCTCGGGGCTCGGGAAGATCCGGTTCCATGACTTCCACCCGGCCTACGAGGCCTGGGACCTGCCGAACGTGAACCACTTCGAGGACCAGGTCGCCGCCCTGGCGGCCTTCGTCGCGAAGAAGAACATCACCGATCACCAGCAGAAGGACCTCGACTTCGTTCTGACGCTGGGCGAGCTGTTCACCCTGGTCGTCTACGGGCAGCTCATCCTCGAGAACGCCACGCTCCTGGGCGTTGCGCCCGACACGGTGGACCAGATCTTCGACTTCATGGTCCGCGACTTCTCCCGCTTCGCCATCGAGCTGTACGGTCGGGCCGGGACCAGCCCCGAGCAGGCGGGAGACTGCCTCCGGATGCTCCGGAAGCCGACCCGCGACGACGATCGCGCCGCGCGGATCTGGACGGGCGAGGTGCTCCCCCTGGCCGGCGTCTACGAGATGAGCCCGTAGGTCACTTCAGCGTCCCGAGCAACTCCCCATCGCTGCTGCGACACGGTGAATTTCTACCGGGGTCAAAATCAGAGACAGCGATTCTCGACCGCTGGCGAAAAAACCCGTCTCAGAGCGGCCGGGTGGGGAAGCCCGCGTAGGAGCGGCCGGGGAGAAGGTGCTCGTGCTTCATGACGACGCTGTTCGGCGCCACGCGCGCCCCGGCGCCGATCTCCGCGCCGTAGAGGAGGACGGCGTTCCGGCCGACGGAGGCGTCCTTCCGGATGACGATCCGGTCGAGCTTCAGGACCCGGTCCTCGAAGGTGTGCGCCTGGAAGGTGCAGTCCACGGTCGCCCCGTCCTCGAAGGTCAGCATGTCGGGGTCGGGAAGGTCCTCGGCGAAACCGCCGCCGAGAACGACGTGCTTCCCGATCCGGACCCCCGCGAGGCGGAGGAGCGGCGAGAGGAGGAGCGAGCCGTCCAGGAACGAGAGGGCGCGGCCCGCGTGGATGTTCCACGCCATGCAGATGAAGTCCCACCGGCTCGCGAAGCAGGACCAGAGCGGGTGAACGCCCGGCTTCACCCGCCCGAGAAAAGCCCACTTCGACGCGATGACGAGGAGCGCCGGGAAGAAGAAGGCGAGGAGCAGCGCGAACGGAGCGGCGGCGAGATGGAACGCCGCCGGGGAGAGAGTCCGGAAGGCCCCTGACGCGAGGGCGTACCAGGCCGGGAGGACGAGGACGGGGACGGCCGGCAGAGTGAAGCGGAACCACTCCCAGAGGACGCGGTTCGCGTAGCGGATCGGCGAGGGGTCGAGCGTGAGCCGGCGGTCGAACTCGACGATCTGCCGCCGCGGCAGCTCGAACGACGGATGGCCGAACCAGGCGGTCCCCGCCTGAATCGTCGCCGCGTCGGCCACCGTGCAGACGCCGAGGAGGATGTCGTCCGGGAGCGGCCGGCCCCCCGGAACGACGACGCCGTTCCCGAAGAAGCTGTTCTTCCCGAGGTGGACCGGGGCCACGGTGACCGTGCCGCGGTGAAGCCGGGGCCCGCCGAAGTAGATGCCGTCGGCGCAGAAGGTCCCCCGGCCGATCTCGACCAGCTCGGGGATGGTGTCGATGAGGCTGCTGATCTCGCATCCCCGGCCGATCCGCGATCCGGCCAGGCGGAGCCAGACGGGCCAGAGGAGCGTTCCCCAGAGCCACCGTCCGGCGGCGTCGACGAGCCCCGTCTTCAGCCAGACGCGGATCCAGGACGCGCTCCAGCGTGACGTGACCCCCGGCCTGACCGGCCCCATGGCCCGGCAGACGAGGGCCTCGAGGAACAGGGTGAGCGGCATCGCGAGGGACGCGGTGGCCATCGCCGACAGAAGCAGGCCGGGAGAGAGCGCCGGGGCGGCGAGCCAGGCCAGGACGCGCGCCGTGTCGAGGCCCCAGGCCCGCGCGAAGGTGAGGGCGAGAAGCTGGGCGGGAAGCGCGCGGACGAGAAGGAGCGCGAAGCGCGCGCCGACGAGGAGCGATCCCGCGGCCGCGGGCGAGAGCCGCCGCTCCTCCGCCGGAAGGGCCGGCGGCTCGGGAGCCGTTCCGGCGAGGCGGGCGGGGATGCCGTCCCAGCGCTCGCCGCGCGGAAGGCGGGAGCCGCGGGGGAGGGACGAGCGGGCGGCGAGAAAAGCCCCCGGCTCGATGACGGAATTGGCCTCGACGCTCGAATGGAGCTCCAGCGTGGCGCCGTCCCCGATGGAAACGGTGCCGAAGATGGCCTGACCGTCCTCCAGCTCCACGAGCTGAAGGGAGACGTCCTGGCCGATCGTCACGTCGTCGCCGATCTCGAGGAGGTCCCATCCCCCTTCGGAGAGGTTCACGCCCCGGTGGATGTGGACCCGCTGTCCGATCCGGGCGCCGAGCGCGCGGAGCGCGGCGATCCGGAACTCGGTCCCGTCCAGAAGACTCCACGGAACGAGCTTCAGGGTCTGTTGGACCATCCAGTTGCGGACGTAGAGGCTTCCCCAGACGGGAACGCGGCCGGGGATGTAGCGGCCGATCAGCCCGCGCTTCACGAGGACGGCGAGGGCGACGGAAAGCGGGGCCCAGAGATGGGCGGCCAGAAGGATGAGGAGCGGTCCGAAGACGATGACCGGCACGAGGCCGAAGGCGCGAACGAGAGCGGGAAGGGCGAAGAGCGCGGTCCCGGCCAGGAGCGAGGCGGCGAAGAGCCCCACCGCGAGGAAGCCCGCCTGCGCGAGCGTGGCGGGGCGGGGATCCACGCTCTCTCTCGCCGGCTCTTCCTTCGCGGCCGCGGCGGCGCCCGAGTCGTTGTCGACCCGCCGGGCCACCTCGGTCACCGTGCGGCCGTCGTAGAGGTCGCGCGCCGTCAGCGAGGCGGTGGCCGGGTCCTCGCGAAGGAGAG
>DATIWM010000131.1:0-10145 GCA_035519355.1 Thermoanaerobaculia bacterium | reverse complement strand
GTGGAACTCCATGACGCTCCGGATCTCCTCCGGCAGGTCGTCGAGATCCTTCTCGTTCTCCTTCGGCAGGATGATCGTCGTGACGCCGGCACGGTAGGCGGCGAGGAGCTTCTCCTTGATGCCGCCGACGGGGAGGACCTTTCCGCGGAGGGTGATCTCGCCCGTCATCGCGATGTTCTTCCGGACCGGGATCCGCGTGACGGCCGAAAGGATGGACGTGGCCATCGTGATGCCCGCCGAGGGGCCGTCCTTCGGGATCGCTCCTTCCGGAATGTGGACGTGGATGTCCTTCTTTTCGTAGAAGTCGGGCTCCGCGCCGTAGAGCTCCGCGCGCGTCCGGACGTAGGAAAGGGCCGCGCGGGCCGACTCCTGCATGACGTCGCCGAGCTGTCCCGTCAGGACGAGGTTCCCCTTCCCGCGCATGAGCGTCGTCTCGATGTGAAGGACGTCGCCTCCCGTCTCGGTCCAGGCGAGGCCCGTCGCGAATCCGATCTCGGCCTTTTCCCCCTTCTTGCCGAGGCGGAACTTCGGCTTGCCCAGGAAGTCGGGGAGGTTCTCGGCGGTCACAGTCACGGGCAGTTCCGGGTTCTTCGTCAGGATCCGGCGGGCGATCTTCCGGCAGACGGACGCGATCTCCCGCTCCAGGTTCCGGACCCCCGCCTCGCGCGTGTACTTCTCGATGAGGCCGTAGATGGCGCCGTCCTCGAAGGCCGCCTGCTCCTTCGTGAGGCCGTTCTCCCGGATCTGCTTCTGGACGAGGAACTGTTTCGCGATGGCGAGCTTCTCGTTCGGGGTGTAGCCCGAGAGCGGAATGATCTCCATCCGGTCCTTGAGGGCGGGCGGGATCGGGTGGACGACGTTCGCCGTCGCGATGAACATCACCTTCGACAGGTTGTACTCCGTGTCGAGATAGTGGTCGACGAACGCGTGGTTCTGCTCCGGGTCGAGCACCTCGAGGAGCGCCGCGCTCGGGTCGCCCCGGAAGTCCATGGACATCTTGTCCACCTCGTCGAGGAGGAAGACCGGGTTCACGGTCCCGGCTTTCTTCATCATCTGGATGATCTGCCCGGGGAAGGCGCCGATGTAGGTCCGCCGGTGGCCGCGGACCTCGGCCTCGTCGCGGACGCCGCCGAGCGACAGCCGGACGAACTTCCGGTTCAGCGACCGCGCGATGCTCTTGGCGAGCGAGGTCTTCCCGACGCCCGGGGGGCCGGCGAAGCAGAGGATCGACCCTTTCGTCTCCGTGACCAGCTGCCTCACCGCGAGGAACTCCAGGATCCGCTCCTTGACCTTCTCGAGGCCGAAGTGGTCGTCGTTCAGGATCTTCTCGGCGCGCTTCAGGTCCTTGGCCTCGCGCGAGGCCTTCTTCCACGGCACCGAGACGAGCCAGTCGATGTAGTTGCGCGAGACGGTCGCCTCGGCCGAGACGTTCGGCATCGCCTCGAGCCGCTTGAGCTCCTGGAGGGCCTTTTCCTTCGTCTCCTTCGGCATTCCCGCCTTCTCGATCTTCCCGCGGAGCTCCTCGATCTCGTCGGTCTTGTCGTCCTTCTTCCCCAGCTCCTGGTGGATCGCCTTGATCTTCTCGTTGAGGTAGTACTCCTTCTGCGCCCGCTCCATCTGCTTCTTGACCTTGCTGTTGATCCGGCGGTCGATGTTGATCTTCTCGATCTCGATCTCCAGCAGGTCCTGCAGCTTCTGGAGCCGCTCGAGCGGGCCCACCGTCTCGAGGAGCGACTGCTTGTCGGGCGTCGCGATCGAGGTCGGCAGATGGCCGGCCAGGATGTCCGCGAAGGCGTCGGCGTCGTCCATCTTCAGCGACGAGACGAGCCCTTCGAAGGCGAGGTGGTGGGAGAGCTTGGCATACTGCTCGAAGACGGCGAGCACTTTCTGGAGATAGGGCGCCACGTCGCCGGACGGGGCGACGCGCGGCTCGACGGCCTCCACGGCGACGGCGAGGTGCCCGGCGGCCGGGGCCACGCTCCGGATGAGGCCCCGCGAAACGCCCTCGACCATCACCTTGATGTGGCCGTTGGGCAGCTTGAGCGACTGGACGACGACGGCGACGACCCCCATCTCGTGGATGTCGCCGGCCTGGGGCTCGTCCACCTTCGGGTCCCTCTGCGCCGCGAGGAAGATCTTCTTCTCGGGCGCGGCGAGCGCCTCCTCGAGAGCCGCGATGGAGGAGGCCCTTCCCACGACGAAGGGAGCCATCATGCGCGGAAAGACCACCATGTCGCGGAGCGGCACGAGCGGCAGCAGGGAGCGGGGCGGGGCCGCGGGATCGACGGAGCCGGGGTTCGTCATCGGGTCACCTCGAAGGCGCATGGGCGCGCCTCGGGAAGGGCATTCTCAAAGACCGGGGGCCGGGCCGGGGCCTTCGGGCCTCAGCCGACCTTCCGGAGCGAGAGGATCGGCGCGGCGCGGCGGAGGACGACGTCGCGGGTGATGACACACTCCTCGATCTCCTCCTCGGACGGCACCCGGTACATCACGTCGAGCATGATCTCCTCGAGGATGATCTTCAGCCCGCGGGCGCCGACGTTCCGTGCCATCGCCTCCTCGGCGATCTGCTCGAGCGCGTCGTCGGTGAACCGGAGCGCGACGCTCTCGAACTCGAGCAGGGTCTGGTACTGCTTGATGAGGGAGTTCTTCGGCTCCTTCAGGATCGCGACGAGCGATGCCCGGTCCAAGTCGTGCAGCGAGGCGACGACCGGGACGCGGCCGATGAACTCCGGGATCATCCCGAACTTGATCAGGTCCTCCGGGTGGACCTTCTCGAGGAGCTCCCCGGCGCGCTTCTCCTTCTTCGTGGCGATCTTGGCGCCGAAGCCCATCTGCTTCTCGGTCAGCCGGCGGCTGATCAGGTCCTCGAGGCCGACGAACGCTCCGCCGCAGATGAAGAGGATGTTCGTCGTGTCGATCTGGATGAACTCCTGGTGGGGGTGCTTCCGCCCGCCCTGCGGCGGCACGTTCGTCACCGTCCCCTCGAGGATCTTCAGGAGCGCCTGCTGGACCCCCTCGCCCGAGACGTCCCGGGTGATCGAGGGGTTCTCGCCCTTCCGGGCGATCTTGTCGACCTCGTCGATGTAGACGATGCCGCGCTCGGTCTTCTCCTTGTCCTGCCCGGCGGCCTGGTAGAGCTTCAGGATGATGTTCTCGACGTCCTCGCCGACGTAGCCCGCCTCGGTGAGCGTCGTGGCGTCGGCGATCGTGAACGGAACGGAGAGCATCCGGGCGAGCGTCTGGGCGAGGAGGGTCTTTCCCGTTCCCGTCGGCCCGATCAGGAGGATGTTCGACTTCTGGAGCTCGACGTCGAGCTTGCGGTTCTTGTCGAAGTAGTCGATCCGTTTGTAGTGGTTGTAGACCGCCACGGCGAGCTTCCGTTTCGCCGTTTCCTGGCCGACCACGTACTCGTCGAGAAACTCCTTGATCTCCCGCGGCTTCGGGAGCTTCGTCTCGGGCTTGGCCTGGTCGAGGACCCGGTCCTCCGCGATGATGTCGAGGCAGATGTCGACGCACTCGTCGCAGATGTAGACCGTGGGCCCCGCGATCAGCTTCTTCACGTCCCGCTGGGACTTGTTGCAGAAGCTGCAGCGGAGCACGTCGCCGGGACCCGTTTTCTTCGTCATGGGATGGCCGTCACCGTCTCCTTGGAGAAGACTCCAACCGAGATCTTAACCTCTCCGGGAAGGGCGCGACAAGCCGCGATCCTGCAACGATTCAGGGCGCGGAGGGCGTCGGGGCCCCGGCGTGAGCCGTCTCACCGACCCGGATCCGGCGCCGGCGGGCGCCGTCAGGAAATCGTCTTCTCGTCGCGGCGCCGGATGACGAGGTCGAGGAGGCCGTACTCCTTCGCGGCGTCGGGCTCGAAGATGTTGTCGCGGTCGGTGTCCTTCTCGATCGTCGCGAACGGCTGGCCGGTGTGGAAGGCGAGGATCTCGTTCAGCCGCTTCTTCGTCCGGAGCATCTCCTTGGCCTGGATCTCGATGTCCGAGACCTGCCCCTCGGCGCCGCCGTGCGGCTGGTGGATCAGGATGCGGGCGTTCGGCAGGGCGGCGCGCTTCCCCTTCGCCCCGCCGGCCAGGAGGACGGCCGCCATCGACGCCGCCTGCCCGATGCAGTAGGTCGCCACGTCGGGCTTGACGTACTGCATGGTGTCGTAGATCGCGAGCCCCGCCGAAACGGACCCGCCGGGAGAGTTGATGTAGAGCGTGATGTCCTTCTCGGGGTTCTCCGCCTCGAGGAAGAGCATCTGGGCGATGACGAGGTTCGAGATCTCGTCGTTGATCCCCGAGCCGAGGAAGATGACGTTGTCCTTCAGGAGGCGCGAGTAGATGTCGTAGGCGCGCTCGCCCCGGTTCGTCTGCTCGATGACCATCGGGATCAGCATCGACATGGGCGTGTCTCCTCCCTCGGGCGCGATCTTACGCGTCAGCCGGCGACGGCCGCTTCGGCGAGAAGGAAGTCGAGGACCCGCTCGATCCGGATCTCCTCGCGGACCCCCTCGAGGCGCTCGGCCTTCGCCAGCGCCGCCTTCAGCTCGGCGAACGACATCCCGGCCGCCGTGGCGCGGCGCTTCAGCTCCGCGTCGAGCTCGGTGTCGGTGACGCCGATCCCCTCGGCCTCGCCGATGGCGTCGAGAAGGAGATATTCCTTCACGCGCCGGACGGCGGCGTCGCGCGCGTCGCCGCGGAGGGCGTTCCAGTCGATCTGCGCCTCCTTGAGGTTCACTCCCTGCCGGGCGAGGTGCCGGGCGTAGTCGCGGAGCGCCGAATCGATCTCGGCCTCGGTCATCGACTCGGGGGCCGCCACGTCGTTCAGCGCGAGGAGGCCGTCCAGCAGGGCGCGCCGCCGGGTCTCGCGAAGGGCCGTCTCCTTGTCCTTCGTCAGCGACTCGGCGACCTTCTCGCGGAGAAGGGCGAGGCCCGCGCCTTCGGGGGGTTCGCCGTCGCGGGGGGTCAGCACCGTCCGGGCGAAGTCGTCGTCGAGCTCCGGCAGGACGCGGCTCTTCAGGGCCGCGAGGTGGACGTTGTAGAGGACCGTCTTCCCGGCGAAGGCCGGATCGGGCGCGTCGGCCGGGAAATCCTTCTGGAAGCTGAAATTCGTCCCGGGCAGGGCGCTCTGGAGGTGCGCCGAGAGCTCCGGCAGCGTCCGATCCCCGGCGATCTCGACGAGCGACTTCTCGGCCTCGAAGTCCTTCCCGTCGCCCGCGGGGAACGTTCCCTTGATGTCGACGAGCGCGAAGTCGCCGTCCGCGGCCGGACGCCCCTCGATCGGGTCGTAGTGCGCGTGCCCCTCGCGGAGACGCGACAGGACCGCCTCGATCTCTTCCCCGGTCGGGGCGGCGGAACCGGACGGCACCTTGAGCCCGCGGTAGTCCTTCGGGGCGACCGGCGGCCGGACCTCGAGGTCGACCTTGAAGGAGAGCGGCCCCTCGAAATCGAACTTCAGGTCGTCGACCTTCGGCGAGCCGAGCGGGACGAGGTTCTTCTCCTTCAGGGCGGTGACGACCGACTCCTGGACGAGCTGGTCGACGACCTCGCCTTTCAGGGTGTCCGCGAACCGCTTCTTGATCAGTTCCACGGGCACCTTGCCGGGACGGAAACCGGGGAGCTTGACCTGTTTCGCGAGGGTCCGGGCGGTCCGGTCCGTCACGCGGCGGACTTCCTCGACGGGAATCTCCACCGTCAGGGACTTCTTCGTCGGGGACTCGTCCACAAAGGAGGTGATCATGAAGCGGCTTCCTTCGTACTTTCGCGCAGCGGAATGGTGCGGGAGGAGGGAGTCGGACCCTCACGGGTTTCCCCACCGGATCCTAAATCCGGCGCGTCTGCCATTCCGCCACTCCCGCCAGACGGGCGGAGCCCGCGATGCTAGCACGCACCCCGCCCCGATTGACTTCGCCCCGCACGGCTGAAACACTGGCCGGAGGGGATGAGGGCGAGGGGAGGAATCCTGGCGGCGGCGCTTTGCGTGTGGGCGGGGTCGCCCGCAGTCGCCGACGTCCGGATCGTCGCGCCCGTGGCGGGGAGCGCTCTCCGCGCGGGGACTCCGGTCCTGGTCCGGTGGACGGGGGTGCCGGAGGAGAGCGACGAGCTCGAGATCCTCCTCCTCGTCGGCGACGGCGCCCGCATTCCGGTCCGCCTGACCGGCGAGCTGGACGGGCGGACCCGCTCGTTCACCTGGGTCGTCCCGAACCTCCCCTCCCCCCGCGCGCGCCTCCTCGTCCGGTTCGAGGATGAAGGGCTCGAAACGGAGGCCGAGGCCGGCCCCTCCTTCGAGATCGTCCCTGACGCGACACGTCCGATCGAGGAGGTTCGCCGCCAGGGGAGCGAACTCTGGACGGGTGCCGGTCCCGCGTCGGGTGACCTCCCGGAGGCCGGTCTCGAGGACAGGCCCGGCGGGTGCGCCGACGCGGGCGGCACCGCGCCGCCCGCTCTCGCGTCCTTCCGGGAAGATCCCGGCTCCGACACCGTCTCGGTTCCCGTCGGAGGCCTTGCTGTCGGGACGGTACGACCGGCCGACGTTCCCGCCTCGGGACGCGGCCACGGCTTTCTCAAGGGAATTTCGCAGAGGGAATGAGGCGCGCGCGGCGGGCGGTGCGCATCGCGCCCGTCCGGCCGCCGGCCGCGACGTCGCCCCGGTCGCCCTTTGGGCCGGCCGGTCTTTCTCTCTGCGCATCGCCGGGGGCGCCTCAGGCGAACCCGGGAGCCTTCTGTCGAATCGGAAAGGACGATCCGTGCGAAATCGCCCCTCGGTCCGCCGGGTTCCACGAGGTTTTCTCCTCGGGGCCGGCCTCCTGCTCTCTCTGGCCCAATTCCGCCTCCTCGCCCAGACATCGGGGACCGGCGCCCTCCGGGGGCGCGTCACCGACACCGCCGGCGCGCCGCTCCCCGGCGTCGCGGTCACCGTCCGCAACGACGCGACCGGCCTCGTCCGAACCGTCACGACCCGGGAGGACGGTCTTTACAACGTCCCCTCGCTCCCGCTGACGGGGCGCTACACGGTCGCCTTCACGCTCCCGGGGTTCCAGGGTGAGGAGCGGACCGGCCTCGTCCTGACGGCCGGCGAGACCGCCTCGATCCACGCCGTCCTGAAGGCGGCGGGCGTCGCGAGCGAGATCACCGTCCTCGGAACCGTGGGCGGCATCCGCTCCGACGAGCCGACCCTCGGGATCCGCCTCGACTCGACGAAGATCGAGGAGACGCCGAACTGGAGCAACAAGCTGACGAGCCTGCCGCTCCTCGACTCGGCGGTGAGGCCGGCGAAAGGGACCGGGGACGTCTTCCTCAACGAGACGCTCGTCGTCTTCCAGGGGAGCGGACGCCGGCAGATCTCCTGGGGCGTCGACGGCAGCCCCGTGAACGACTCGTGGGGCCGGCAAACGATCTTCGCGACCCTCCCCCTCCCGGCCGTCCAGGAGATGACCGTCATGAACCTCGCGACCTCCGCTGAGTGGGGGCGGACGACGGGGGGCGTCGTCAACGTCATCACGAAGTCGGGGACGAACGATTTTCACGGCGACTTCCCCGTCACGATCCGCCCCGGGGCCCTCGAGGCCTCGGCCCCCGTCACGGGCGCCGACCTGAACGACGCCCTCGTCCAGGGGGGAGGCGTCCTCTCCGGGCCGCTCGTGACCGACCGGCTCCAGTTCCTCGTCGGAGGCGAGATCACGCGCCAGCGGCGCGACTCCCAGATCACGTCCGCCTACGAGCCGGGGATCTACACCGGCCACTTCGACCAGGAGCTCTTCCTCGTCAAGCTCGACGCGACGATCGACGACCGCAACAGCGCCCAGCTCCGATTCAACCTCGACACGTTCGACGACACGAACCCCTCGGACGTCGTCGGCGGGACGACGCTCCCGAGCGCCGGCCGAGCCTTCACGCGGAACACCTACACCGGGATGATCGGAGAGAACGCGATCCTGAGCCCGAACCTCTTCAACGAGGCGCGCGCCGCACTCCTCGTCGGCTCGCCGATCACGCAGTTCTACCCGACCGACGACTCGAGCCAGTACGTCCGCCCCGGCGTCGCCACCGAGGGAGAGTCGCGCTGGGCCAGCCTAATGAACCACCAGTACCAGATCTCCGACTCCCTGACGGTCGCCGCGGGGCCTCACACGATCCGCGCCGGAGGCGACGCCGTCTACTCGAGCTCGGGCGGGTACGGGCAGGAGTTTGGAACCCCGTTCTACAAGGGGCAATTCACCTTCCGGACGAACATCCCCCCCTCGACCCCGACCTCGTCGCTGACGATCGCCGACGTGACGAAGTACACCCAGGGCTTCGGCGACGTCGCCTACAACGTCCGGGAGACGAACTGGTCGCTCTTCGCGCAGGACGACTTCCGACCCCTCTCCGGCCTCTCGATCAACCTCGGCCTCCGGTACGACCGGCAGACGCTCACGGACGCCACGACGAACTTCTCGCCGCGCGCCGGCGTCGTCTGGACGCCGGGGAAGGACGGCAAGACGGCCGTCCGGGGGAGCTTCGGCGTCTACTACTCGGAGATTCCCGCGAACACCCAGGCGACCTGGTCGCTCGGCGGCCCCGAGGGGATCTTCACGTACACGGCGGCTCCCGGGCAGACGGGATTCCCGACCTCCCTCGAGCCGCTTCCGGGTTTCCCGCCGGGCGCCGTCCTCCCCGCCCGCGACATCACGATCCGGCCGGGAATGGCGGATTACTACAACCAGTTCTTCGACACCTCGAAGCTCCTCTACTACCCGGACTCCTTCACCAACCCGAAGACCCTTCAGGCCGCCCTCGGCGTCGAGCGCGAGGTCGCCCCGGGGTGGTTCGTCGCCGTCGACGGCCTCTCGATGAAGACGACCGGCATCGTCATGACGCTCGACGAGAACGCCCCGACCACGTTCGTCCGGACGGCCCCCGGGCAGACGCTGAGCGCCTCGGCGGCCGACGCGACCCGTCCCATCGTCCCCGTGGACAACGGCTACCGCCGGATCTTCGTGACGACGAATCTCGGCGAGGCGAAGTACGACGGCCTCCAGGTGAACGTCCGGAAGAGCTTCGGCGCCGCCGGGAGTGTCCTCCTCTCGTACACGTGGTCTCACGCGCGGAACAACGTCGAGCCTGACGCCCCGAGCGTCTACCCGAACGACACGCGGAACCTCGGGGCCGAGTGGGCCGACTCCCTCCTCGACCAGCGGCAGCGCCTCGTCCTGAGCGGCTGGGCCGCCCTCCCCTGGGAATTCCGGACCGGCGGGACGATGACGATCGCTTCCGGTCGCCCCTACAACATCACGACCGGCGTCGACAACAACGGCGACGCCTCCAGCACGGACCGGCCGATCGTCGACGGAGCCCTCCTCGGCCGCAACGCCGGCCGCGGCCACTCCACCTTCGACCTCTCGCTCTTCCTCGAGCGGAGCTTCGCCCTCTCGCACGCCGTGAACCTCGTCCTCCGCGCCGAAGGGCTCAACCTGACGAACCACGCGAATGTCTACGGGTACAACGGCACTTACGGCAACAGCGCCAGCGGGGTCCCGCTCCCGACGCTCGGCCAGCCCCTCGGCGGCATCTCGAACGTCGACCCGCCCCGGGAGTTCCAGTTCCAGATCCGGGTACAGTTCTGAGGAATGGAAACGGCGGCGCGGGCATGACCCTCCTGACGGTTTGCGGCCTCTCGAAGCGCTTCGGGACCGAGTGGGCGCTCCGGGACGCCGCATTCGACGTCCGCGCGGGGGAGATCCTCGGCCTCATCGGGCCGAACGGGTCGGGAAAGACGACCCTCCTCGAGTGCCTCGCCGCCCTTCTCCCGCCGGACGGCGGAGAGGTCCGCTGGGAGGGCGTCCTCCTTCGGCCACGCGACCGCGCGCGCCGCCTCTTCTACCTCCCGGAGGGAATCGCTCCCTGGCCGGCCCAGACGGTCGGCGAGGCGCTCGCCTTCTTCGCCCGCCTCCAGGGCGGCGGGCTCAGGCGCGAGGCCACGGAGTCGCTCGGCCTCGACGAGATCCTCGGGAGGCCCCTCGGCACCCTCTCGAAGGGGCAGAGGCAGCGCGCGCTCCTCGCCCTCGGCCTCGCGGCGCCGCACCCTCTCCTCCTCCTCGACGAGCCGTTCGACGGCCTCGACCTCCGCCAGACCCGGCAGGCCGCCGCGCTCCTCCGCGCCGAGGCGGCGCG
>DATIWM010000130.1:0-18946 GCA_035519355.1 Thermoanaerobaculia bacterium | reverse complement strand
CCCCTCGACGTCTCCGTAGGCCTTCTTCAGGACCGTCATCATGCTCGGCCGCTCGTCCATCTCGGACCACTTCGCGAAGCGGAGGGTCGCCAGGTACGTGAAGCCCGGGCCTCCGCGGCTCACGGACCAGAAGCGGCTCGGCTGGATTCCGGCCTTCACGTTCGCCGCGTTGATCTTCTTGGCGAGGTTCTCGAACTCTCCAACGGCCGAGGGCTTCACGGTGATGGTCGTGCCGGAGATGAGCGTAAAGGGCACGCCGGCGGGCGGGGCGGCGGACTGCGCGAAGGCCGCCGTGCCGGTTGCGAGGCACGAGGCGAGAGCGAGGCTGGCCAGATTCCGACTTCTCATGAACACCTTTCCTCTGCTGGGGACGGGGCTCGCCCGTCGGTGTAACAGTTCGCTTGGGTCGACAGAGCGCGCGGAGTCTAATCTGCGAGCGAGTCTCGGTCAACGCCGGTTCATTTCAGACCCTCCCCGAGAAAGAGCTGCGAGAGGATTCTCGGGTAGCTGTACGCCCAGGCTTTTCCGTCCGGCGTCAGCAGAATCGGGGTGATCGTGACGACGCCGGAAAGGTCGCTCGGCAGCATCTCCTTCCAGGGCTCGCGCTTCCCCGTCGCCAGATGAAGCCGCACGACCTTGGCCGGCAGCTCGCCGTGGCGAAAGACGAAGAGAGACAGGCCGTCGGGTGTCCACCGGCTGATCTCGTCGTCCTCGGAAAGGCCGGGGATCAGGCGGGGCTCACCGCCGCCGACGGGATAGAGGTAGGACTTTCCGTCGCGGCCCGTCGCCGTCACGTACCTGCCGTCGGGAGAGATCGGGTTCCAGCCGTTGATCCGGACCCCCTCTCCGCTGATCGGCCGGACCGGTCCTCCGTCCGCGTCGACCTCGTAGAGCCTCGCGCCATGGCCCGGTTCATGTCCCTCCAGGAGGATCCGACGGCCATCGGGGAACCAGCTGGCCTGATCGCCGTCGACGGATCCGATGGCCAGCGTTCTCGCCTCGCCGGCGCCGGTCGGCAGGAGGACGACTTGGCGCGGGCTCGTGCCCGTCCGGGCGATGGCAGACCGGCCGTCCGGCGACAGGGACATCGGATACCCATGTCCGATGCGAACGGCCGGGGAGCCGTCGGTCCGGCGTATGAAGACGCCATATCCCGGGCCGGCGCCCAGGCCGGTTTCGGAAAAGAGAACAGCGCCGCCGCTCGCGAGCATGTCGATCGGATAAGACCAGTCGAACCAGGAGAGATCCCGGTCCCGGGCCTCTCCGACCCGGCCGAACATCATCTCCCGCTGGTTGAGGGCCCGGCTCAGCAGCACCTTGCCGTTACGCGCGGAGTCGAGAATGGCCATGTCGCCGACACCCCGGTAGACCACCCTTGTCCTGCCGGCCGGCGTCACCGCCAGGATCGAGTCTCCGCCGAGGCCGTGTCCGGCCGAGAACCAGATTTCGTCTCCGGAGGGCGACCAGGTGAGGCCTTCTTCGCTGTTGTAGATCGGCGTTAGGGTCTTCTTGCGCCCCTGTCGATCCACGACCGCGACTGTTCCGCGGTTGTCCCACCGGTCGACGTGGTCGAAAAAGGCGACCTGATCGCCTCGCGGGGAGACGCGAACGTGGCTCATCCACCCGACGGTCTCGCAAAGAACCGTTCCCAGCGGGAACTCGAGGCGGTTCTTTCCCTCGATCTCGCGGATGACGGCGAAACTCCTTCCGTCCGGTCCGAAGTCCGCGGCCTGGACGTTCTCGAGGATTTCATGTGCGGCGCCCCCCGAAAGGGGCGCGAGCGCGAGGGTCCCGACGGCATGGTGAGTCGTGAGGTAGTGGCGGCCCAGGGAAATCAGGAGCTCGCCGCCGGCGTTGACGGCGAAGATGTCGGCATCGGGAAGCGCGATCGGAGCCGGCTCGAGGTGCTCCGTACTCGCCGAATAGAGGCGGATCGGCGCGCCCTGCCACGAGGCGCCGTACACGAGCGTGTGGCCGTCGGGGGCGAAGCGGGCGGAGCGAATCGTACCCCGGCGAAACGTGAAGGCGCGGAAACTCAATCGGTCGTCGCGACGCGCAAGCGTGCCGAGGAAGAAGACTGAGCCGATGCTGACGGCGAGAGCGAGCCCGGCGGCGGCCCGCCGCCCGAATCGCCTCCTCGCACCGCGACTCACCCCCTCCGAGCCGGCGACCGATGCGTCGGAGAGTGATTCGAGGGCAAAAGCTACGTCACGGGCGGAGTGAAAGCGGGATTCGGGCGACTTCTCCAGGCAATGACGCACGATGCGGTCGAGCGCGGGGGAGATGTCCCGTCCCGTGCCGAGGAGCTCGGGGGGCTCTTCCTTCAGGATCGCGTTCATCGTCTCGACGCCGGACTCACTCCGGAAGGCGCGTCTCCCCGAAAACATCTCGTAGAGGATGGCGCCGAGCGAGAAGATGTCCGTGCGGGCGTCGAGCTCCCGGCCGCGCACCTGCTCGGGGGACATGTACCCGACCGTTCCCATGACGGTACCCGGCTCGGTGCCCGCCGGCGTCGTGGGTGCGTTTGTCGCGGTCGCTTCCTGTGTGACCTTCTTCGCGAGCCCGAAGTCGAGGATCTTCACCCGGCCGTCAGGTGTCAGAAAGATGTTCTCGGGCTTGAGGTCCCTGTGGATGATCCCCTTCTCGTGAGCGGCAGCGAGGCCCTTTGCGATCTGCACTGCAATCTGTGTCGAACGCCGCGAGCCGAGAGAGCCGCTCTCGAGCCGGGCCCGAAGCGTCTCGCCTTCCAGGAGCTCGGTCACGGCATAGGCGATGCCGCCTTCGGCGGCGAAATCGTGAATCGAGAGGATGTTCGGGTGATTGAGCGCCGCGACGGCGTGCGCCTCGCGCTCGAAGCGGGCGAGGGCATCGGCGTCCCGGGCGAGCGAGTCCGGAATGACCTTGATCGCGACGTCGCGCTTGAGCCTCGAATCCCGTGCCCGGTACACCTCGCCCATGCCCCCGGCGCCGAGGGGCGAGAGAATCTCGTAGGGGCCGAGACGGGTGCCTGCGGAGAGACTCATCGCGTGAGGGCCGCCATTATCGCGGAGGGCGTGTTCCGGGGGGTCCGACGCGCCCTGACTATCATGGAGTGGTCGAGTTCAGACTGGTTCTCCTAGCCGGAGCTCGAACGCACCATGAAGCTGCCGTCGTCCGGACCGAACGCCGTACGGCTGTTCCTGCTGGCCCTGATCGCGGCCGGCGCGGCGGCGTTCCTTCTGGCGGGGGGGTACCGCTTCCTGAGCTTCGACCAGCTCGTGGCGCACAAGGATGCCCTGATGGTCTGGGCCGACGCCCGGCCGCTGCTGGCTCCGGCGGTCTGGGTCGCGGCCTACCTGGTCCTGGGACTCTTCGGCCTGCCGGGCAGCACGGTCATGAACCTGTCCGCCGGGCTTCTGTTCGAATTCTGGAGGGGCCTGCTGCTCGTGATCGCGGGGAGCACCCTGGCCTCCATCGTGGCCTTCCTCTCCTTTCGCTACTTACTGAGGGATTTCGTGGAAGAGAGAGCGCGGCGACGGTTTCCCCACCTGCTGGAAGGACTGGAACGCGAGGGTGTCTACTTCGTGCTGACCCTGCGACTGCTGCCGGTGATACCGTTTTCCGCGACGAACGTGATTCTGGCGATCAGCCCGGTCCGCTTCGCGCCGTTCCTGTTCTTCTCCCTGCTCGGGCTCCTGCCGCGCTACGTTCTGTACGTCTATGCGGGAGCTCATCTCGGGGATGTCGAGAACCCGGATGACCTCTGGTCCCTTCCGTTGCTAGGTGCGCTCTCGGTCCTGGCTGTTCTTCCGTGGCTGGTCAGGGGCGTCCGTCGTCGGATGACGCACGGTTCAGGAAGAAGTCGGTAAAGGGATCGAAAAGGGAGGTTGCCAGAGAGGGGGCCGCGCGGTCCGTTCAGTTCCCTTTGGGTGGAGCGACCTCGCGGAGGTCGCAGAGGGTCGCCTGGTCGGCATTGAGGAGGACGCGCCGAAGGCGTCCCGCGAGGGGGAACCGGAACTCCTGGACCGGACGGAAGACGCGGACGACCTCGGTCCGAGCGACCTTATCCCCCGACTCGATCGTGACCGACAGCGGCAGCTCCCAGGTCTTCCCGATCTGATGCACGCGCAGGAGCACTCCGGGCCCTCCTTCAAAGGTGTCGGCCTCCGCGGACCACTCGAGCCGGGGCAGACCGTCGTCTCGAATCCACTGGTCGAAGAAGTCCGAGAGGTCGCGGCCCGAGACCTCCTCGAAGGCGCGCTCGAGATCTCCGGTGCCGGCGCGGCGAAACTTCCACCGGTCGAGGTAGAGGCACAGTCCCCCCAGGAAGCTCTCGTCGCCGAGAAGCCTCCGAAGCATCTGGAGGAAGAGCGCGCCGCGGTCGTAGAGGGCTGCGGCAAAGCAGGTCGGACAGCCGTTGATCTCACCCACCCGCACCCCGAGACTGATCGGACCCTGTCCCGCCACCCCTCGAGCCCAGTGTCCCATCCACTCGAGCACGCGCCTGGAGGCCTCCTCCCCCCGGAGCCTGCGGACGTACAAGGAAGCAAAGTACTGCGCGAGCCCCTCGCTCAACCACTGCTCCCGGTAGTTCCGCCATCCCACGGCCTGTCCCCACCACTGGTGGGCGATCTCGTGCGCGACGAAGAAGAGCGGCTCGCCGCCGAGGTAAGCGGGGTCGTCGGCCGCGCGCGCCGGGTTCCATCCGGGCGGCTCGCCGAGCACGGAAAGGTAGGCGGCCCCATGGCCCGCCGGCGCCGGCGTCTCCACCACGACCACCGTCAGATGGGAAAAGGGATCGGGCCCCGCGAGCGTGGCGTAGAAGCGCAGGATGTCCGCGACCTGCGGGGCGAGGGCCCGCCCCCGGTCGGCCAGCCCCGATGTGGCGAAGACGCGGATGGGAACCGGCGCGGCCCCGACCGGCGACGGAACCCGCTGCAATCGGCCGACGATCAAGGAAAGGTATCGAATCGGCTGCTGCGTCCGGAAGGCGAACGTCGGCCGCCCGGCGCGTTCGGCGGAGAGGTCCGGAACGCCCGACGCGACGGCGGTGTAGCCCTCGGGAAGGCCGACGTGCAGCGTGACCGGGACGTGATTGCGCACCGGAGACTGCGGGAAGAAGAAGACGCGACTGCCGTAGAGAAGGATCTGTTCCTCCCCCGGCAGGTGGGGCCGGGGGGACCGGGGGATTCCTTCCCGCCTCCGGTCGATGGCCCGGGAGAGCTCCTGGGGCTCGACGGACCCGGAGTAGGAGATGTCGAGCGCGATCTGGCGGCCGGCGGCGAGAGGAGGAAGGATCCGGACCTGCAGCGTGTCGGACGCCTCTTGCTGCAGGAACTGGTGGGGAGCCGCGCTCCGGACTTCGGCGACCGAGAGGCCGCGGTCCAGGCGGAGGCTCACCGTCTCGAGCGGCTCGAGGGCCTTGAGAGAAACCCGCGCCCGGCCCGAGAGCCTGCGCGTCGAGGGAACGATGTCGACCGCCACGTCGTACGAGAGCGCCTCGTAGCCGAGTCCTTGCTCGTCCCCGTACTCGAGCCCCGTGGCCGAGCCGTGGGCCCGCGATGGATAGGAGGCGATCGTGTGGCCCCGGTCGCGGTCCAGGAGCAGGATGTCCTCCGGGTCCCTGGCGACACGCGCATAGGCCAGCCGACCGAGGCGCGTCGTCTGGAGCTCCACGAGCAGGTCGCCCGGCGGAGGAACCGTGGAGAGCCGGGGCTGGCCGGAGCGGGCCGAGTCGAGCGCGAAGGACCGCCCGACGTACTCGTCGAAGATCGCCGTGGCGCGGCGTCGCCATTCCGGCGGCGCGTCTTCGGAGTGAAACGCCGGGGCCGCGACGAGGGACACGAAGTCGACGGGAGAAAACCGCAGATAGGCTGCTTCGAAACGTTCGGACAGCACGGGAGAGCCGCTGAACAGAGCGAGCTGCCGCTGCTCGCAGCCGATGGGGGGAGAGAACCGGACGCGGCCGCTTCCCACGAGGACCAGCGCCGTCGGTCCTTCCGAGGACGAAGAAACGAATCCTGCCCCTTCGGACAGGTCGATCTGCAGATCTTCCGCCACGACCCGGACGGGGGGCGCGAGAAACCGCGCTCCTTCAAGCTCGAGGTGAAGGAGCTCCGGCGCAGGTTTCGCCCCCGTCTGAGCCAGGCCGCCGTGGGGACAGGCGAGCAGCCCGACGAGGAGAAGCGGTTTTGAAAGTAGCGGGAGGCGGGCGGTGCCGGCCGTACGTCAGCCTGACGGGCGTCGCAGATCCGGACGCCCGACGACGTCGGGATTCCCCGGGCTCGCGGGAGTGTCCTGCGAAGGCACCGGCGGACTCCCGGGTATTCCGGCCGATGGGGATGGGGCGGCGAACCGCGTGAGGAGCGTGGCCCCCCGGGTCGAGCAGCAGGAACCCATCGTTGCCGAGGCCCCCCACATCTCCTGCAGGAAGGCCGACACGCGGGACCGGGATCGCCGGAGACCCGGGAACATATACGGCGGGAATTATGCGCCGCCCTCTTCACCCCGCGCCCGCGGCACGCGTCACTTCAGCCCTTCGACGAGAAAGAGCTCGGAGAGCTTGCGGGTGACGTTGTAGGTATAGGCCCGGGCGTCCGGGGTGATCTGGAGCCCGTGGATCCCCGGAATTCCTACGGGGTCGGCGGGGAGAACGGTGAGAACCCGCATCCGGCGTCCCGTGGCCAGGTCCACCCGATCCACTTCCGCGGGCAATTTGTTCCGGTCCCACACCATGAGGCTCGACGAATCCGGGCCCCACCCCGAGATGGCCTCGCTCCGCGGAAGTGTCAGGACCGCTCGGGTTCCCGTTCCGTCCGTACGGCAGATTTCGACGGGGAATTCGCCGTTCCTGATCTGTTCCGTGGTGTGGGTATAGACGAGCCATGCGCCATCCGGCGAGAGGAGGGTCTGGTAAGCGAACGGCGACGCCCCGGACGGGGTGATCTTGCGGATGCTTCCGGAATCGAGGTCGAGGGCGTAGAAGGCGAACGCTTCCTGGCGGCGTCGTCCCCAGACGATCGCGGTCTTGCCGTCCGGCAGGAGATCCACGCGCAGATCATTGCCGGCGAAGTCCGGGATCGGAAATCGGCGGGGCGTGCCGACGCCGGTCGGGATGATCACCACGGAGAAGGTGGGTTCGAGGGTGCACGTGACGGCCCACTTCCCGTCACCGGAAATCGTCGACTGGCGCTGCCCGAGGCCGAGGGACTGCGCGGGCTCGCCGGAGAGCGGCCGGAGGTAGAGGGTGCCATCCACCCGCGACCATTCGCCCAGCGGCGCGAGCAGGGCCGATGTCCCGTCCGCGGTCAGGCCCATCGTGGCCTGGGCGTCGAGCCATCCCAGGTCCCGGTCCCTGGACTCGCCACGTCTGCGCCCGAAGGTCTGGCGCTGGTAGGAGTGGAGCGCCGCGAGCACGCGCCCCGTGGCGTCCACGTCCTGGATCTCGAGCCGTCCCGCGTGGCGCAGCAGGGTGCGTGACCCGCCGGAAAGGTCCACGGCGAGGAGACGACTCTCGCCGTCCCGGTACGTGGAGATCCAGACTTCGTCTCCACGCGGACCCCAGGCCAGGCCGGTGAAACCTTGCACGGCCGTCAGCAGACGGACCTTGCCGCTCCGGTCCATCAGGTCGAGGTTCCCGTCCTCGGTGAGGTCTCCCTGTTCCTGGAAGAACGCCAGGAGATCGTCACGGATCCTCAGGCTACGGAGGGTGTCGAGTCCCTTGCGCATGACCCGCCCCAGAGGCCATTCGAGGCGGATTTCCCCGCCGTACTCTCCGATCACCGCCGCGAGCTCCCCGGTTTGGGGCCCCTGGCAGGCCCCCCAGACTTCGGCAGACACCCACTCGCGCTGCGCCCCGCCCGCGAGCGGCAGGCTGAACAGGCTGCCGCACTGGACGCCATGGAGGAGGTAGGGCCGCGAAAGCCCGATCCCCTCGCCAGTGGCCGACACGGAAAGCAGGATGCCTTCGCTGCCGGAGAGCGGGCGGGTGCCGGGCTGGTCCAGACGCCGCGAGTACCACTGCGAAACGCCCCCCGCCCACTGGGCGCTGTAGATGACCTCGGGCGAGTTCGGCACGAATCGCGCCGCGCTGAGAGTGCCCCGCTCGTGGGTCAGCGGGTGGAAGGTCGGGAGCGGGGCCGGTCCGCCCCGCAGCGTCCAGCCGGCCATTCCCGCGCCGACGAACAGCACCGCCGCCAGGGCGGCCCAGATCCACGTCGTTCGACGGTTCTGAGGAGCGAAGGGGGCCGTGAGCGGGGCCGGTCCTTCCGCCGAGGAGAGGTTCTGCAGCGCGAAGCCGAGGTCGTGGGCCGAGTGGAACCGCTGCTCCGGACGCTTCTCGAGGCAATGCTGCAGGATCCGCTGGAGTCCGGGGGGAATGGGCCGGCTCGTCCTTTCCATCTCCGGAGGGTCGTCACGCAGGATCGCGGCCAGCGTGTCGCTCGCGGTGTCGCGGGCGAAGGCGCGCTGGAGTGTGAGCATCTCGAACAGCACCACGCCGAAGCTGAAGATGTCGGCGCGCGCGTCCACGGCCTCGCCGCGCACCTGCTCGGGGCTCATGTAGCCGAGCGTGCCGAGGATCATCCCGTGATCGGTCAGATGGCCGGGGCTCGCCGCCGCGGTCGGCGCGTACGAGTCGGAGCGCGCGCCCATCGGTCCCAGCTGCTTCGCGAGGCCGAAGTCGAGGATCTTGAGCCGGCCGTCCGTCGTGATCCAGAGGTTGTCGGGCTTCAGATCGCGGTGGACGACGCCCTTCTCGTGCGCCGCCGCCAGCCCCTCGGCCATCTGGATCGCCAGCTCCGTGGCCTTGCGCGGCGTCAGCGGTCCCCGTTCCAGGCGCGTGCGGAGCGATTCGCCCTCGAGCAGCTCCATCACGACATAGGAGGTCTCCCCCTGCGTCGCGAAGTCGTGGATGCCGAGAATGTTCGGATGATTCAGCGCGGCCACGGCCTTGGCCTCGCGCTCGAATCGGGCGAGGGCCTCGTCGTTCTTCGCCAGGTGCTCGGGCAGCACCTTCACGGCCACGAAGCGATCCAGCCGCGTGTCCCTGGCCTTCCAGACCTCGCCCATCCCGCCCGCGCCGAGCGGCGCGAGGATCTCGTAGGGGCCGAGACGGGTGCCCGGGGAGAGCGTCATGGAGGCGGAAGGGATTCTATCGGTGAGGGCTGTCTCTTCAAGACCGCCTGTTCTGCGTGAGCCGGGTCAGATCGTGTCGCCGCCCGCGGACGAACGTTTCTTCAGGAGGTGCGCGACGTAGCCGGTCAGATAGAGGACGCCGATTGCCGTGTGAATCCAGCCGGTCCAGGTTCGTGCCGATTCGCCGGTCAATACCTGGACGAGATAACCGGAGGGGACGACGGGCGCCACGATCCAGAGAAGCCCGATCCCGGTGACGCGGCCGTCGGGCTCGCCGGCGCGGAAGCGTTTCAGCCCGTGCGCGCTGAAGACGAGGCCGAGCGCGAAGACGAGAAAGGGCGCCGCGAGGACGTGCGCTTTCAAGGCGGGCTGCGTCCACGGATTCCCGACCCGGGAATCGGGGTCCGCCCCCGCCATGAAGTACTTCAGGACGCCATAGGCCAGACCGGAGAGCCCGACGGCGGCCACCGAGGCGTTCTGAAGGAAGAGTTCCCACCGCTTCACGGCGTGGGCCTCTTCATCAGGAGCCGGTGGAGGGCGAGGACACGGCGGGCCGCCTCCGTGGTGGCCCGGACGGTGAGGGTCGCGCCCGTCACGGGCCGGATCGCGCGCTTTTCGGAGAGCTCGTCGCCCAGCGTCTTGCCGGGGAACTGCGTGTACCAGCCCGGCCTCGGGAGGTACTCCTCGGGCTCGAAGAAGGAGAGCACCTCGAGGCGGCCGATCGACCCGTCCGGCTTCACGACGATCATCAGCACCTCGTTCTGCGTCCTGACGACGTGGACGTCGAAGTAGGCGGTGCCGGTGATGCTGCCCTCTTTCGTGGCGACGTAGTAGGGCTGGAGAGCCGCCGGCTTCGGGCCGCCCGCCAGGCGGGCCACCTCCTCGCGCTCGGCCTCCGTCAGGAACGCCGTCTTCCGCTCGACCGAGGCGCCCGGGAAGGCGAGCCGGAGCGCCTCCTCCTGCGACAGGTAGACCTTTCCCTCGACAGGCCCCGCCAGCGAGCCGAGCACCGCCAGCGCGGCCAGAACGCCGGGCCGGCGCCGCGCCGTCCCGTCGGAGGGATGACTCCGGGAATCAGAAGATCCAGCCAAGGCCGAGGTTCCACTGGTTGGTGCCGGTCTTCGCCGCGTTTCCGATCTTCTGCCATTCGGCCGTGACGACGATCTGGTCGATCGGCTTGAAGGCGACGCCCGTCGTCAGGATGTTCACGTCGTTCGCCGGGTTCCGCAGGTAGCCGGCGGGGACGCTGGCCTGGGTGTCGTACTGCTCGTACCGGACGTAGGGGGAGAGGCTCATTCGCGCCCCCGACACGAGCGAAAGGACGTCGAAGCCGCCCACGAGGTACCAGCCGTTCAGACGGCTTCCGACCGATTCGTCGCCTTCGTAGCCGTTCGCCTGATTGACCTGCGCCGCGTCCGAGATGGAGACGCCCGCATAGAGGCCACGCAGCGTCAGGCCCCGAAAGCGGTATTCCGCGTGAACGTCCCACGTCGTCGTCAGGGCGCCGAACGGCTGCCCGGAGGAATCGACGAGGCCCTGCGCCGAGTCGCCGGTGAAGACCGACGCCCCGACGAGGAGCCCGGGAAGAGGCGTCGCGTCGAGGCGGGCGGTGAACGCGAAATTCTGTGCCTTCGCGAGGGAGCCTTCCTGCCGCCCCTCGCGGATGCCCGCGTCGGCGGTGTAGCCCGAGGCGTTCAGCCCGTTCACGAGATACGCTCGCCAGGTGAGGATTCCGGAGCTTCCATAGGTCCCGATGCCGAGCTCCCGCCACGTCGAGGGAAGGATCAGCTCCTCCACGTTGTTGCGGCGCGCGCCGAAGAACGTCGTCGGCTCGTGCTGCTCGTTGAGGATGCCGACCGGGATCAGGACGAGCCCGGCCCGCAGGTTGAACGCCCGGGACTTCGTCCAGTCGAGGTACGCGAACTCGACCTCGACCTCGCCTTCCTTGTCGCTCGCCGTGACGGCATGCTCGTATTCGACTTCGGAGTTGAAGACGAATTGGTCCGAGAACTTGTATCCGAGGTAGAGGACGACGCGCTGGAGGTCGATCGTGTCCCCGGCGCCCGAGGGCTCCCCGTTCTGCTCTCTCGAGCTGAAGTTCTGGTAGAGAACGTTGCCGTAGCCTCCGATCGACACGCCCTTCTTCGCGTAGACCTTGGAAGCGGCCGGGCCGAGGCCGTAATGCTCCGGCGCGTTCGCCGGCGACGCGGCCTCGCCGATGCGAAGCGCTTCGATCTCCTTCGTCAGGACGTCGATCTTCTGCTCGATCTCCTTCAGGCGGGCATCCTCGGTCGCGGCCGGGGCCGCCGCCTTCGCGGCCGCCAGCTCGGCGCGGGTCTCGGCGAGCAGCTTCTCGAGCCGCGCGAGGCGCTCTTCGACGGTCGCGGTCGAGGAGGAGGCAGTCGGCGCCTGGGCCCGCGCCGGGAACGGCCGGAACACGGCCAGGGCCAGGACGACAAGAAGGCAGTTTCGGGCGCTGCGGCAAAGGCCGGGAGTCCGTCGATCCGTCATGGAGTCCTTCCTTCAGTGGTCTTCTTCCGGCCCCGGGTCGCCGGGGCGGGCAACGGGATGTCGTTGAGCCAGAGTCGGGAAACTTCGAGATCCTCGATCGCGGGGACGAAACCGTCCGAGGCGACGGCCTCGAGCGCGGACTCCCGCTCGACGAGATAGAGCACCTCGTGTGTGACGCCTTCGGCGCGAAGCCGGCGCGACAGCTCCGGGCCCTTCTCGGGTCCCAGAACGAAAAAAGCCGTCGAGAGAAGGTCGGCCACGAGGCCGGAAGGCGCGAAGACGGTGACCGAGCCGAAGTCGGGGGCCGGCTGGCCGGTCCGGGGGTCGAGGAGATGGCCGATCCGGCGTCCGCCGGCGACCATCGCCCGCTCGGAGTTGCCGGACGTCGACAGGGAGCCGCCTCTCAGGACGACGTGGCCGACGAGACGCGACCGGTCTCGCGGATCGGCGAGGCCGACGCAATCTCCGTCGGACGAAACACCGGAGAGCGAAAGCACCTGGCCTCCGAGGTCGAGAACAGCCGACGAGACGCCCTGCGCTCGCAGGACGTCCGCCGCCCGATCCAGGGCGTAGCCCTTTCCCCAGGCGCCCTCGTCGATTCCGGCGCCTGGCTGGAGCTTCGAAGCAGCCGAAGAGGGGGAGTCCAGACGGAACCGGCGATGACCGGTCGCCTCGAGTGCCTGGCCGAGCTCCACCGCCGGTGGAATGCGGCCTCCCGTTCGCAGCCCCCAGGCGGTGACGAGAGGCAGGATCGCCGGCTCGAAGACTCCCGCGGTTCGATCCGACCAAGCGAACACGCTTTCCAGGAGCTCGAACAACTCGGACGGAAGTCGCACCGGCGCGCCCGCCGGCGCCGTGTTCAGACGGGCGAGGGGACCGCCCTCCTTCCAGGTTGAAAGGAGTGATTCGACACGCGCGATTTCGCTCACGGCCGCCTCGCTCGCCTCGAGAGCCTCCCGGCGCGAGGGGGCCGTCACGGAGATCTCCAGCGCCGTGCCCATGACCACGAGGCGCCGCTCGACGGTCCCGTCAGACGGCGTCGTCGCGAGGGCGAGAATAAGGATACTGAGACTCAGTCGCAATCACATGGAGAGTAGACAGCCGCGCCGGCCCTGTCAAGGAGTCTGGAGGCCCCGCCGACCGGGTCGACGGAGCCTCCTGCACCGGAAGACGTTTATGCCACGATCAGAAGATGTCGAAGCGGTCCAGGTTCATGACCTTGTTCCAGGCCGCGACGAAGTCGCGCACGAACTTCTCCTTCGCATCGTCCTGCGCATAGACCTCGGCCAGGGCGCGCAGCTGCGAGTTGGAGCCGAAAACGAGGTCCACGCGGGTGCCGGTCCACCTGAGGGCGCCTGTCCTGCGGTCGCGCCCTTCGAACGTGTCCCGGGCATCGGACGTGGGCTTCCAGACAGTGCCCATGTCGAGCAGGTTGACGAAGAAGTCGTTGGTGAGGGTTCCGCCCCGTTTCGTGAAAACGCCGTGCGTCGATCGGCCCACGTTGGCGCCCAGCACGCGCAGGCCGCCGACGAGCACCGTCATCTCCGGCGCGCTGAGGGCCAGGAGCTGCGCCTTGTCCACCAGCATTTCCTCGGCCGACACGGTGAAGGCTCTTTTCTGGAAATTGCGGAAACCGTCGGACTGGGGCTCCAGGACGGCGAACGATTCCACGTCGGTCTGGTCCTGCGAGGCGTCGGTGCGGCCCGGGGTGAAGGGCACCTCGAGAGCGTGCCCGGCAGCCCGGGCCGCCGCTTCGACGGCAGCGCAGCCGGCCAGCACAATGAGGTCCGCCATGGAGACTCTCTTGCCGCCCGTCCGGGCGCCGTTGAAGGCCCGCTGAATGGTCTCGAGCACGCCCAGCACCTTGGCCAGCTGCGCCGGCTGGTTGGCTTCCCAGTCCTTCTGCGGCTCCAGGCGAATCCGCGCGCCGTTGGCACCGCCGCGCATGTCCGAACCACGGAAGGTGGAGGCCGAGGCCCAGGCGGTGGAGACCAGTTCCGCCACCGACAGGCCCGAGGCCAGGACCTTGGCCTTGAGGTCGGCGATGTCCCTGGAATCGATCAGGGGGTGAACGACGGCGGGGAGCGGGTCCTGCCAGATCAGGTCTTCGGCCGGGACTTCGGGGCCGAGGTATCGGGCCTTGGGCCCCATGTCGCGGTGGGTCAACTTGAACCAGGCGCGGGCGAACGCGTCGGCGAACGCCCGCGGATCCTTCTGGAAGCGGCGTGAGATGGGCTCGTAGATCGGGTCGAAACGCAGCGACAGGTCGGCGGTGGTCATCATGGGCCGGTGCTTCTTCGATGGGTCGTGGGCGTCCGGAATCATGTGCTCTTCCTTGACGTCCTTGGCCAGCCATTGCCAGGCGCCGGCCGGGCTCTTGACCAGCTCCCACTCGTAGCCGAACAGCATGTCGAAGTAGCCGTTGTCCCATCTCGTCGGGTTGGGCTTCCAGGCGCCTTCGATACCGCTGGTGGTGGTGTGCACACCCTTGCCGGTGCCGAACCGGTTGATCCAGCCCAGGCCCTGCTCTTCAATGGGGGCCCCTTCGGGTTCCGGCCCCACCAGCGCCGGGTCGCCCGCGCCGTGTGCCTTGCCGAACGTGTGGCCGCCGGCGACGAGGGCGACGGTTTCTTCGTCGTTCATGGCCATGCGGGCGAAGGTCTCGCGCACGTCCCGGCCCGAGGCCCAGGGGTCGGGCTTGCCGCCGGGGCCTTCCGGGTTCACGTAGATCAGGCCCATCTGCACGGCGGCCAGCGGATTCTCCAGGTCGCGCTCGCCGCTGTAGCGTTTGTCTCCGAGCCAGGTGTCTTCCTTGCCCCAGTAGATGTCCTCTTCCGGCTGCCAGATGTCCACGCGGCCACCGCCGAAGCCGAAGGTCCTGAAGCCCATCGACTCCAGCGCGCAGTTGCCGGCCAGGATCATCAGGTCGGCCCAGGAAATCCGGTTGCCGTATTTCTGCTTGATGGGCCAGAGCAGGCGGCGGGCCTTGTCTAGGTTGCCGTTGTCGGGCCAGCTGTTGACCGGCGCGAAGCGCTGGTTGCCGGTGCCGCCACCGCCACGTCCGTCACCGGTGCGGTAGGTGCCCGCGCTGTGCCACGCCATGCGGATGAACAGGCCGCCGTAGTGGCCCCAGTCGGCTGGCCACCACTCCTGCGAGTCGGTCATCAGCGCGACCAGGTCCTTCTTCAGGGCGGCCAGATCGAGCTTCTTGAATTCTTCGGCGTAGTTGAAATCGGGGCCCATCGGGCTGGCGGCCGGCGCGTGCTGGTGAAGGATGCCCAGATTCAGCTGCCGGGGCCACCAGTCGCGGTTCGACGTGCCTCCGCCGACCGTGGCTCTGCCGGAGGTTCCTGTCATCGGGCATTTGCCGTTTTCGCTCATCTTCTCGTCGCTCATGTTTTTCTCCTGTGCCGGCCACTTGGCCTGTTGAGATTCGGGAGGGCGGGTTTCCGGACACGGGCCGTCGCGCATCTGCCGCAGACGCCCCGGACCTCGACGTGCGTGGCGACGACGCTGCCGAACGCCTTTGCGGCGGCGGGAATGCGAAGCGCGTTGAACGCGGCGCTCTCGAAGTCCCTCGCCAACCCGCAGCGGATGCAGACGTAGTGGTGATGGTGTCCGAGGTTGGCGTCGAAGCGGACGCTCTCGCGGCGCGTTCCGAGCGTCGTGATGAGCCCCAGGTCGTCGAGCATCCTCAGCGTCCGGTAGACGGTGTCGAGCGACACGGTCGGCATCCGGGGCTGGACGGCGCGGAAGATCGTGTCGGCATCCGGGTGCTCGAGGCTCGACGCGACCTCGCGGAAGATTTCGAGGCGCTGGTGCGTCAGCTTGACGCTCGCTTTCTTGGCGGCTCGCTTGAACTGCTCGAGTCGGCGGGCGACCTCGACACCTTCGACTTTCACAAGTGATTCCTATCTACGATCCATCAGCGGTTAGGATCCTACTGCCGTATTCGAGGCCGACGCCGGGTTTCGGGGTCCGCAAGAGCTGGCCGACAGTGGCGGTGCCTTCTTTATTGGAGAACGTCCGCCCCGGGGCGAGGCGCCTGATGTAAATGCACCATTCCCGCCAGGCCTTCCGGGTCGAGAGCAGATGAGAGCGGTCGACGGCGCCCTGGAAGTTTCCCGGAAGGGCCGAGTCACCGGGGAAACCTCCGGCCCTGGTGTGGCCTAATTCCGGTACTCATGGAGCGGGACTCGGCGGGGACGGCGCGGGCGGGGGAACGGTGGCCGATCGGGGCACTCGACCTTCGGCTGGTCGCCCTGCTGGTCGGGGCGAAGCTTGCCGTCCACCTCCTGACGGCAGGCCGGTATGGCTACTTCCGGGACGAGCTCTACTTCCTCGACTGCGGCCGACATCTCGACTGGGGCTACGTGGACTGCGCGCCCCTGATCGCTCTCTACGCGAAGGTAGCCCTTTTCCTCGGCGGGTCCCTGCCGGTCCTGCGGACGCTGGCGGCGCTGGCCGGGGCCGCGCGCGTGGTCCTGACGATGCTCCTGGCGCGGGAGTTCGGAGGTGGACGCTTCTCGCAGGGGCTCGCCGGCCTCTGCGTGCTCTCGGCGCCCATCTACCTCGGCGAGGACAGCATTCTCACGATGAATGGTTTCGAGGCTCTGTTCTGGATGGGGTGCGTCTTCTTCCTGACCCGCATCGTTCGGACCGGCGACTCCCGGCTCTGGGTCTGGTTCGGAGTCCTGGCCGGGCTCGGGCTCGAGAACAAACATTCGACGCTTCTCTTCGGCGGTGCCCTTGTCGTGGCTCTGCTTCTCAGCCCCGAGCGCCGCGAACTCCGGAGGCCCTGGATCTGGATGGCCGGAGGAATCGCGCTCCTGCTCTTTCTTCCCAACCTCCTCTGGCAGGTCCGGCACGGCTATCCCACACTCGAGGACCTCGAGAATGTCCGCCGGGCGGGCAAGAACGTCGTGCTCGGTCCGTGGCAGTTTCTGGGTCAACAGATCCTTCTTCTTCACCCCGCCCTGCTCCCGATCTGGCTCGCCGGGCTCGCTTCCTTCCTGTTCGGGCGAAGGTCACGGCTGCGTGTTCTCGGGTGGACGTACCTGGTGCTCCTGGCGTTGATGATGGTCCTCAAGGCGAAGAACTATTACCTGGCGCCCATCTACCCGATGCTCTTTGCCTCCGGGGCCGTGGCGGTGGAAAGCGGGCTGGCGCGCCGAGAGTGGAGCCGGGGCAGACTGTGGCCCAGAGCCGCTCTCGCGGGATACGCCTTGGCTGCGGGCGCGGTCCTGGCTCCCGCGATCCTGCCGATTCTGCCGCCCGAGGGACTGGTCGCCTACCTGGGGCGGCTCGGTCTCGCGCCGCCGAAGACCGAGGTGAGGCACGAAGGCCCTCTGGAACAGCGCCTCGGGGACCAGTTCGGCTGGGAGGAGCTGGTGGCGGACGTGGCCCGGATCTACTGGTCGCTGCCGCCGGAAGAGCGCGCGCGAACCGGCATCTTTGCGAGCAACTACGGGGAAGCCGGCGCCCTCAACCTGTTCGGGCCCGCGCTCGGCCTGCCGCCGCCGATCTGCGCCCACCAGAATCACTACTTCTGGGGGCCGCCGAAGCCGGAGCCCGAGAACCTCATCTGGCTGCAGTGGGGCCGGCAGGGCGTGGAAGATCACTGCCGCTCGGTCGAGAAGGCCGGGGAGCACTTCCACCCGTGGGGGATGGCCGAGGAGAACCGCCCGATCTACCTCTGCCGGGGCCTGCGCCACACGCTGGCGGAGTACTGGACGCCCGACTTCAAGCACTGGAACTGAGGGCGTGTTGGCACCGCGTCTGACCGTCTCCGGCTTTCGGGTCCCCGGCTTCCTCTACGGTACGGCGTGGAAGGAGCAGGAGACCGAGCGGCTGACCCGCCTCGCTCTCGAAGCGGGCTTCCGGGGCGTCGACACGGCGAACCAGAGGCGCCACTACGTGGAGGCGGGAGTCGGTGCCGCGTTGAAGGGCGCCATCGCCGGCGGAGTCGTACGGCGCGAGGAGGTGTTCCTTCAGACCAAGTTCACGTCCTCCGGCGGCCAGGACCACCGCCTGCCGTACGATCCGAAGGCGGATCCGGCCACTCAGGTGCGCCAGTCCTTCGCGAGCTCGCTCGAGCACTTGCAGGTCGATTCGATCGATTCGTACGTTCTTCACGGGCCCTCGAGCCGCCGCGGTCTCACCGCGGATGACCGGAGCGTGTGGCGGACGATGGAGGAGCTGCAGACCGCCGGACGGACCCGATCCCTCGGGATCAGCAACGTCACCCTGGACCAGATCGAGGAACTGTGGACGCACGCGGTCGTCCCGCCCGCTTTCGTCCAGAACCGCTGCTTCGCGAGTCTCGGGTGGGACCGCGCGGTTCGTGCCTTCTGCCGCGCGAAGGGCATCGTCTACCAGGGCTTCTCCCTGCTCACCGCCAACGGCAAGGAGCTCCAGCATCCCGCCTTTCTCCGCCTCGTCGCCCGGGTCGGGAGGTCCCCCGCGCAGATCGTCTTCCGTTTCGCGCAGCAGGTCGGCATGCTGCCTCTGACCGGGACGACGAACGCCGCGCACATGCGCGAGGACCTCGAGTCGGACCGGTTCGAGCTGTCCGGGGAGGACGTGCATCTGGTGGAGACGATCGCGACGGTCGCCCCGACGCGTTGAGACGACGACGTCGGGTGCTATAAGAAGCGTCGCACGAGGAGCGCTTATGGCCGAACCGGCGAAGCTGCCCCCGGGATCGAGCGGTCTGCCCTTCGTGGGCGAGACGCTGCCGTTCATCTCCGATATGTTCGGGTTCATCCGAGCACGTACCGAGCGGCACGGCCCCGTCTTTCGCTCGCACATCCTGGGCCACCCCACCGCGTTCATCTCCGGGCCCGAGGTCTGCGAGGCGTGGCTCGACGAGAACAAGATCCAGCGCGCGGGCTCGTTCCCGGCGCCGGTGCAGCAGCTCTTCGCCGGGCCCGGAATCCTGCCGCTCCTGGACGGCGCGGAGCACCGCCAGCGCAAGGCGCTGCTGATGGCGGCGTTCGACCGCGAGGCGGTCGCCGGCTACCTGTCGCCGCTGCAGCGGATCATCGAGTCGGCCCTCGCGCGCTGGGCCTCGGGCGGCGAACGGCCGCTGCTCCCGGAGCTGAAGCGGCTCGCCATCGAGGGAATCTGCGACAACGTGCTCGGCATGGAGCCCGGGCCCCCGCTGGCCCGTCTTGTCGCCGACTACGAGGTGCTGTTCAAGGGGTTCACCGGCCTTCCTCTCAATCTGCCCGGTATGTCGTTTCACGCCGCGCTGAAGGCGCGCGATCGGATCCTCGCGCAGCTCGCCGGACAGGTGCGGCGCCACCAGGAGGGCGCGTTC
>DATIWM010000129.1:0-10163 GCA_035519355.1 Thermoanaerobaculia bacterium | reverse complement strand
GACGTGGCTGAAGGACACCTGCGGCATCCCGAAGGAACGGCGTCGAAAGGACCGACGCAGCGGGGGCTCCTCCGTCTCGGGAGAGGTGCCGGCCGTGAGCGAGCCGGCGCCGGCCGGAGCCGCGGCCTCGCCGCTGCCGCGGACTCCCGGTCTGGAGTGGGACCGGGGCCTCGCGGAATGGCGGTCCGGCTTCGAACGCCGTCCGGTCTCGACGGGCCTCCGGGCCATCGACGAACTCCTCGGCGGCGGCCTCCGCGAGCGTCGGGTCTACGTTCTCGCGGGCGCCCCCGGCTCGGGGCGAACGTCGCTCGCCCTTCGGCTGGCGCACGCGGCGGCCACCGCGGGATGCCCGGTTCTCTACGTCTCGTATGAATGCGAGGACGTGGAGATCAGAGCGCGGCTCGTGGCGGGCGTCGTGAAGACGCCGTACGGACAGATGCTCGCGCCCGAAGGCTTGCTGCAGGTCGAGCGGGAGCAGGTCACCTCCGCGTGGAAACGCTACGCGGAGGGAGGACCGGGCGCTCGGATGCTGATCACGGTCCCGGGCGGGCACGACATCGGAGAGCCCGGCCAGCCGGTCGGCTCGATGGCCTGGCTCCGGGCCGAAGCCGAGCGGCGGGCCCGGGATTTCGGGCGGCCGCCGCTGGTCGTCGTGGACGACCTGAAGGCCGCGGTGGCGTTCTCGGACGAGGTGGATCCCTTCTCGTCGGGACCGGACTTCGCGGCCGCGCGGACGAGCCTCGCCATCCGCCTCGTGGCCCGGGGAGCCGGGAGTCCCGTCCTCGTCGTGGCGTCGCTCGCGCCGGCTTCGATCCTCGGTCCGCACGACCCGTGGAGGCTCCCGGAGCTCCCGGACGTCGAGAGCTCGGGAGGCCTCGGCGGCAACGCGGACGCCGTCCTCGTCCTCTGGCCCGACGGAGAGGACTGGGAGACTTTCGAAGGCAAGGGACTCGCCCGCGACGCGTCGTCGCGCCGCCCGGTCGTCGCCCGCGCCGTGAAGGGACGGCAGAACGGCCCCGGCCTGGCGCGTCTCGTCTGGTATCCGGTCGTCGGGACGTTCGAGGACGCTCCGCGCGCCGCCGCGCGCGCCTGAGACGCGGCGGCCGGACGCACCTCTCCGGTATCATCCCCGCGCCGATGAGCCCCGCCGCCGGGGCGCCCGGCCCGCCGCCGGTCGTCCGCATCACCTCGAGCGCCCACTTCAGCGCCGCCCACCGCCTTCACAACGACGCGCGGGACGGCGACTGGAACCGCGCCGTCTTCGGGAAGTGCAACAACCCCTTCGGTCACGGGCACACGTACGGCCTCGAGGTGACGGTCGAAGGGGCCGTGGACCCCGAAACCGGCTGGGTGATCGACTTCGCGGACCTCCGGCGGATCGTGGCGGAGAAGATCATCCGGAAGTGCGACCTCAAGAATCTGAACACGGATGTGCCGTTCCTCGCGGGGGTGAATCCGACGGCGGAGAACATCGCCGTGAAGATCTGGGACGAGCTGGCCGGGTCCGTCGCTCCCGGGCGGCTGGTCCGCGTCGTCCTTCACGAGACGGAGCGGAACAAGGTCGTCTACATGGGTCCGGAGTCCTGAGACGGTGCGCGCCCTCATCTCGAACGACGACGGGGTCCACAGCCCGGGTCTGGCCGCCCTCGAGCGGGCCGCCCGGGCGGCCGGACTCGAGACGTGGATCGTGGCGCCCGACCGCGAACAGAGCGCCTCCTCGCATGCGTTGACGATGCACCGGCCGCTCCGCGTCCGCGCCGTCTCCGACCGGATCTGGACCGTGGACGGAACGCCGACCGACTGCGTGAACCTGGCGCTCTGCAGCATCCTGAAGGCGTCACCTCCCGACCTCGTCCTGTCGGGCATCAATACGGGGCCGAACCTGGGCGACGACGTGACCTACTCGGGAACGGTGGCCTGTGCCTTCGAAGGAACGCTCCTCGGCGTTCCGTCCATCGCTTTTTCCCTCGACACCTGGCAGGAGCGGGGGCGCGGCGAGCCCGATTTCGCCCTCGCCGAGGAGGCCGCCCGCGCCGTCATCTCGCTCGCCCTCGAGAGCCCGCCGTCGGGCGACACCCTCTGGAACGTGAACATCCCGCCCGGCCCCTTGAAGGGTTATCGGGTGACGCGGATGGGCCGCCGGCGGTACGGCGAGAACATCGTCGAGAAGATCGACCCGCGCGGGCGCCCCTACTTCTGGATCGGCGGCGTCCACGTCGACACGCATGCGGACGGTACCGACCTGACGGCGGTGGCGGACGGATGGGTCTCGATCACGCCGCTCCACCTCGACCTGACCGATTACCGGGCGCTCGCCGATCTGGAGACGCTCGCACGGCGGCTGCCGTTGCCCGGCGCGGAACGATAGAATTTCGAGCGTGAAGCCCGCGGAACCGGGGACGGGGCGCGCCGCCGAAGCCGGCGCTCTGGCGCGGCGCGCGCTCGTGGCGCGGCTGGTGGCCGCCGGGCTCGTCTCCGATCCGCGCGTCATCCAGGTTCTCGAGACGGTGCCGCGACACCTCTTCGTTCCGAAGCCGCTCGCGAGCGAGGCGTACGGAGACCATGCCCTTCCGATCGGGCACGGGCAGACGATCACCCAGGCGGCGAACGTGGCCCGTTCCGTGGAGCTCCTCGGTCTGTCGCCGGAGGCACGCGTCCTCGAGATCGGGACGGGCTCCGGCTACCAGACGGCGGTCCTGGCCCGGCTCTGCCATCACGTCTTCTCGCTCGAGCGGATCCCCTCGTTGGCCGCGGAGGCCCGCGACCGGCTCCGGGCGCTGGGCGTCTCCAACGTCTCCATCAAGGTGTTCGACGGCTCCTACGGCTGGAGCGACCACGCCCCGTACGACGGCATCGTGGTGGCTGCCGCGGCGCCGGACGTGCCTGAACCGCTCGTCGTGCAGCTCAAGCCGGGCGGGCGGCTCGTCGTTCCCGTGGGTGGCGCCACCCGCCAGCGGCTCCTCGTCGTCCGCCGGCTGCCGAGTGGCCGGACCCGGACCGAGGACGCCGGCGAGGTCGCGTTCGTTCCGCTGGTCGGGAGGTTCGGCTTCGCGGCGCGGCGCCCGTCCGAGGGGAAGACCCGTGTCGGCTGAGGAAGAGGGGGGCGGGTGGGAGATCGCCCGCCGACGGTGGGTCATCTCGGGCCGGGTCCAGGGCGTTGGCTTCCGGGCGTTTGCGACGCGGGTCGGCCGGGCGCTGCGCCTCGCGGGGGGCGCCGCGAACCTCGCCGACGGGCGGGTCGAGGTCGTGGCCGAAGGGCCCGCGCATGCGCTCGACCGTCTCGAGGCGGCGCTCGGCGAGGGGCCGCGCCTCGCGCGGGTGGACCACGTCGCCGGCGAAGCCCTCGAGCCGGGCGCCCCCACGCCCCCCCTGGACGTGGAGTTCTGAGGGGAGCGGCCAGAGAGAGATGACCGACCGCCGGCACGTCCTCGTGGTGGACGACGACGAGGACATCCGCACGATCGTCCGGACGCTCCTCGAGCACGCCGGCTATGAGACGTCCGCCGCCGCGGGAGGGCGCGAGGCCCTGGAGAAGATCGGCACGTCGCTCCCCGACGTCGTTCTCCTCGACGTCGGGATGCCGGAGATGTCGGGCTGGCAGGTCTGCACCGCGCTCCGGAGCCGGCCGGAGACGGCGGCGATCCCGATCGTGATGCTGACGGTCCGCTCGGAGATCCGCGACCTGATCACGAGTCTTCAGGTGGGTGCCGACGACTACGTCACGAAGCCCTTCTCGCGGCGGCGGCTCCTCGACGCCCTCGACGGGCTCTGGTCGGGTCCGGCCCGCGAGCGCGGGGGAGCGCGGTCGCGGCTCGCGATGGAGGGGCGGGCCCACAATCTCCTGTTCGATCCGGTGACCTCGCTGCCGACGATTCCCGTTCTCGTCGACGCGCTCCGGGAGTGGCTGCTGGTGGACCAGGAAGTGGGCGTCCTCGTCGCCGACATGGAGCCGCTCTCCCAGGTGGAGGAGTTCTACGGCTGGGAGTCCTTCGACGACGTTCTGCGCGAGACGGCCCGGACGCTGCGCGGCGGGCTCGGGACGGTCCTCGCCGCCGACGACCTGATCGCCGTGGACCGCCCGTCGGGCTCGAGCTTCAGCGTCTTCGTCTCCCTGCCGGCCGGCCTCGGGAGCGGCGCGGCCCGCGAGCGCCTGCAGGCGAAGGCGGACGCCGTCGCGGTCGCCCTGCGGGGCGCGCTGGAGGCGCGGTTCGCGGCCCGCCTGCCCCGCGGCACCGAGCTCGAGGTCGGGATCGCCCGACTCCTCTACACGCCGCAGGTCCGGCTGGAGCGGCTCCTCTACCGCGCCCTCGCCGAAGCGGCGGCCGTCGCCAGCTCCCGCCGCGGAGAGGAGGCGGCCCTTCTGAAGGAGCAGTTCCGCGACATCGTCGCCCGCAAGCGGATCCGGACCGTTTACCAGCCGATCGTCGACCTCTCGACCGGAGCGGTCGTCGCGCACGAGGCGCTCTCGCGGGGCCCAGCCGACACGGCCTTCGAGCGGCCCGAGGCGCTGTTCGCCTACGCGCTCCGGACCGACCAGATCTGGAGCCTCGAGTCCCTCTGCCTCGCCTTCGCGGCCGAGCGCTTCGCGGGGCGCCGGCCGGGGCTCCTCTTCGTGAACACGGAGACGGCCCTCGTTCACGAGCTGAAGGCGCGCGGGCACGCGATCCTCGAGCCGCTCCTCCGCCTGCCGGGGGGCGTCGTTCTCGAGATCACCGAGCGCGCCGCGATCCGCGACTTCGACCTGTTCCGGGAGAGCATCTCCGTCCTCCGGAGCCTCGGCTTCACGGTGGCGCTGGACGACGCGGGGTCCGGCTACGCGTCGCTGCAGGCCATCGCGGAGCTGAAGCCGAATTATCTGAAGATCTCGAACACGCTCGTGACGGGGCTTGCCCGCGACGCCATCAAGCGCGACGTGGTGGAGATGCTCGTGCGGCTCGCGGCGCGGATCGACGCCTACACGGTGGCCGAGGGGATCGAGACCGACGAGGACCTCACCGGCGCCCGGGCTCTCGGCGTCCGGTTCGGCCAGGGCTACCGGTTCGGACGACCCGCGCCGTTCGACTGAGGCCGGCGCGCCGGGAAGGTCGCCAGCGCGAGGCCGGCGAAGATCAGGAGCGCAGCGAGGACGGTCCGCGGAACGGGGCGCTCGCCGAGAACCGCCCAGGCGAGGGCGGCGGCGACGAGCGGCTGCAGGTAGACATAGACGGCCGCCGTCGACGGGCCCGTCCTCGCGAGGGCCCAGATGTTCAGGGAGTAGGCCGCGAGGGTGGGGAAGACGAGGATCCCGGCCACGGCGGCCCAGCCGGTGGCGGAAACCTCCGCGGGTTGGAAACGGAGGAGACCCGGGAGGGCCAGGGCGAGGATCGGCACGGCGCCGTAACGGAAGAGCCATGCCGTCACCGCGAGGGCGTCGCGCCTCCGGAGGATCCGCCGGGAGCCGACGAGGAAGGCCGCGTACGACAGACAGTTGAGGACGAGCATCGCGTCGCCGAGGGCGGTCCGGCTCGAGAGGTCGACCTGGCCGAGGTTCATCAGCAGGAGGGCGCCCGAGAGAGCCAGCGGTACGCCGACGAGCCGGCGGAGGGACGGGGTGTCGACGCGGAAGAGCGCGGCCAGCGCGAGGGTGAAGACCGGGATCATGGCCGAGATCAGGGCGGCGTTCGTGGCGGTCGAGCGGTGAAGACCCGAGATGAAGAGAACCTGGTTTCCGACGATTCCGAGGAGGGCGAGGCCGAACAGCTCGGCGTGTTCACGCGCCGACAGGGCGCTCTCGCGCCGAAGGCGCGGCCGCGCGAGAAGGCCGATGACCAGGGCCCCCGCCACGGCGCGAAAGGCCGCCAGGACGAAGGGGCTCACCTCGGCGAGGGCGATCTTTCCGAAGACGGGAAACGCGCCGAAGCAGAGCTGGACCGCCACGAGGGCGAGGGCCGCCCGGACGTCCGGGCGGCGCGCGCCGTCAACCGGCAAGCGGGAACGAGACCACGACGGCGTCGGCGGGCCCGCCGGGACAGAGAACGGTCAGAGAGGTGCCGGGCGCCACGTGGTCGCGGTGGACGTAAGCGAGCGCGACAGCGCGGTCCAGCCGCTCCGACCGGACGGCGCTCGTGACGGCCCCCACCTTGAGGATCCCCTTCCGGATCTCCGCCCCGCGCGGAGGGACGTCGCCGGCCGGGAGGAGGAGGCCCACGAGGCGCCGGTTCACGTGGCCGTACGTCTTGATCCGGGCGACGGTCTCCTGGCCGATGTAGCACCCCTTCGTGTAGGAAACGTAGCCTCGGGCCGGCAGACCCGCCTCGTCGGGGAGGACGTCCTCCGTCAGGTCGGCGCCCCATCGCGGTATCCCCGCCTCGATCCGCGCCGCCTCGAGGACGTCGGGCTCCGCCGGGAGGGCTCCCGCGTCGACGAAGGCCGAGCGGACCGAAGCGACCTCGGCGCGGCGGACCCGGAGGTCGTATCCCTCGAAGCCTCCCCTCGACTCCCGGACGGCGCGCCCGATCGCGGAGACGACGCTGGCATGAGGCTCGGACGGCCCGTCCTGCCCGACCAGCTTCGCGAGGATCGGGCCGGCGCCCCGTCCCTCGATGTGGAGGACGCCCGTGATGCCCGTCCGGTTCTCCAGGGCGACCTGCTGGAAGAAGACGTACTTGCGCAGGTGCCCGTCCAGCGTCCGGGCGAGCTCGGGGTCGGCGTCGACGATCAGTTCCTCGGGAGCGCAGAGCAGCGTGACGTCGGCCAGCATCTTTCCCCGGGGCGTCAGGAGGGCGGCGGCGCACCCTTCGCCGGGGCGGAGTTTCTTCACCTCGTTGGTCACCAGACCGTGGAGGAACTCGGCCCGATCTCGTCCGGTCACGGCGATCTCGGCGCGCCCTGTCAGGTCGAAGAGGAGCGCGTGGCGCGAAAAATCGGTCACGGAGGGCGGAGGGCCGGGGACGGTCTCGACGAACATCCGGCTCATTCTCGCAAAGAGGGCTCCGCTCCGGGCTACAATGACGGCCGTTACGTGAACGCCGTGGATCGGACGCCTCAGCCGCCCGCCGCTCCGGCGCGCCGGCGCCGCCGCCGCGGACGCTCGGGCGCGACGCGACCGGGCGGGGGGACGGCGGAAGTCCCGTTCCCGGAAGCCGAGCCGCCGGTCGCGGCCTCTCCCTCCTCCTTCGAGGCCGTCGTCGCCTCGGCCCCTTCGAGCATGAACCAGGAAGAACAGAAACTCGCCCTCTTCATCGACATCGACAACGTCGTCATCGGGCTCCGGGAAACGGGGCACGCCCGTTTCGACGTCAAGCTCCTCATCTCGCGGCTTCTCGAGAAGGGGAAGATCGTCATCAAGCGCGCCTACGCCGACTGGAACCGGTACACGGAGTACAAGCGCGCCTTCCACGAGTCGGCCTTCGAGCTGATCGACATTCCGCAGCACCGGCTGACGGGGAAGAACTCGGCCGACATCCGGATGGTCGTGGATGCCATGGACCTCGCCTCCAACAAGGAGCACATCAACGTCTTCGTCATCGGGTCCGGCGACTCGGACTTCTCGCCCCTCGTCTCGAAGCTGAAGGAGAACAACAAGACCGTTCTCGGCTTCGGCGTGAAGGGCTCGACGTCCGAGCTGCTGATCGACAACTGCGACGAGTTCATCTACTACGAGGACCTCGTCCGCGAGCAGGTCAAGGTGCCGGTCGCCTACGGGGTGCCGGAGAAGGCCGCCGAAGGGTTCGCCCTCCTCGTGGACTCGATCCTCGCGCTCAAGCGCGAGAACAAGGAGGTCCTCTGGGGCTCGATGGTGAAGCAGACGATGCAGAGGAAGTATCCGAGCTTCAGCGAGTCGTACTACGGCTTCCGGACATTCTCCGAGCTCCTGGAAGCCGCCGAGAAGGCGAAGATCATCGTTCTGAAGCGGGACAACAAGAGCGGCTCCTACATCATCACGGGGTTCGGTCCCGGAGGAGGGGGAACCTGAAGCGCTGGCGTCTCGTGAAGCGCGGGACGCCCGTCGACTTCAAGGTCTTCCGCGTCCGGCGGGACCGCGCCCGGTCGCCGAAGACCGGGAAGGCGCACGACGTCACCGTTCTCGAGGCGCCGGACTGGGTCAACGTCGTCGCTCTGACCGACCACGACGAGGCGGTGCTCGTCCGGCAGTTCCGGCACGGCACCGAGGCGACGACGCTCGAGATCCCGGGAGGCGCGGTCGACGCCTCCGACCGCACCCCTCTCGTCGCGGCCAAGCGCGAGCTCCGGGAGGAGACCGGCTACGTCGCCCGTCAGTGGCGGCGCCTCGGCGTCGTGGAGCCGAATCCGGCGATCCAGTCGAACTCCTGCTGGACGTTCCTCGCCGAAGGGGCCCGTCCCGCGGGAGAAGCCGACCCCGACGAGGGAGAGGAGCTGGAGGTCGTCCTCGTACCCCGAAGCCGCCTCGACTCGCTGGTGCGGGCGGGTAAAATCCGGCATTCGCTCGTGGTGGCCGCGTTCTACTGGCTGGGGCGGCACCGGGCGGAGGGGGGGAACCGGTGAATGCCAGAACGCTATTCGTTTTCGTCGTTTTTCTGACGGGCCTGGCGGCCGCCGCGGCCGAAACGACGGACGTCCGGGGCGCCCGCACGGTCGAGGCGACCTACGTCGGAACGATCGCGCCCCTTCCGGATGGCGCCCGTCGCGCTGAAGTCTGGATCCCGCTCCCTTCGGACACGCCGTATCAGGAGATTCGCGACCTGAAGATCGTGTCGCCGGTTCCGACGGAGGTGGCGAAGGACTCAGCCGGGAACTCGGTGGCCCATTTCGTCATCGAGAACCCCGCTGCGCTCGGAGGGAAGGGGCTGGACGTCCGCGTCACGTTCCGGGTCCGCCGACGGGAAATTCGGGCTCCGATCGGCAGCGCGGCGGCCGTCCCGGCCGGCCGGGTTCCGGCCGATCTGGCTTCGTACCTGGGTGAGAACCGGACAGTCCCGCTGACGCCCCGCGTGAGGAAGCTCGCGGCAGAGCTCGCGGCGGGAAGAGAGGGCGCCGTCGAGAAGGCGCGGGCCTTCTATTCGTACCTCGTCGAGAACGGAACGTACGACAAGACGACGCCGGGCTGGGGCCGCGGCGACTCGGAGCGCTTCTGCGACGTGAAGAAGGGGAATTGCACGGACTTTCACTCCGCCTTCATGGCTCTCGCCCGCGCCGAAGGGATCCCCGTACGCTTCGTCATCGGGTTCCCCGTGACGGCCGGGGCGGAAGGGACCGTCCCCGGCTACCACTGCTGGGCGGAGTTCTGGACCGAGGGGGCGGGCTGGGTGCCGGTGGATGCCTCGGACGCCGCGAAGAGCCGCGAGCCCCGGAAGACGGTCTATCTCTTCGGGAACCTCGACCCCGACCGGTTCGAGATCTCGCGCGGACGCGACCTGATCCTGACGCCGAAACAGAAGGACGGACCCGTCAACTTCCTCATCTACCCGTATGTCGAGGTGGACGGGAAGGCCTTCTCGGAAACGAAGATCCGGCTGGAGTACAAGGACGTCTGAACTCCGGGCGTCGGGGCTTCCCCTCCCGGATCTCAAATCTCTCTGAACACGAATCTCTTGAGGACCTGGATCCGGTCGTTGTACCTCTCGGGGTCCATGAGCCAGATCGCGCCGGCGACGGAGGAGAGGAGCGAGTTGCCGTCCTGCGGCGTGAAGCAAAAGCCGACGACCTCGCGCCCCCCATCGGCCACGGCGAGGGTCGGCGTGGAGAAAACGGTCTGGGAGAGGATCCGGCCGTAGTAACCGTGGTCCCGCCCGAATGAGAAGACCTCGTTGGCGCCCCGGCGGTCCGTCAGGGCGACCAGGGCGTTCGCCTTCAGCTTGTCGATCACCCGCTTTTTCTCGGTCGGCTTCTCGAGTCGGACGTCGAACCAGACCGAGTGCATGTACTGGGTGTTCAGCTTCACGGCCGAGGAAAAGACCCGGGGCGTCAGGCCCAGCGTCTGGTAGAGGTGGAAGACGTCGCGGGCGTGGTGCGTGCCAAATTCCTCGTCGTCGTGCGGGCCGACGGTCGGAGCGGGCAGGTAGTCCTTCGTCTGCGAGACGTCGTTGGCCCGCCGCATGCAGACGAACGTGGCGCGGTCCATCTCCAGCGCGTCGCCCTCCATCCCGATCGTCTTGATGAGAATGGCGAGGTTGTGCGTGTTGCAGGAGACGACCTGCAGGAAG
>DATIWM010000128.1:0-6309 GCA_035519355.1 Thermoanaerobaculia bacterium | reverse complement strand
ACAGCCACGATGTAGATTATTTTAAGTCTTTCAGAATAAATAACATGGTGGTCGGAACTCAGCGTCTTTTCGGGTCCACGAGTCCAGCCTCGCGAAAGCCTCTCTCCCTCAGAAGACAGGAATCGCAGGCGCCGCAGGGGGTGCCGTCCGGAGCCGGGTCGTAGCAGGAAGAGGTGAGGGAGGTGTCGAGGCCGAGCGCCTCCGCGAGCTTCACGATCTCTGCCTTCGTCATCCGGAGAAGCGGTGCGCGGATCGAGAGCGATCGCCCTTCCACGCCGGCCCGGGTCCCGAGCCGCGCCGTCTTCTCGAAGGCGCGGAGAAACGGCGGGCGGCAATCGGGGTAACCGGAGGTGTCGAGGGCGTTCGCCCCGATGACGATCTCCGAGGCGCCCGAGCTCTCCGCAACGGCGAGGGCAAACGACAGGAAGATCGTGTTGCGCGCCGGGACGTACGTGACGGGGATCGCCGCCTCTCCGAGCTGGTTCTTCGGAACGGCGATTCGTCTCTCCGTCAGGGCCGAACCGCCGAGGACGCCGAGATCCGGGACGCGGAGGACGCGGTGCGAGGCGACGCCATACGCCCGGGCCAGCTTCCGCGCGGCATGAAGCTCGATCCGGTGCCTCTGACCGTAGTCGAACGAGACGGCATGGACCGTCCAGCCCCATCGCGCGAGAAGCGCGAGGCAGGTGCCGCTGTCGAGGCCGCCCGAGAGAAGCAGCACCGCGGTCCGCCGCCCTCGGACCGGCGCCCTCGGAATCGACCCCGTGTTCCGCTTCATCTCCCCGGAACGTCTCCCCAGAGGAGCTTGTGAATCTGCAGGTTCAGTCTCAGCGTCCGGTCGGAGTCGCGCACCCACCCGGCGACGTCCGCCGCGAGCGGCGAGCGGTCGCCTTCGAAGACCGGAGAGACGAGAACGACGTGCTCCCGGTCGAGAGCGTGCCGCATGACGATCTCGAGCGCGAAGTCGAAGTCCCTCCGGTCGGCCACGACGAACTTCACCTCATCGCGCGGTCCGAGCCGGGAGAGGTTCTCGAGGTGATTCGACGCCTCCATCCCGGAGCCCGGGCACTTCACGTCGACGATCTTCACGACGCGCGGGTCCACGCGGTCGATGGGAACGTGACCTCCCGTCTCGACGAGGACGGTGAAACCCCGGTCGCAGAGCGCGGCCGAGAGGGGGTAGAAACCGTCCTGCTCGAGCGGCTCGCCTCCCGTGATCTCCACGAGCGGGGCGCCGAGCGACGCGACCTCCACGAGCACCTCGCCGACCGACATCTCCTTCCCGCCGGTGAAGGCGTAGGCCGAATCGCACCAGACGCAGCGGAGGGAGCACCCCGTCAACCGGACGAACGTGCAGGGGAGCCCGGCCCGGGTCGACTCCCCCTGCAGGCTCCGGAAGATCTCGGTGACGACGACCGTGGCCGCCTCCGCCGCACGCGCCATGCCGGGAGAGTACGACGGGCGCGCCGATAATGGCGACGTGCGGATGCGTCTCGACCTTGCCTATCTGGGCACCTTCTTCGAAGGGTGGCAGTCGCAGGAGGCGCTCCGCGACGGCGTGAAGCCCCGGACGGTTCAGGGCGTCCTGGAGGATTCCCTGAAAGAGATTCTGACGGAGGATGTCCGCGTCCACGGGGCGGGGCGCACCGACTCCGGCGTGCATGCAGACGCTCAGGTGGCCCATTTCGACGTGCCCGAGGGCGCGCCCGCCTTGCCTTCAAGAAACCTTTCTCGTGCCCTGAACACGAAGCTCCCCTGGGACGTGCGGGTCCTCTCGGTCTCCGAAGTCCCTTCGGATTTCCATGCCCGCCGCTCGGCGATCGGGAAGGTCTATCTCTACCGCCTCCGCCGCGGCGAGTTCCTCCACCCGCACCGGGGCCTCGTGGAGGCCCTCGCGAAGGAACCCCTCGACGTCGGCGTGATGCGCGAGGCGGCGCGCCGGCTGGTCGGCCGGCGGGACTTCGCGCTCTTCTCGATCACGGGTTCGGACCCCCGTTCCACGGTCCGGACTCTCGCGCGCCTCGACGTCGAGGAGGAGGGCGACCTTCTCCTGATCCGCGCCGTCGGGGACGGCTTCCTCCGCGGCATGGTGCGGCGGCTCGTCGGCACACTGCGCGAGACGGGGCGCGGAAAGACGCCGCCCCAAGCGGCTCCCGAGCGCCCCGGTCCGACGGCCGAGGCCCGCGGTCTGACGCTTCTCCGCGTGCTCTATCCGCCCGAGAGCCTTCCCGGCGTCGACGAGACCCCGCGCTAGAATCGCCGTTCGGGGTCTGCCCCGGCCGGGACCCCGTGAAGCGATGATCGACAAGGACGTCCTCGCCGCGCCCGGCACGCCGGAGCGCGCGATTCTCGACGGGCTCGACCTCGCCCGCCTGCCGCAGCACGTCGCGGTCATCATGGACGGGAACGGGCGCTGGGCGCAGCAGCGCCGCCTGCCGCGGGTCGAGGGACACCGGGCGGGCATCGACGCCGTCCGCGCCACGGTCGAGACGGCGGCGCGCCTCCGCCTGTCGGCGCTCACGCTCTACGCCTTCTCGACCGAGAACTGGAAGCGGCCGCGGCTCGAGGTCGCGACCCTCATGGCCCTCCTCAAGGAATGGCTCGCGCGCGAGCTCCAGACGCTCCTCGCCAACGACATCCGCTTTCGGGTCGTCGGCCGGACGGACGGGCTGGACCCGTCGGTCGTCCGCGAGCTGAGGAAGGCGCTCGACGCGACGGAGCGGTGCGGCGGCATGGCCTTCTCGATCGCCCTGAACTACTCGGGGCGCGCCGAGCTGGCGGACGCGATGCGGTCGCTCGCGTCGGACGTCGCGGCCGGTCGCCTCTCGCCCGGCCAGATCGACGAGGCCGTGGTCGCCTCGCGACTCTACACGGCGGGCCTTCCCGACCCGGACCTCCTGATCCGGACGAGCGGCGAGATGCGCGTCTCGAACTTCCTCCTCTGGCAGATCGCCTACGCCGAGATTCACGTCACGCCGGTGCTCTGGCCGGACTTCCGCGCCCGCCATTTTCTCGAGGCGATCGCCGACTACCAGAAGCGCGAGCGGCGATACGGCGGCGTCCTCGAGCCCGAGCCGGGCGACGCGCCCGCCCTCGCCCCTCCGGCGGCGGCGTCGCGGTGACGTTTCCGGATCCCGGGGCTCCCTCTTGAGATACCAGCGCGAGCTGACGGCGGCGGTACTCATCCCCGCCGTCCTCGCGGTCCTGGTCGCCGCCCCGCCCTGGGCCTGGGCCACGCTCGTGGCGCTCGCGGCGGGGCTCGCGCTCGCGGAGTTCTACGGGCTGATCGCGGCGGCGGGCTGGACGGTTCCCAGGGTCGCGGGGTTCGCGGTCTTCCTGGCCGTCTGCGCGGCGGCGTACCTCGCCTCGGCCGCCGGCCTCCTTCTCGCGGCGGCCGCGGGACTGATCCTGCTCCCGACGCTCGTGATGTTCGCGGCGCCGCCGGTGGGCGTCCTCCTCGCCTCCTCGTCGGCCTCGGTCTTCGCGACGCTCTACGTCGCCCTCGGAGCGGCCGCGATGATCGCCCTCCGGGCGGTCGGCTGGCGCCCCGTGATCTTCCTTCTCGCCGTCGTCTGGGCCAGCGACTCGGCGGCCTACTATGTCGGACGCCGCTTCGGGAAGAGGAAGCTCGCGCCGGTCGTCAGCCCGAAGAAGACGCGGGAAGGGCTCTGGGGCCAGCTCGGCGCGGGCCTGCTCGTCGGGCTCCTCGCCCGCGTCGTCCTCTTTCCGTCCGGAAGCCTCCCCGGCCTCGCGCTCCTGGGTCTCGCGGCGGCCGGGCTCGCCGTCGTGGGAGACCTCCTCGAGTCGACCTTCAAGCGGAGCTGCGACGTCAAGGACTCGGGAGGGATTCTCCCCGGGCACGGCGGCCTCCTGGACCGGCTCGACTCGCTCCTCTACGTCTCACCCCTCGCGCTCGGCGTGGCGCTCTACCTGCCGGAGGTCCTCCCCCGGTGAAGCGGAGGATCGCCCTGATGGGAGCCACGGGCTCGATCGGCGACTCGGCTCTCTCGGTCGTGGCGCACTTCCCGGACCGGTTCGAGATCGTCTCGATGGCGGCCGGCTCGAACCTCGACAAGCTCCTCCCGGCCGTCGCGGCGCACCGGCCGAAGGTGGTGGCGGTGAAGACACCGGAGGACGCCGCGCGGCTCCGGACCGAGTTTCCCGGCCTCGCGGTCGGCTGGGGTCCCCGGGGTCTCGTCGATGTCGCGACGCTCCCCGAGGCGGACGTCGTCCTCGGCGCCCTCGTCGGCTCGGTCGGACTTCCCTCCTCGTACGCCGCGGCGAAGCTGGGCAAGCGCCTGGCCCTGGCGAACAAGGAGACCCTCGTCGTGGCCGGGGAGCTGGTCATGGCCGCCGCGCGCGCCTCGGGAGGCGAGGTGATCCCGGTCGACTCGGAGCACTGCGCCCTTCATCAGGCGCTTCGGGCGGGCGCTCCCGCGGAGGTGTCGAAGCTGATGCTGACGGCCTCGGGCGGCCCCTTCCGGACGCGCCCCCTCGAGACCTTCGGCACGATCGGCGTGGCCGACGCGCTGGCCCACCCGACCTGGCGCATGGGGCCGAAGATCACGATCGACTCGGCCACGATGATGAACAAGGGGCTCGAGGTCATCGAGGCCCGCTGGCTCTTCGACGTGCCGGGCGAGCGGATCGAGGTCCTCCTCCACCCCCAGTCGATCGTCCACTCCCTCGTCGAGTACGTGGACGGATCGCTCATCGCGCAGATGTCGCCGAACGACATGCGCTTCCCGATCCTCTACGCCCTGACCTACCCGGACCGGATCGAGACGCCCCTTTCGAAGCTCGACCTGCCGTCCCTCGGGAAGCTGGAGTTCTTCCGCCCGGAGCCGGAGAGGTACCCGGCCCTTCCGCTCGCCGGAGCGGCCCTCGAGGCCGGGGGCTCGGCGCCGGCCGTTCTGAACGCGGCGAACGAGGTCGCGGTGGAGGCGTTTCTCGCCGGCCGGATCCCGTTCCCGGCCATCGTCGAGACGACGGCCCGCGTCCTCGCCCGGCACGCGCCCGGTCCCCTCACGAGCGTCGAGGAGGCCCTGGAAGCCGACGATTGGGCGCGGAGGGCCGCTCGTGAGATCCTTCCCGCCCTCGAACGGCCGTCTCCGGCGGGAACCGCCGGCGCCGCCCGGACGTAGAGGGAAGGGGCGCCCCGACGCATGAACATCCCGATCAACATCCTGGCCCTCGTCTTCGTCCTCTCGGTCCTGATCGTCGTCCACGAGTTCGGGCACTACGCGGTGGCGAAGGGCTTCAGGTTCCCGGTGGAGATCTTCTCGGTCGGCTTCGGAAAACGTCTCTTCGGATGGAAGAGGAAGGAAACCGACTACCGCGTCTCTCTCGTGCCTCTCGGCGGTTACGTGAAGGTCATCGGCCTCGGGCCGGACGAGAGCGACGTCGTGGCCGGAAGCGAGCCGGCGGCGCCGGTCGGGCCCCGCTGGCAGCGGCTCCTCGTCCTCGTGGCGGGACCGGGGATGAACTTCGTCCTGGCCCTGCTCCTGACGGCCGGGGCCTTCGTGATCGGGATGGAGGTCTTCAAGTACCAGGACGAGGCGCCGCTCGTGAAATACGTCGAGCCCGGGAGCCCGGCCGAGCGGGCGGGCGTGAAGGCGGATGACCTCGTCCTGACGATTTCCGGAAAGCCGGTCTCGACCTGGCGCGAGGTGGAGATGGACCTGGGCCTCGCGCCCCGCGAGAACATTCCGGTGGAGCTCTCGCGCGGCGGCGAGACCGTCCGCGTGGTTCTCCGCCCCGAGCCGGACAAGAAGTACGACCTCGGCTACACGGGCCTGAATCCCTTCCTGCCGCCGCTCGTCGGCTCGCTCGTGAAGAACTACCCGGCGGAGAAGGCCGGCCTCAGGACCGGGGACCGGATCCTCTCCGTCGGCGGGCGGGAGGTGCAGTCGTACTACGAGGTCGTCCGGCGGATCCGCGAGGCGGCGGCCGGCCTCGACGGTCCGGAGGGGGCCAGGCCGATCGAGTTCGTGGTCGAGCGGGGCGGGCAGCGCCTCACGATCCCCATCCTGCCGCGCCAGGAGGCGGGGTCGTGGCGGATCGGCTTCTCGCCGCGGTACGAGACCGTGACGAAGCGCCTCGGGGTCGCGGACGCCTTCCAGGCCTCCTTCCGGGAGCTGGTCCGGCAGACGCAGACGACGGGGGCCACCGTGGCCCGCCTCTTCCGGGGTACCAGCTCGATGCGGCAGCTCTCGGGGCCGATCGACATCGCCAAGTTCTCGGGCGAGGCGGCGCGGAGCGGGCCCGGCCCGCTCCTCGGGCTCATGGGCATCCTGTCGCTCCAGCTCG
>DATIWM010000127.1:0-2586 GCA_035519355.1 Thermoanaerobaculia bacterium | reverse complement strand
GACGCCCCCGCCGATGATCACGACCTCCGCCGGCGGCACGCCCGGCACGCCGGAGAGCAGCACGCCCCGGCCGCCGTTGGACTTCTGGAGGTAGTAAGCGCCGACGTGCACGCTCATGCGCCCCGCGACTTCGGACATGGGCGTCAGGAGCGGCAGCGACCCGTTCGCCGCGGTGATCGTCTCGTAGGCAACCCCGGAGACCTTGCGCTCCAGCAGCATGTCGGTCAGGGCCTTCGCCGGCGCAAGATGGAGATAGGTGTAGAGAATCTGGCCTTCGCGCAGCCGCTGGTACTCCGGTCCGACGGGTTCCTTGACCTTGACGATCATGTCGGCCTTCTGGAAGACCTCGTCGGCCGTTCCCAGGATCTTCGCCCCGGCCGCCACGTACAGCTCGTCCGCGATGCCCGAGCCCACGCCGGCGTCGTGCTCGACGAAGACCTGGTGCCCGGCCGATACCAGGGCCCGCACCCCGGCCGGCACGAGGCCGACCCTATTCTCGTTGTCTTTGATCTCCTTCGGCAGCCCGACGATCATCGAAACCTCCCGGCCGCGAGGCGGAAGACGATCCACCAACGCGCCCGTCTCCCGTCTACCCTCTCCCGTCTCCCGTCTCCCGTCTTCAGTGCGTGTCGATCTGCGCCTTCTGCAGCTTGCCCGAGAAATCCACGTAGATGGACTTCCACTCCGTGAAGACGTCGAGGCCGGCGATGCCCGCCTCGCGGTGGCCGTTGCCCGTGTCCTTGATGCCGCCGAAGGGCAGGTGTACCTCGGCGCCGATGGTCGAGGAGTTGACGTAGAAGATGCCCGTCTCGAACTCGCCCATGGCCTTGAAGGCCTTGTTGACGTCCTGGGTGTAGATCGAGCCCGAAAGCCCGTAGCTGACGGAGTTGGCGACCTGGATGCCCTCCTCGAGCGACGAGATCGGCACGACCGTCGTCACCGGTCCGAAGATCTCCTCGCAGGCGACCCGCATCTTCGCGTTCGCATCCGCGAAGACCGTCGGGGCGTGGAACCAGCCCTTTCCGAGAGTTCCCGCCGTCAGCTTCTCGCCGCCCGTCAGGAGCTTCGCGCCTTCGGCCTTTCCGATCTCGACGTATTTCGCCACCGTCTCGCGCTGCTTCTCCGACACGCACGGCCCCATGTCGACCTTCTCGTCGAGGCCGTTGCCCACGCGCAGGCTCTTGACCCGGCCGACGAGCTTCTCGAGGAAGGCGTCGTAGACCTTCCTGTGGACGAGGAGTCTCGAAGAGGCCGTGCAGCGCTGCCCCGTCGTGCCGAAGGCGCCCCACACCGAGCCGTCGACGGCCAGATCCACGTCGGCGTCGTCCATGACGAGAATGGCGTTCTTGCCGCCCATCTCGAGGTGCAGCCGCTTGAAGGTCGGCGCGCAGGCCTTCGAAATCTGGCGGCCGACCTCGGTCGAGCCCGTGTAGGACACGACCTTGACGTCCGGGTGCTCGACGAGAGGGTTCCCGACCTCGCCGCCCGAGCCCATGACGACGTTGAAGACGCCGGACGGGAGGCCCGCCTCCTCGAAGACCCGCGCCAGCGCCACCACCGACGCCGGCGTGTCCGTCGCGGGCTTGATGACGATCGTGTTGCCGGCGATCAGGGCCGCCATCGACTTCCACGCGGGAATCGCCATGGGGAAGTTCCAGGGCGTGACGAAGGCGCAGACGCCGACCGGCTGGCGGACACACATGGCCCACTTGTTCGGCAGCTCGGAAGGAGTCGTGAACCCGAAGAGGCGGCGGCCCTCGCCCGCGGCGAGGAAGGCCATGTCGATCGCCTCCTGCACGTCGCCGCGGGTCTCGGTGAGGACCTTGCCCATCTCCCGCGTCATGAGGCGCGCGAGCTTTTCCTTGTCCCGTTTGAGGATCTCACCCGCCGCGTAGAGGACTTCGGCCCGTCGGGGCGCCGGGGTGTTCTTCCAGCCCGGAAACGCCTTCTTCGCGGCCGCGACGGCGGCGTCGACGTCCGCCTTGCCGCTCTTCGGGAAGAGGCCGACGAGGTCGTCCCGGTCGGCGGGGTTGCGGTTCTCGAAGGTCTGCCCCGACGCCGCCGGGACCCACTTGCCCCCGATGTAGTTGTGCTGCGTTTCGACCGCGATCTCCGTGGCCATCACTTCTCCTCTTTCTTCTGGGTTGGGGGCGGCGTGGACCCCATGGACATGGCCACGTTCCCCTGGAGTTGAGCCCCCTCGGCGATGACCACCTTGGGAGCATGGACGTTTCCCTCCACCGCGGCGGAAGCCAGCAGCTCTGCCCGCTCGTCGGCTCGAATCTGGCCCTGCACGCGCCCGCCCACGACGACCGAGCGGGCGTGAATGTCGCCCTTCATCTCCCCCGCCGGCGCCACCGTGACCCGGCGCGGGACGTCGATGTTTCCCTCGACCCGCCCCTGGATCACGATGTCCTCGTCGCCCGAGAGGTCGCCGACGAACCGGGCCTTGGCCCCGATGACCGTCGCGGCGGCGGCTCCCGGCACGGCCGGGCGCTCCGGCTCCGCCGGCTGGCCCGCCGCGCTGTCGCCTTTTCCAAAAATTGCCAAGAGGCCTCCCGAGGGCCGGCTAGTCTAGCAAAAGGG
>DATIWM010000126.1:0-3441 GCA_035519355.1 Thermoanaerobaculia bacterium | reverse complement strand
CGCCGCGAACGTCTCCCGGTGAACGCCGTCCTTCGTCCAGGTGACGATCTCCTGCCGCGGAAAGAACGTCAGCGCGCGTTCGAGGATCCGGTTGACGACGAGCGGATCGTGCTGCATGAGTCCGCGCATCGGGCCTCCTTTGGGGCGTCTCCGTCAGGCCAGGAGCGCCCGCGCCAGGACCATCCGCTGCACGTCGTTGGCGCCCTCGACGATCTGGGCGATCTTGGCGTCGTTGAAGAGATGGATGGCGGGGAACTCTTCGGACACGCCGGTCGCCCCGCAGAGCTGGACCGCTTCGGCCGTCACGAAAAGAGCCGCGTCGGTGGCGACCAGCTTCGCCGCCGCGGCGGCGGCCGAGTTCGGAAGGTCCCGGTCGCGAAGGCGGGCTGCTTCCCGGACGAGGGCGGCCGCCGCCTCGGTCCGCGCGGTCATCTCCGCGAGCCGAGCACGGACGACGTCGTTCTTCTCCAGAGGGCGGCCGAAGGCCATTCGCGTCCGGACGTAGCCGACCGCGGCGTCGAGAGCCCCCCGGCAGATGCCGACCGCGAGGGCTCCGATCGTGATCCGCCCCGAGTCGAGGGCGGTGAGGGCGATTCCCAGACCGTCCCCCGGACGGCCCACCAGCGCTCCGGCCGGGACGCGGACGCCTTCGAGGGAGAGTCCGCCGGTGGGCGAACGCCGGAGCCCCGTCTTCCTCTCCGGAGGCAGGGGCGTGAGTCCCGGTGCGCTCTTCTCGACGAGGAACGCGGAAATCTCCCGCTCGCCCGTCCGGGCGAAGAGGACGAACAGGTCCGCCACGGTCGAATGCGTGATCCAGGCTTTGCTCCCGTGGATCCGGTAGCCGTCCGGGTCGGCCACGGCGCGCGTCGCAATGGCCGCGGCGTCGGAGCCCGTCCCGGGCTCGGTCAGCGCGAAGGCCCCGAGCAGCTCCCCGCCGGCGAGGCGCGGCAGGAACCGGCGCTTCTGCTCCGGGGTCCCGAACCGGCTCAGGATGAGCTGCGGCAGGCCGTGGACCGACAGCGTGCCCGCGAGCGCGCCGCCGGCGACGGCCAGTTCCTCGAGGACGAGGGCGTACGTCGCATAGTCGGCGCCTCCCCCGCCGTATTCGGCCGGGAACGGGATTCCCCCCAGCCCCATCGCGCAGAGGCGCGCAAAGAGCGGACGCGGGAACTCGTCGTCCGGAGAGGAAGCGAAATACGGTTTCACCTCCTCCTTCACGAAGCGGCGGACCGTCTCGGCCAGGGCCCGTTCCTCCTCCGTCCGGAGGTCCTCGAAGAGCGCCCTCATTCAGCGGATCCTCGGGACGATCTCGTACCGCCCGCCTTGGCCACGGCGGAAGACGCCGCGGCCCTTCTCCAGCCGGAGCTCCTCTTCCACGGCCTCGACGAGCGTGGCGACGGGCGTCACGCAGACGTCGAGCGACTCGAGACGCCGGGTCCATTCGGCGAACGTCCGGCGCCGTGTCGCCGCCGCGAGGCGCCCCCGGGCCCTTCGCCCCGCCGCGCCGGAGGCGTACTGGAGCGGGACGAGTTCCGGCAGGCCGACGATGCCGCAGAAGGCGGCCCAGAATTTGGGCTCGATGCAGGCCACGGCCAGGAGGCGACCGTCTTTCGTCGGGTAGAGGCCGTAGCAGGGATGCAGCTCGTGCGTCACCAGGGCGCCGTCGCTCGTCACGCGTCCCGTCGCCAGGTACTCGGCGGCGCCGAACGAAAGGAGCACGAGGCTTCCTTCCTGGAGAGACACCGTCGCCGCCGTGGCCCGGCCCGTCCGCTCCCGCTCGAGAAGGCCGGTCAGGACGGCCGACACGGCGGGCCAGGCCCCGCCCGCCACGTCCGGGATCTGGAACCGGGGAATGACGGGCCGGCCGCGCGCGTCGCGGTTCAGGTCGAGGAGGCCGGACGCGGCGAGGAAGTTCGCGTCGTGGGCGGCCCTCTCCGAACGGCGAAAGCCCGCGATCCGGACCTGCACGAGGCGCGGATTCCGTTCGGCGACGTCGCGCGCCGAAAGCGAGAGTCTCCGGACGGCGCCGGGCCGGAGCGAGTGAATCAGGACGTCGGCCTTCGCGAGGAGGACGTCCAGCGCGGTCCGGCCCTTCGGCGTCTTCAGGTCGAGGAAACGCACCTTCTTGCCGCCCGCCGTGAGCCGGTAATAGACGCTGAGCCCGTCGTCAAGCGGCGGGAAGTGGCGCCCGGACTCGCCCCCGGGCGGCTCCACCTTGACGACTTCCGCGCCGAGGTCGGCGAGAAGGCGTGTGGCGAGGCCGCCCGGCAGGAGCGACGTCAGATCGACGACGCGGATTCCCGCGAGGGGGCGGCCGAAGTTGGCCCTCATGATGGCCCCGGATGCTAGAAGAACCGGCTTCGCTCCGCGAGCGTCGCGGAGGGCGAGAGGATAATGCGATTCCGCTGGAGGCTCCCCATGACGACTCGGCCGGGCATTCTCTCCCGCCCCGTTCTCTCGTGCATCGCGGTCGCCGCCGGCCTCGTCCTTTCCCCGGGCCCGGCGGCCCGCGGCGACGACGAGGCCGGGATCCGGCAGTCCGTCGCCCGCGTCGCCTACGTCTCCGGAAACGTCGCGTTCAGCCGCGGCGACGATCCCGACCACTGGCAGGACGCGCTGACGAACGTCCCGCTGACGGTCGGAGACCGGCTCTGGACCGAACGAGGCGCCCGCCTCGAGCTGCAAGCTTCCGGGGCGCGCCTCTTCGTCGCGCCGGAGACGCAGCTGTCGATTCTGGATCTCGAGGTGGACGTCGCCCAGCTCTCCCTTTCCGTCGGGACGGCTGCCCTGCGCCTCCACCGTCTCGGCGAGGGAGAGATCCTGGAGATCGACACCCCGAACGCCGCCGTGACGATCCGGGCCCCCGGGCTCTACACGGTCCGCGTCGACGAGGACGGGAACACCCGGGTCGACGTCTCCGAGGGGTTCGCCGTCGTGGCCGTCGGCCGTGACGCGGCCGAGCTGCACGGTGGCGAGGCTCTTCGCGTCCGGGGCCTGGAGACGCCGGTCTACGAGCTCGAGGCGCTCGGTCCCCCCGATGCGTGGGACCGCTGGGTCGACGAGCGGACGAGGCCCGGAGAGGTCGTCATCGCGTCCCGGTACGTGGGGGGCGGCATCGCCGGTATCGAGGAGCTGGATTCTCACGGGCGCTGGGAGCGGATCCCGGAGTACGGGTGGGCCTGGACGCCTCGCGCGGTCTTCACCGGCTGGGCGCCGTACCGCGACGGGCGCTGGATCTGGCAGGACCCGTGGGGCTGGACCTGGGTCTCTCGCGAGCCGTGGGGCTGGGCGCCCTATCACTACGGAAGCTGGGTCTTCGCTTCCAGCCGCTGGTACTGGATCCCGGTCGGCCCGGGAGTCCGCGCCGTCCGGTACGCGCCCGCGCGCGTCGTCTTCGTCGGCGCCGGACCGGGCGGCGCCGTCGTTCAAGCGGGCTCTCTG
>DATIWM010000125.1:0-7057 GCA_035519355.1 Thermoanaerobaculia bacterium | reverse complement strand
AGAGGTAGGGGGGGATAGAATTACTTCGATGTCGAACGTCCACGCGTCTCACCGGCTCGAAACCATCCTGTCGCGGGTCGCGAAGGGTGAGCGGATGATTCTGCGGTCGGGACGGAAAGCCGTTGCGGCGATCGTTCCGATCGAGGATCTGAAGGTGCTGGAGACGCGCAAGGTGCGGTCGGTTCGTCCGACACCGGCTGAGGTGGCGGAAGTCCGAAGAGCGCGCGCCCGACGCGGGTCAATTTCCGCGGCCGCCTTGTTCAAGGAGCTGGGGCTCTGAACCGGTACCGGGTCGAGTTCTCGTCCCACGCAGCCCGACAGTTCCGAAAGTTCCCAGCCTCGATTCAAGGGCGTATCAGGCCGCGGATCCTCGCGCTCGCGGCCGACCCACGTCCCGCCGGGGCCGTGAAGCTCACCGGGCTGGATGCGTTCCGAATCCGCGTAGGTGACTACCGCGTGATCTACGAAATCCGGGACGACGTTCTTCTCGTTCTGGTCCTCTCCGTGGGGCACCGGAGAGAGGTTTACGGATAGGCTCTGTTTTTCGGGTCATTGTAGGAGGAAGGCCGAGGGGGGACCCGTTGCCGGATCCCCCCTCGATGGTGGAGGCGGGGGGAGTCGAACCCCCGTCCGAAGTACCCGTGCGTCGAGATTCTCCACGCTCAGCCCGGACTTATTTGTTTAGCCACCGCGTCGTCAGGTCCGGGCGACCGGGCGCGGCAGCGAGCCTGGACATCTCGGATCGGCCCTTCAGGTGGCGGAGCCTCTCCCAGCCCGACTTTCGCGTCGGAATCCGGAGCGCCTCGGGCGAGCCCCCCGGCTTCCGTCACGGCTCTGATTAGGCCGCGAGAGCGAGTTCGCTGTTGTTGGCAGCTAAATGTTGCCGTCGTTTTTACGAGTCAAACGGCCTGCTCGGCGTGCTCCTCGATCGCAGGATGCCCCGTCGAAACCGGTGCGCCCCCGATCGGACTGAGTCTACTCTAGTGCGCTCCTTGACGACGCCGAACGCACGCGCGTACCGTCGGGTCCGGTGAAACGGGCTCTCCGGAAGAACGGGGCGGCTGGGCCGCACGTCCTCGTCCTCGTCACGACGGTCGGGACCGAGGAGCAGGCGCTCGACCTCGCGCACCACCTCGTCGGCAGGCACCTGGCCGCCTGCGTGAACATCGTCCCCCGCATCCGCTCGGTCTTCTTCTTCAAGGGGAAGGTGAACGACGACTCGGAGTGGCTGCTCTTCGTGAAGACGGCGCCCGGGAACTTCGAGAAGGTGCGCGAGGAGATCCGGAAGCTGAACGCCTACGAGGTCCCCGAGATCCTGGGGTTCGACGCCCCCCACGCCGACGCCCTCTTCGCCAAGTGGGTGGTCGACTCCTCGACGCCGCGCCGCCCCCCCGCCAGGCGGAAGAAGGCGGCGAAGAAGCCGAAGCGCGGCTAGACGGCCGAAAGCGCCCGTTCCAGGTCCGCGAGGATGTCGGCGACGTCCTCGATCCCGACCGAGACCCGGACGAGGCCCGGCGTGATGCCGCGGCGTTCCCGCTCGGCCGGCTCGACGGAGGCGTGGGTCATGGTGGCCGGGTGCGAGATGAGGCTCTCGACGCCTCCCAGCGACTCGCCCAGCGCGCAGATCTTCACGTGATCCAGCATTCGCCGGGCCGCTCCCTCCGAACCGAGGTCGAAGGAGATCATCCCGCCGAAGCCGGACATCTGCCGCGCGGCGAGGTCGTGACCCGGGTGCGACGGCAGGCCGGGATAGAGGACGCGGGAGACCTTCGGGTGCTCTTGGAGAAAAGCTGCCACGGCCCGCCCGTTGGCGTCGTGCGCGCGCATCCGGATCGGCAGGGTCTTGATGCCGCGGGTGACGAGGAAGGAGTCGAAGGGGGAGAGGATCCCTCCCGCCGCGTTCTGGACGAAGCCGATCTTCTCCCCGTCGTCGCGGCTGGCGCAGACCACCGCCCCGCCCACCGAGTCGGAATGGCCGTTCAGGTACTTCGTCGTGGAGTGGACGACGACGTCGGCGCCGAGGGCGAGCGGCTTCTGGAAGAACGGGGTCGCGAAGGTGTTGTCGACGGCGAGCCGGACCTTGGCGTCGAGGGACGCCGTGGCCTCCCGGCCGATGGCCGCGAGCGCGGCGAGGTCGGCGATCCCCATCGTCGGGTTCGTCGGCGTCTCGGCGTAGATCATCCGGGTGGCCGGGCGGACCGCCGAGCGGACGGCGGCAAGGTCCGAGGTGTCGACGTAGTCGAAGAGGACGCCGAAGTTCGAGAGGACCTTGGAGAAGACGCGGTAGGTGCCGCCGTAGGTGTCGCGGCTGACGACGACGTGGTCGCCCCGCTTCACGAGGGCCAGCATCAGCGTCGTGATGGCCGCCATCCCCGACGCGAAGGCGTGCCCCGCCACGCCCCCTTCGAGCGCGGCGAGGAGCTGCTCGAGGGCGAGGCGCGTCGGGTTCCTGGTCCGCGCGTACTCGTACCCGCTCCGGGGCTTCCCGAAGGATTCCTGGACGTAGGTGGACGTCTGGAAGATCGGGACGGCGACCGCCCCGGTGACGGGCTCGGGCTCCTGCCCCGCGTGGATGCAGAGGGTGTCGAAGCCGGTCTTTTCGTGCTTCTCGTGCTTTTCGTCGGTCACAGGATTCCCTGGCTCATGTAGCGCTCGGCGCCGTCGGGCAGGATCGTGACGACGCGCTTTCCGGGGCCGAGGCGCCGGGCGATCTGGCGGGCCGCCACGACGGCGCAGCCCGAGCTCCCCCCCGTCAGGAGCCCCTCGGTCGCGGCCAGCTCGCGGACGGCCGCGAAGGCCTCGTCGTCGGGAATGGTGATCACCTCGTCGAGGGCGTCTTTCGGGAGGATCGAGGGCCAGAACGACTGGCCGATCCCCTCGACCTTGTGGGGCCCCGGCTTGCCGCCGGCGAAGATGGAGCCCTGCGGCTCGACGCCGACGCAGTGGACGTTCGGGAGGCGTTCCTTCAGGTAGCGGGCGACGCCGGCGAAGGTGCCGGCCGAGCCGATGCCGATGACGATGGAGTCGATCCGCCCCTCGGCCTGCTCGTAGATCTCCGGTCCCGTCGTGTCGTAATGGGCCTGGGGGTTCGACGGGTTCGCGAACTGCTGCGGCACGCAGGAGCCCGGGATCTCCGCCTTGAGCTCGAAGGCCTTCCGGATCGCCCCCTCCATCCCCTCGCTCGTCGGGGTGACGACGACCGTCCCGCCGAGCGCGGCCATGATTTTCTGTTTTTCGATGGAGAACTTCTCGGGGACGACGAGGATGACGCGGTAGCCGCGGCGAGCGCCGACGAGGGCGAGGCCGATCCCGGTGTTGCCGGCCGTCGGCTCGATGAGGGTGCCGCCCGGCTTCAGCGTGCCGTCGCGCTCGGCCGCGAGGATCATCCCGATGCCGAGGCGGTCCTTGACGGAGCCTCCGGGGTTCAGGAACTCGCACTTGGCGAGGATCTCGGCGGCTCCCTCCCCGGCGAAGCGCGTAAGGCGGACCATCGGGGTGCCGCCGATCAGGTCGAGGACGGAGTCGGCCACGACGAGCGGGCGGGCCACGCGGACGGTCATGCGGGGATCGACTCTAGCAGGAGACACCGGCAGCCGGACCGGCCGCGGAAAACAAGAAGCCCCGGAGCCCTCTCGGGCCCCGGGGCCGGATCGCCGGGCTCAGCGTCCGCCGGTGCGGCGGTCGCGGTAGCAGTCGCGGCAGTAGACGGGCTTTCCGTTCGTGGGGTTGAACGGAACCTGCGTGGCCTTGCCGCAGGCATCGCACGTCACGTTGTAGAGCTGGCGCGCGCCGCCGTCTCCGAAGCCGCCGGTCTTCCGCTTGTCGCGGCAGACCTTGCAGCGCTTCGGCTCGTTGGAGAACCCCTTCTGAGCGTAGAACTCCTGCTCGTTGGCCGAGAAGATGAAGGGGGCGCCGCAATCGACGCAGGGGATGGTTTTGTCCGTGTACATCAGGAAACTCCGTGGTCGCCTCTTACGACCGGGTTGAAATCGCAGACCCCGACTCTTCGGCGCCTGCCAGTGGATGGGTGCGGGAAACTTTTACCGGCTCCGGGACTTCGGGAGGCTTCGGTGGGGCCGTTTCCCAGATGGGCCCCGGGGAGATGGGAATGGGTGGAAACCTCCTCAGACAGAAATCCTCGTTCCGGCCGTTCCGGGGGTGGGACCACGGAGAAAGACGGCTTTTGACGTATTTGACGGGAAAACCCCCCGGAAAATCAAGCGAAAAAACGAGGAGGGCCCGCGCCGGCTGTGATTTCAGGCCTCTCCCAGCCGGACGGCGTCGACGAGCCGGTGCGTCCCGAGCCGGACGGCGGCGGCCAGGAGCGCGGGGCGGTCCACCTTCTTCAGCGCCTGGCCGGTCGCCGCGTCGGCCAGGCCGACCGCTTCGACGGCGAGGGACGGTTCGGCGGAGAGGGCGCGGGCCACCATCGAGACGATCTTCCTGGCGTCCTTTTCCCCGAGGCCGTAGAGGAGCTGCCCGGCGAGAAGGGCGCGGAAGAGCGCCGGCGCCGCGCGCCGCTCGTCCGGGGAGAGATCCGCGTTGACCGGGTCGGCCCGGAGCCCGTCCGCCTCGCGCGGGACGGGGCCCGCCGGAACCGTGAAGAGCGCCACGGCTACCTCTTCTTCGGCGGGCGGGGGACGTAGATCTGCGTGCCGCGGAAGGGCCGGACGATCTGCGCGATCAGGTCGTCCAGGTCGGCCTTCCGTTCGACGAAGTCGATCTCGTTCGTCTCGACGACGAGGAGCGGGCTCTCGCGGAAGTGGTAGAAGAAGTAGTTGTAGGCCTCGACGAGGCCTTTCAGGTACTCGGGCGAGATTCCCTTCTCGAAGCTCCGCGCCCGCTTCCGGATCCGCGAGAGGCAGGTTTCGATCGAGGCCGTCAGGTGGATGACGAGGTCGGGGCGCGGGACCGCTCCGGAGAGCCCCGTGTAGAGCCTGTCGTAGAGGGCGATCTCCGCGTCGTTCAGCGTCAGGTAGGCGAAGATCTTGTCCTTCTGGAAGGTGTAGTCGGAGATGACGAGGTTCTTGAAGAGGTCGATCTGCGCGATCTCCTGCTGCTGCTGGTAGCGCGACAGGAGGAAGTACATCTGGGCCTGGAAGGCCGCCCCCTTCTTGCCCGCGTAGAAGTCCGCGAGGAAGGGGTTCGTGACGTCCTCGAGAACCTGCGTCCCCGAGAACCGTTTCGCGAGAAGGCCGACGAGCGACGTCTTTCCGACGCCGATCGGGCCTTCGACGGCAATGTACCGGAGCGGGAATTCCTTCGGGGTGGGGGCCGGCACGGCGGGAAGAGCTTAGCGCGGAAACGCGGAGCGGAGCAGCACGTCCGCGGCGCCGCAGAAGAAGAAAACGATGGAGAGCCAGCCGTTCGCCGTGAAGAAGGCCGCGTCGACCCGGGAGAGGTCCCCCGGCTTCACGATGGCGTGCTGCCGGACGAGGAAGGCGCCCGCGAGGACGACCCCGAGGCCGAAGAGGAGCCCGCCTTCCGCGAGCGCGAACGCCCCCCAGAGGAAGGCGAGGGCGGCGGCATGGAAGAGGGCCGAGACGAGGAGCGCGCGGCGGTTGCCGAGGCGCGCGGGGAGCGATTTCAGCCCCTGCTGACGGTCGAACGCCTCGTCCTGCAGGCTGTAGATGACGTCGAACCCCGCCACCCAGAAGACGACCGCGAGCGCGAGGACGACCGGGAGGAGCGCGAAGGAGCCGGTGACGGCGATCCAGGCGCCGACGGGGGCGATGGCGAGCGAGAGGCCGAGGACGAGATGGGAGAGGACGGTGAACCGCTTCGTCAGCGAGTAGCCGAGGACGATGGCGAGGGCGACCGGCGACAGGATCAGGCAGAGGCGGTTCAGCTGCGCGGCGGCGAGGACGAAGAGCGCGGCCGACCCGACACAGAAGAGGATCGCGTAGCGGACCGACAGGACCCCCGCCGGGAGTTCGCGCGAAGCGGTCCGGGGGTTTCGCGCGTCGACCTCGCGGTCGGCAATCCGGTTGAACGACATGGCCGCCGACCGGGCGCCCACCATCGCCACGAGGATCCAGAAGAGCGTCGAGAGGGGCGGCACGCCCCCTGCCGCGAGGATCGCCGAAAGGAGCGCGAACGGCATCGCGAAGACCGTGTGCGCGAACCGGATCATCGAGAGCGTGGCGGAGAGAGGGTGCGGCCTCGGCGCCGCGGCCGAGGGAATGTGCGGCTTCGGCTGCGCCTCCGCCGGGGGTCGGACGCTCACCGCGGGCCGGTCCACCGGAGGCCGGAGACCCCGATCCGGATGCCGAGGAGGTCGGCCACCCGGAGGAGATAGGCGTCGAGCATCTCCTCCGCCGTCCGGGCCGCGTAGAAGGCGGGGACCGGCGGGGCGACGATGCCCCCGGCGCGCGTGACGGCCGCGATGTTCTCGGCGTGGACGAGGGAGTAGGGCGTCTCGCGGAAGGCCAGGACGAGCCGCCGCCGTTCCTTCAGGCAGACGTCGGCCGCCCGCTGGAGGAGGCCGCGCGAGATGCCGTGGGCGATCGAGCCGAGCGTCCCACCGGAGCAGGGGATGACCGCCATGCCGAGCGTCCGGAACGACCCGGAGGAGATCGGCGCGTCGACGGCTTCCTCGGCGTACCGGACGACCTTCGCCCGGATCTTCTTCGGCAGGGCGGCGGCCGCGACGTAGTCGGCGTCGGTCCGGAGCGCCGGATCGACTTCGTCCCGCGCCACGATGAGGGCCCGGGGCGAGACGACGAGGTGGAGGGCCGGGACGTCGGGCGAGGCGGCGAGGAGCTGCAGGGCCCGAAGGCCGAGCCGGGCGCCGCTCGCGCCCGAGACGCCGAGGACGAGGGGGAGGCGCTCGCTCACGGCGCGTAGTTTCGCATTCCGCCTCTCTACGCCTGGATCCCGGCGACAGCTTCTTCTGTCGCCTTCACCCCGAAACGTCTGAAGCGTGAAGAACCCTTCTGCGCGCGGCTGCGCCGCGCGTTCTTCGAAAAGGTGACAGAGGTTTCTGACAATCCCGTCGGAGCCTTTCGGGGTGGCTCTGCCACCTAACTCTTTCATTCGAAGAAATTTCCGTCTTCGC
>DATIWM010000124.1:0-11115 GCA_035519355.1 Thermoanaerobaculia bacterium | reverse complement strand
CCAGCCGGGCCCGTACTCGAGCCGGATCTTCTCCAGGTCGCGAAGAGCGGCGGCAGCCGCCGTCGTCGTGTTCTTCTTCGTCATGTCGTCGAGCGCCGGGACATTATCATCGCGGCTTCGGCGTCCGCCCAGGCCAGCTCGGTCTCGAGGAGAGCGCGCCGCCTTCGGCGCGCGGCGCTCGTACCGGGTCCGGCGTGCCGGAGCGCCTCGCCGACGAGGTCCCGAAGCGAGAGAAGAACCGCGCGCCGCTCGCCGGGCGGACGGCGCTCCAGAAAGGCGAGGCGGGCGAGCGCAGCGTCCTTCTCGCGCGGGAGCGACGGCGGCTCGGCGAGCCACGTCCGGAGCTCCTTCAGACCGGCGGCGGTGATCCGGTACTCGCGGCGGGGGGGGCCCCTCCGCGAACGGCGACGCCGCATCGACACGAATCCGCCGCGGCGGAGCCGCGCGAGCGCCGGATAGATCTGCGCGAGCTCGGCATCCCACCCGAGAGCGGGCTCGGAGGAAAGCTGCCTCTTCAGGTCCCAGCCGGAGGCGGGTGCGCGGGACAGGAGGCCGAGAAGAAGATGCGGGAGCGACACGGCGCAAGTATATAAAAACTTATATACATGCGTGCATAAACTGGCGCAGGTCTGTGGAAAAAGGGGACACCGGAAGGCCCGTCCGAAGGGGTGAAAGCAGGCCAAAAAAATAAGGGGGCTGGTCCAGCCCCCGTTTCCCGGAAATACCTTGAATGAAATGGTTTGGGCTTACTTCTTGCCCTTCTTCGTCCCCTTCTTCGTGGCCTTCTTGGTAGCCTTCTTCTTGGTCGCCATTTGCTCCGTCACCTCCTCACGGCAGATTGGATTGACAGAGCCGGAAACCGCGTGCTAGCTTGCCCGTCCCTCGAAGAACGGGGGCTCGCGACTCCGGGATCTGTCGACTGCCTGCGTCTCGAAAACGAGTCGACCGATTTCAAAGAGTCCGGGTCATCCGAACGCGGCGTCGTGAACTGAACTCCCGACGTCGCGTTTTTTTCTGCTGTCGTAATTCTAGAAGCAACTTCTTCGCCGACGCAAGCATTTTTTTCTTGACGAGCGGCGGCTCGTCGCACTCACCCTCCCGCAGCGCCTCCGGGTACCATCGCGGCGGAGAGACGGACGTCATGATCGAACCGCCGATCGTTCTCGCGCACTCGCCCGACTCGGACGACGCCTTCATGTTCTACGGGCTCCGCGCCGACGCCGTCGACACCGAAGGTCTCCGGTACCGCCACGAGCTGGCCGACATCGAGACGCTCAACCGCCGCGCGCTTCGCGGCGAGCTCGCGGTCACCGCCGTCTCGTTCCATGCCTACGCCTTCCTGGCCGACCGGTACCTTCTCCTGCCGCACGGCGCTTCGTTCGGCGACGGCTACGGACCGTGCGTCGTCGCGCGCGGGGGCGCCGGGGCGCCGCGGACGCTGTCGGCGCTCGCGGGGCGCCGGGTCGCGATTCCCGGCGCGCTGACCACGGCGGCGCTCGCACTGCGTCTTTACGCGCCCGCCGCCACGACGGTCGTGGTGCCGTTCGACCGCGTGGGCGAGGCCGTGACGCGTGGCGAGGTCGACGCGGGCGTCGTCATCCACGAGGGCCAGCTGACCTGGAAGGACGAGGGGTTCCGTCTCGTCGCGGACCTCGGCGTCGTCTGGAAGGAGGAGACCGGACTGCCGCTGCCGCTCGGCGGGAACGCGGTCCGGAAAGACCTCGGGGCGGAGACGATCGGGAAGATCTCGCGGGGGCTCGGACGCTCCATCGCGTACGCGCTCGCCCATCGCGAGGAGGCCCTGACCGACGCGATGCGATTCGCCCGCGGCCTTTCGCGGGAGAAGGCGGACCGGTTCGTCGGGATGTACGTCAACGACTGGACGCTCGCGTACGGCGCGCGAGGGCGGGAGGCGGTGCACCTCCTCCTCGAGCGGGGATGGGAGGCGGGGGTTCTCCCGTCGCGCGTGACGCCGGAGTGGGTGGCGGAGAGGTGACGGACCGCGGGCGGCCGGGGCTCCTCTCCGGCCTCTACCTGTTTCTCGCGGCGCTCTGGGCCGGGGCGCTGACCTTCTTCGCGGCCGGGGCCGGGATCGTCCTGAAGACCGCGCCGACCCGGGCCGACGGCGGCGTCGTGAACCGGGCGCTCCTCGACCTGCTCGACGTCGCATCCCTCGTTATCGCGGCGCTCCTCCTGGTGCTGGCGGTCCTCCTCGACCGGCGCCGTCCCTGGGGCCGCACGGCGCGGGGCCTCTCGATCCGGCTTCTCCTCGTCGCGGCCGTGGCGGCCTTCGTCTCTCTCTACCTGATCACGCCCGAGATGGTCGCGCTCCGCGCGAAGGCGGGCTCGCTGTTCGACTCGCTTCCGGCGTCGGATCCGCTGCGGCGGAGCTGGTCCCGCCTGCACGCCCTCTCGTCGCTCACGCTGGTCGTCCGCGTCGTCGCCGCCGCGGCGGCCTTTCTCATCGGGTTCCGGCCGGTCACGACGGCCGGGGCCGCGGGGCCGGCGGAAGGCACGACCCCATGAAGGCGGTCCAGCGCCGCGCGTAGGCGGCCGCGTGAAGCCCCGACGGCTCGTCGGCGTGGTGCTCGTGGCCGGCGCGGGGGACGATCCAGAGCTCCTTCGGTCCGCCCAGCGCGGCGTGGACCGGGGGGGCGAATTCGACGGGGACGAGCTCGTCGGCCTCGCCGTGGACGACGACGGCGGGGCAGAGGACCCGCCGCGCGGCGCGGAGCGGGTCGAGGGCCGCGAGAGGAAGGCCGGCGCTCCGCTCCACCCAGGCCACGTAGAGACGCGCCGGCAGCGAGACGAGACCCGGAGGAAGGCCGGTGGCCCGGGCGACGTACCGGCCCGCCATCGCCGGGAGGTCGGCGAAAGGCGACCGGAGCCAGAGGGCGCAAACGCGCGGGTCGTCCGCGGCGACGTGGAGCGCGACGAGGGCGCCGTACGACGCGCCGTCGAGGCCGAGCCGGCGCGGGTCGATGCGGAAGCGCCGTGTCGCCTCCGCGACGAGGAGAGCGACGTCGTTCCTCTCGCGGAGGCCGTAGGTGATCCGGGCGCCGCCCGAGGGAGCGTGAGAGCGCAGCTGAGGGACCACGACGTTGTAGCCGAGCTTGAGGGCGCGGACGGCGTCCCGCCGCCATTCCGCGGCGAAGCCCCCCTTGCCGTGGAGGAAGAGAAGCGTCGCGCGGCGTGACGGTTCGCCGGGTGACGCGACCTGCGCCACGAGGCGGGCGGGCTCGGCGGGATCGCCGTCGTGCTCGAAGGTCTCGACGAACCCGCGCGCGCCGGCGGCCTCGCGGAGCGCCGGACCGAACGCCGCTTCGAGAGCCGCGCGGTGCGCGCGGCTTTCGGGCGTGTCGGGCACGAGGCTCGACGAGGAGAGGAGGAGCGAGACGAGCGGGTTCAGGACGGACCGGCGGCCGGCGCCTTCGCGGAAGCGGCCGCGCCCCGGCGGTAGTCGGCGTTCTCGGGGTCGAGCTCGGCGGCGCGCTTCCAGGCGGCCGCCGCGCCCGCCGCGTCGCCGGTGGCGGCGAGCGCCGCGGCGAGCGCGGCCTGCGCCGCGGCGTCCTCGCCGCTCGAGAGCGCGACGGCCCGCCGGGCGTGGGCCACGGCGTCCGGGCCCGCCTTGAGAGCGAGGGCCGTCTTCGAGGCGCGGACGAACGCCTGCGGGTCGCTCCCCCACCGCTCGAGGCCGGCTTCGAGGGCCGCCTTCGCCTCCGGACGCTTCCCGGAGGCGGCGAGGGCGTCGGCCAGATCCATCTGGCGCTCGCCGCGGGCGGCGGGCGCCGCATGGGCCGCCTCGGCGAAAGCGACGGCCTTGCGGAAGGCCTCGACCGCGGCGCCTTCGCGCCCGGCCTTCCGCTCCGCGGCGCCGAGGGCCGCGTAGAGCTCGGCGGTGTACGGCCCCTTGTCGCCGAGGGCCGCCAGCGTTCCCTTCACGGTGGCGCGGGCGGCGGCCGGCTCGCCGCGCCGCGTCTGCTCGTGCGCGAGCGCGAGCGCGAGGGGCGCCCTCCTCACGTCGACCCCGGCGCGCGGAAGGAACGTGGCGACGAGATCGGCCGTCTCGGGCGCGAGGCGGCCCTGAAAGTCCTCGAGGGAGGCGAGGAGCGTCAGGAGGTGGAGCGTCGCCTCGGGGCTTCCGAGGTCGGCTTCCTCGCTGACGAGTCGGACGACGATCGGCCGGAGGCGCTCGACGTCGTTCCGCCGCACCAGCTCCTGGGCGAGCCCCGCCGCGTCGCGCGGAGCCCAGTTCTTCTTCAGGCCCGCGAGACGCTCGAGGAGGGGTGTCTTCCCGGCGAGGATCGACTGGCCGGCCGTCACGAAGGCGTCGGGAGGGTAGACGGCCACGAGGCGGTCGATCTCGTTTCCCGAGGCGTCGAGGAAGAGGACCGTCGGGAACGAGGTGACCATGTAGCGCTGCGCGAGGCGCCGACCCTCCCCCTTCTCGGCGTCCACCTTCACGGGAACGAAGTGTGCCTTCACCCACGCGGCGACCGCGGCGTCGGAGAAGGTGGTCCGGTCCATCAGCTTGCACGGGCCGCACCAGACGGCGTAGACGTCGACCATCACCTGTTTCTTCTCGGCCCTCGCCTTCCGGAGCGCCTCGGCGAAGGGGCGGCCCGTCAGAAAAGGGACCGCCAACGGGGGGGCTTTCTCCTCCGCCCGGAGCGGAAGGACGGCGAGGAGGGCGAGGGCGGCGGTGGAGAGAGCCCGGCGGGGGGAGGTCATGAAGCCGCCATGAAACCACGGGGGCGCGGGCGTGTCCACGCGCGTCAGAACGCGGGCCGGAGCGGATCGATCTCGGGCGGGGGCGGGTCGCCGTCGTAGAGAACGGACTCGAGGAAGAGGCCCGACGGCGGCGCGGTGAACCGGGCCGGCTCGGCGGAGCGGACGGCGAGGAGCTCCCCGAGACGCGCCGGGGCGAGACGCCCGGTGCCGATCTCCACCAGCGTTCCGACGACGCGGCGGACCATCCGCCAGAGATAGTGCGACGCGGCGATCCGGAAGAGGATCAGGTCGGGCACCGCCTCGGGCGTCTCGACGCGGGCCCACGCAACCTCCACGAGGGTCGAGTCGTGTCCCTCCGGGTTCTCGCAGAAGCTTCCGAAGTCATGGCGGCCCGGAAGGAACGCCGCGGCTTCCCGCATCGCGTCGGCATCCAGCCGGTCCTTCACCCAGAAGACGAACGGTTTGCCGAACGCGGTCCGCCGACGCGAGAGGCGGTAGCGGTAGATCCGAAGACGCGCGTCGTGTCGCGCGTGGAACGACGCCGGCGCCGGGGCGAGCGCGAGCAGGTGGATGTCGGGGGGGAGCCGGTCGTTCAGCTCCCGCCGGAGCCGGGGAATCTCCGGCGTCGGGACGGGGCGCGGAGGATGGAGGGAGGCGATCTGCGCGAAGGCGTGGACCCCCGCGTCCGTCCGTCCGGCGCCGTGGATCCGGACCGTGTCGCCGAGCACTTCCCGGACGACGTTCGCGAAGACGCCGCCGACCGTGCGCGCGTTCACCTGCGCCTGCCAGCCGCGGTAGCGCGTGCCGTCGTACTCGAGCGTGGCGCGGAGGACGCGCGACTCCTTCACTCCGCTATTCTCGCCCGAGGTCATGGCGGCGGCAGGCAGCGCTCCGGACGCCCCGTTCACCCTCGCGCGGAGCGCCGGGGCGGAGGCGCACGCCAAAGAGACGGTCGCGGCGCTCGTCTCGGCGGCCGAGGACGCGGCGGGCGGCGCCTTCGCGGGCGCCGCGCTCGGCGGCGCGCTCGGGGCGGGAGAGGGGGCGGTGGTCCGGAGCTCCGGCGGAGGGCTCCTCGCGGAGGGTCCGTTCGAGCTCCTCGTCGTGGTGGACGCTCCCCTCCGGGCCGCGACGGCGATCGGGCGGCGCGTCCGGCGGGCCGTCGGGGAGGCGGCGCGGGCCCGGCACGTCCTCGCCGTCGCCGACGTCGTCGCGCGCTCCGCGCTGCCGTTCCTTCCGCCGACGCTCCGGACGCTCGATCTGCTCGGCACGGGACGCGTCGTGGCGGGCCCTCCGGAGCTCCTCGGGGGAGCGCCCGATCCGGTGCGGATCGCCCCGGAGGCGCGCGAGGGGCTCCGCCTTCTCGTCCGCCGCGGAGCCGACCTCCTTCGCGCCGAGGCGATGGCCGACCGCGCGCCGCGCGGCCGCGCCGCCCGCGAGGCGCTCCGGATCGTGGAGGAGACGGACCTCTCTCTCGGCGCGGTGATCCTCCTCGGTTCGGGCCGCTGGGTCCCGGGACTCGGGGGGCGCGACGCGGCGCTCCGCGAGCTGGCGTCTCCCGACGCCGGGAGGCCGGCCGTGGGCTTCCTGACGCGGATGACCTGGACGCGGTTTCGCGATCTGGTCGACCGTCACCGGGCCGCCCTCGCGGCGCGGGTCGAGGGGCCCGATACCGCGTCCTTCCCCGACACGCGGCGCGCGGTGGCCCGCGCGGCGGACCGCTGGCTCGAAGTGCTCCGCCTCTCGGAGGAGGAGCGTCTTGCCGAAGGTCTTCCGGACTGGACGGAGTACGCGGCCGTTCTGGCCGGCCGAAGCGCCGCGGCGGCGGACGGGATTCTCTTCGAGGACGCGTTCGGCGACGCGGCGTCCCGGCGGACGACGCGGCGCGCGGCGCGCGCCTGGGACGCCGCCGAGCGGGTCGCGCCCGCCCTCGCGGCGCTCGTGGACTGGGACCCGGGAGACCTCCCGATCGTCCCCGTCCTGCTCGACCTTCCCGAGAACGCGTCCCGCGAGGCGATGCGCCAGCGCGCCATCGCCTGGGGCGCGTCGGTCTGACGGGTCAGAACGTCGAGCGGCCCCGCGTCAGGGCGAGGCGGAAGTCGAGGAGACCCCGCGTGCCCCGGACGGCGACGCGGCGGAGGCGGAAGGGGTCATCCAGATCCGGGACGAGGCCTCCGCGGATGACGGTCGCCGCGCGGAAGCCGGCCTCCCGGACCGCGGCGGCGGCGCGGGGGCTGGCGGCGCCGAACGGGTAGCAGAAGGAGACGACCGGAAGACCGACGATCCGCTCGAGAACCTCGCGGCTCCCGCGGGTCTCGGCCGCGAGCTCGGCGTCGGGAAGCTCCGGCAGCGCGCGGTGGGTCGCTCCGTGCGAGCCGATCTCGAGACCGGCGGCCGCGAGCTCGCGAAGGCCCTCCTCGGAAAGGAGCGCGTCGCCGGGCGTCTCGCCGTCCCAGTCGTTCGCTCCGCCGAGCTTTCCCGAGACGACGAAGACGGTGGCGGAGAAGCCCCGGGCGCGAAGGAGCGGAAGAGCCGCCGTCCGGACGCCGTCGTAGCCGTCGTCGAAGGTGAGGACGACGCGGCGGTCGCCGGGACGGGGCGGGACGTCGAGGAGGTCGCGGAGGGTGACGCCGGCGAGGCCGCGCCGGACGAGGTGGTCGAGCTGGCGTTCGAACTCCTCCGGCGGGAGCCGCCAGGCGTTCAGCGCCGAACCGGCGCGGTGCGGCGCGATCTGGTGGTACATCAGGACGGGAACGCCCCCCCGCCGGGGGCGCCACCAGTGGAACCGGAGCGAGAAGGCGAGGGCGGAGGTTCCCGCGAAGGCCGCGGCGACGGTGAGCGGCGTCATCGGACGAGCGCGCGGAGCTTCAGGTACTTGAAGAGCGTGCTGCCGGACGAGAGCGCGGCGTAGGTCAGGCCCGCCGTCCCGTCGAGGACGCCGAGATGGAAGAGCGAGCGGTCCAGGAACTCCCAGGCCACGCGGAGGAGGAGGAAGCGCGGCGGCCGCCGTCCTTCGGCCGCTTTCGCTTCGGCCCCTAGGGTCGTGTAGAGGTCGAGCTTCCCGAGGTAGTGCGTGAGGTTCCGGTACGAGCGGTGGAGGATCCGCCCGCGGAGCGTCCCGACGGGCCCCCGGGCCATCACCCTCTCGTGGATCCTCGCGTCGGAGAAGCGGGCCGCGTCCCGGCGGTAGAGACGCGCCGGGGTGACGACGGTGTCGCGGCCGAAGCGGAGGACGCGGCCGAGGAACTCGAGGTGGATCGGGATCCGGTACGCCACGGGCGAATGCCCGGAAACGGACGGGACCCGCGCGAGCGTCTCCTCGATCTCGGCCGCCAGTTCCGGGAGGACGATCTCGTCGGCGTCGACCGAGAGGATCCAGGGAGCCGTCGTCGCATCCGCCGCGGCGTTCTTCTGCGGGCCGAAGCCGTCGAAGGTCCGGAGGATGACGCGCGCGCCGGCCGCGCGGGCGGCCTCGGCCGTCCGGTCGGTCGTCGCGGCGTCCACGACGACGACCGCCTCGTCGGCGAAGGCCACCGAGGCGAGCGTCGCCGGGAGCCGGTCCTCCTCGTCGCGGGCGACGATGGTCACCGCGAGACGCGGCCGCGCGGGGGCCTCGCTCATCGCGGCGAAGTATGGCCCGCCGGGTGCCGTCCGTATACTCTCGCGACGTGACGGCCGAGGGCGCAGAGAGAGAAGATCCCGAAGCGTCGGGACGCCTTCTCTTCGCGCTGGCCCTTCTCGCCGGCACGCTGCTGCGCCTCGTCCTCCTCGGCCACCCGGATCTCTTCGGCGCCGAGGAGGGAACGTGGGCGCTCGGCGCCCGCAACCTCGTCGAAGGAGGACTCGCGCAGGCCGTGGCCCTCTCGGACCGGCCGCTCGGGGGCCCGGCGGGAACGCCGATCCTCCTGCCGGGCATCCTCTCCGTGATGATCCGCGTCTTCGGGGCCGAGGAGTGGGCCGTCCGTCTGCCGTCGGCGTTCGCGGGCCTCCTCGGCGCCTTCGTCCTCGAACGGATCATCCGCCGGGGGTGGGGACAGCCGGCGGGACACCTGGCCGGGGCCTTTGCCGCGCTCCTGCCGCCCCTCGTCTCCGCGTCGCGGGTGGCCACCGTCGAGCCGGCGCTCATGGCCCTCGGACTCGGGGGAATCATCTTCGGTCTCCGCGCTTTCGAGGAGGATCTTCCGCTCGACGGCGCGCTCGCCGGGTTTCTCTTCGGGCTGGGCTTTCTCGCGAAGGGATACGCCGTCCTTCTGTACGTCGCACCGCTCCTCCTCTCCCTCGCCGGCCGGCCGCGCCTCTTCTCGCTCGGCCGGACGAAGCGCTCGCTCGCGCTCCTCCTCGGCGTCTTCGTCCTCGTGGGGAGCGCCCAGCTCCTCGTCGTGGCGCTCCTGCGCCCCGAGCTCTTCGCCTTCCAGCTGGCGACGCTCTTCGGCGCCTCCGAGGTCGCCGCCCGAGCGGCGGCGACTCCCACGGCCTTCGGCGCCGATCTGAAGAGCCTCGTCTCCACGCTCTTCTTCTTCCTCCCCCTCACGGGCCTCGGCCTCGCGTTCCTCGCCCGCCCCGTCGGGGAGGACGAGATCGCGTCCGGGGCGACCGGGGGCGAGCGGCGCCTCGACCACGGGGTCCTCTGGGGAGCGTTTCTCGTGGAGCTCGTCGTGATCGTCGCCGTCGCGGGACGGCTGAAGCTCTCGTCCATCCCGGTGATGCCGGTCGTGGCCGCCTTCGCCGGCCTCGCGGGGACGGCGCTGCTCCGCTGCAGCCCGGATCCGGCCCGGCGCCGGCGCGAGGCCGCGGCCGCCGTGGCGGCGGGCGCCGTCATCCTCGCGGCCTCGGCTCTCTTCGTCGCCTCGCCGGTCGACCCGCTCTTCGGCGGGCGCGCGCGGCCCATCGACGTGACGGCGGCCCTCGTGGCGATCGCCGGCGTGACCTCGCTCGCCGCGCTCCTCGCCTTCGGCGCGCTCCGGCGTCTCCTCCGGGGGCGTCTCGCGCTCGTCTTCCTGATCGGGCTCCTCGGGGCGGGGGGGGTCGAGTCGGCGCGGGCGATCCGCTTCGCCCTCCTCACGCACCGGACCGGGGCGCGGGAGGTGGCCGAGCAGATCGCGCCGCTCGTGGCGCCGGCGCCGCCCCGCGCCCTCTCGTTCCGGAGCGTCGAGCGCGAAGCCCTCGAGTTCCGTCTCTTCCGGACGGGCGCGTCCTGGGAGACGCTCACGACCCCCCGGGCGTTCGTTCTCGAGGAGGCGGCCGGCGGCGTGAAGAGCTGGATCTTCGCCGGCGGGGCTCCGGCCGGGCCGCTGGCGCCTCCGGCCGACGTCCGCGAGGCGCTTCAGGAGTCGCTCCGGGACGTGACGGGGGACGTCGATGCGCGGGCGGGCCGCACGACGGGACTCCGCGTCTTCGTCCGTCGTTGATAATCGCGGCCGGATGACGACGGTCGTCTTCGCCGACCGCGACGGCGCGGCCTTCGGGCCGCTCGAGACGCGGATCGTCCCGGCGCTCCTGCCGGTCGGGGGAGTCCCCGTTCTGGAGCGGATGCTGACCGCCCTCGTCGCGGCGGGCGTCCGCGACGCCCTCCTCGTGGTGGGGCCGCGGGGAACCGGGATCGAGAAGCGCTTCGGGAAGGGGATCCGCTGGGGCATTGCGCTCAACTACGTCCCCCGCGAGGAGGACGAGACGCCGGGTGACGTCCTCCGCCGGCTCGAGCACCGCCTCGACGGCGCGACGGTCGTCCTTCGGGGCGACGTCGGCGCCGAGGCGGCGGTCGGCGAGTTCCTGCGCGAGGCCCCGGAGAAGCGCGGGCCGATCGTCGCGGGCGTCGCCGGCGGGAAGCCCGCGGGCTTCTGGCGCCTCCTGCCGGGGGCGATCAAGAAGAAGGAGCTGCCGCGGGAGCCGGCCTCGCCCGAGTGGGCCGTCGACCGGGACCACGTGGCGCTCCCTCTCGCGACCGCGTTCACCCTGATCGACTCGGTCGCGTCCTACCGGGCGGCCGACCGGCGCGGGGGTGCAGCCGTTTCGCCGCGCGCCGAGGTGGAAAAAGGAGCGAAGCTCCGGGGCGACAGCACCGTCGGCGAGGAGTCGCTCGTCTTCGCCGGGGCGGAGCTGTCCGACACGAGCGTTCTCCCGCGGACGGTGGTCCCTTCCGGCGTCTCGCTCCAGGGCGCCGTCGTGGCCGGGAATCTCGTCGTCGACGCGGCGACGGGAGCCCCCTCCCGCCTCTCGGACCTTCTCCCTCCCGCGGGAGGGGCGCGCTTCCCGGCGGGCCGCGCCGCCGCCGCGCTTCTCTTTCTCCTGTCGCTCCCGCTCTGGGGAGTCGCCTTCCTCTGGTCGCTGGTGGCGAACGCCGGGCACGCCACCCGCGAGACGACGCTCGCCGGGAACGGTCCGTCGGGC
>DATIWM010000123.1:0-28330 GCA_035519355.1 Thermoanaerobaculia bacterium | reverse complement strand
GCGCTGGATCGCCTACGCCTCGGACGAAACCGGCCGGGACGAGGTCTACGTCGTCCCCTTCCCGGGTCCCGGTGGGAAGTGGCAGGTCTCGTCGGAAGGAGGCTCCCAGCCGAGGTGGAGGCGAGACGGTAAGGAGCTGTTCTTTCTGGGGCGGGACCGGAGGATCATGGCGGTCTCGATTTCGAAGGGGGCGACGATCGAGGGCTCGGCGCCGCAGCCTCTCTTCGAGACCCGCTCGCGATATACGGGTACGGCGTACGACGTGTCCCCGGACGGACAGAAGTTCCTGATCAACACTCTTGCCGAGGGGAGCTCGACCCCCATCACGGTCGTCCTGAACTGGAAAGCGGAGTTCCGGAAGTAGGGCGCGTTCCCCGAACTCGTCCTCCCGTAACATCATCTTCATGAGGCGAGAGGTCGCACGGCGGCTCGGCGTTCCCGCCGTACTCGGCGTCCTCTTCGCCACGGCCTTGCGCGCGGAGCAGCTTTCGGTCCAGCGGCTCGGCGTGGCCGAGGGGCTCGCCGAGGAGACGGTCACGGCGCTTCTCCGCGACTCGCGCGGCTACCTCTGGGCCGGGTCCCTGAACGGCCTCTCCCGCTTCGACGGCGAGCGGTTCAAGGTCTACGGCCTCGAGGACGGCCTGCCGAGGCTCCGAATCTGGGCGCTTTCGGAAGGCCGGGACGGGACCCTCTGGGTCGCGACGTCCGGGGGTCTCGTCCGTCTCGATCCGTCCCATACGACCGAGCGTCCGGTGTTCCGTCCTGCCGGGCCGGCGAGGGCCTCGGGCCGACCCGTGGAGTCCGTCTTCGTCGACCGGGCCGGACGGGTCTGGTTCGGAAGCGGCGGCGAGCTCTACCGGATCTCTGGTCAGGAGGCCCTGGCGGCCGGACTTCCTCCCGGGGGCGCCGTTGTCCGCGCGGTGGTGGACGCCGGGGGAGACCTTCTCTGGGCCGGCACCTCTCGCGGCCTCTTCCGCGTTCGCGGCAGCGCGGCCCCCGAACGGGTGGCGCTCGGCTCCGGCGTCGGGGTGGATGACGTCCGCGGCCTCCTGCTCGACCGGTCGGGGAGGCTCTGGGCCGCGACTCCCGAGTCCGTCACCGTCTTCACGCCGGATCCCGTCGGGGCGGTACCGCCGGCGCGCCCTCTCCTCGGAGCCCACCGCACACTCCGGCTCCCCGCACCCGGCGAGGCCGCCGTTCTGCGGGGAAATCCATCGGAGTCGCGGGGGCTCTTCCAGCGCCTCCTGGAGACGAAGGACGGCCGGGTGCTCGTCTCCTCGACGGCCGGCCTCATCGTCCTCGGCGGCGGCCGGCCGGTCACGTTCACCCGGCGCCACGGCCTCGGGGACGGACTCCTCGGGGAACTGCTCGAAGACGATGCGGGAAACGTCTGGGTCGGGACGCAGAGTTCAGGGCTTCTTCGACTCTCTCCGGCGGGATTCACGCGCTTCGGTGAGGCCGACGGCCTCTCGGAGCCGCGGATCACATCGCTTTTCCTCGACCCAAGCGGATCTCCGGTCGCGGTGTCCGCGGGGAATGCGAGCCTGTACCGGTTCGACGGCGCGCGATTTCAGGCGGTCCACCTCCGGCCGGAAGCGCCGGCCTCGAGCCGGCTTCTCTGGGGCCGCACCGTGCTGTGCGACCGGAGCGGCGGCTGGTGGGTCGCCACGCCGTCGGGACTTGCCCGCTTCGCTCCGCTCCCGGTGGAAGCCCTTGGGCGCGCGAAGCCGGAGGCCGTTCTCACGGCTCGGGACGGGCTCGGCGGGGGCGACGTCGCGTCGCTGTTCGAGGACTCCGGCGGGACGATCTGGGCCGGTGTCTACGACTCCCCGACGCCGCTCGTCCGGTACGACCGCCAGGCCGGGCGCTTCCTCGCCGAAGGAGAGGGCGTCCTTCCGGGGGGAACTCCCCTCGCGTTCCTCGAGAGCGGGGAGGATCTCTGGATCGCCTTCGGGTCGGGAGGCATCGTCCGGCGACGGGGCGGGAAGTTCGTCCGCGTCGGGCCCGCCGAGGGGGCCCCCGAGGGTCTCGCCCGGAATCTCCTCCTCGACGGGAGCGGGCGCCTCTGGGCGGCGAACGGCAGCGCGGGCGTCGTCCGGATCGACGCCCCCGCCGCGGAGCGTCCGGTTGCGAAGAGCCTCGTGACCAGTGAGGGTCCCGCGACCGGGAGCGTTTACGCGGTCGCCGCGGATCGTCAGGGCCATCTCTATTTCGGAACGGCGCGCGGCGTCGATCGGCTGGATCCGAAGAGCGGGCGGTTCCGGCACTTTTCGACGGCCGACGGCCTCGCGAACAACGTCGTGACCTGCGTGCTCGAGGACCGCGACGGCGCGCTCTGGTTCGGCACGCCCGAGGGACTCTCCCGCCTCGTCCCGGTGCCCGACCTTCCCGCGGCCCCGCCGCGCGCCCTCGTCATGGCCGTCCGTGTGAACGGCAATCCCCGCCCGGTTCCCGAGCTGGGCGCCCGGGAACTCCCCGACCTGACGCTCGCCCCGGACGAAACGCGCCTCCGGATCGATTTCGCGGCCCCGCGTTTCGCCGAGGGGGAGAGGTTGAGCTTCCAGACCCGGCTCGAGGGAGCCGACGCCGCGTGGAGCGCACCGAACGCCGAACCGACGATCCGCTACGTGGGGCTGGCGCCGGGGCGATACCGCTTTGCGGTGCGCGCCGTCGGTCCGGGGGGAGTCGAGGGCGAGGAAGCGGCGTTCCGGTTCCTCGTCCTTCCGCCTCTCTGGCGGAGGGCCTGGTTTCTCGCGGCGATCGCCGCCGCGGCCCTCGTCGCCGTCCTCGTCCTCCACCGGCAGCGCCTCGAACGCGCCGTGGCGCTCGAGCGCGTCCGGACCCGCCTCGCCACCGATCTTCACGACGACGTCGGCTCCAGCCTCGCCCGGATCTCGATCCTTTCGGAGGTGGGGCACCGGGCCGTCGCGGAAGGGAGCGAACCCGCACGTCTCTTCGAACAGATCGGCGAAACGTCGCGCTCGGTCATCGACGCGCTCGGGGACGCGATCTGGTCGATCGACCCGCGGCGCGACGACCTGCAGAGCCTCGGCGACCGGCTCCGTCTCTTCGCCTCGGACCTTCTCGAAGGGAGAGGAATCGGGTTCCGGCTCTCGTTGCCGGAGGGAGCCTCGGCCGTGGAGCTGCCGGCCGAGACGCGCCGGCATCTCTTTCTCCTTCTGAAAGAAGCGATCACGAACGCGGCACGGCATTCCCGGGCCCGCGGGGTCGCGGCCGAGTTTTCCCTCGCCGGGCGGACGCTCTCGGTCGAGGTCCGCGACGACGGCGTGGGCTTCTCCGTGCCCGAGCCCGGCCGGGAAGGCGAAGGACGGGGACTCGGGAACATGTCCGAGCGGGCATCGGCGCTCGGTGGACGGCTGGAGATCCGTTCCTTGCCGGGGAGGGGAGCGGCGATACGCCTCGAAGGCGTCTCGATCCCTCATTCCGGAGGCCGCCCCCTGGCATGAACATGCTCTTCCGCGGTGCCGCCGCGGGGGGCCAGTCTGCCCATGTCATGAGCGCGAAGCCCGAAGGGACCGCCATCCGCGTCGGGGTCGTCGAGGACGATCCGGGTCTCCGCGAGAGCCTTCGCCTCCTGATCGGCGGGACGCGCGGGTTTCTCTGCGCGGGGTCGTGGGGGTCGGCCGAGGAGGCGATCCGACGGCTCCGGCGGGAGCCCCAGGCCGCACCGGACGTCCTTCTGATGGACATCCACCTCCCCGGGATTCCCGGCTCCGAGGCCGTCCGGACGGTCCGCGAGGAGTTTCCCGGCGTGGCCGTCCTGATGCTTTCGGTCTACGAAGGCGAGGAGCAGATCTTCGAGTCGCTCTGCAACGGCGCCTCCGGCTATCTCCTGAAGAAGACGCCGCCCGCGAAGCTCCTCGACGCGATCCGGGAGGTGAAGAGCGGCGGCTCGCCGATGTCTCCCGAGATCGCGCGAAAGGTCATCCAGCTCTTCCGCGACATCGGCCCCCGGAAACAGCCCGAGCACGACCTGACGCCGCAGGAGATCCGCCTCCTGAAGCTCCTCTCCGAGGGGGCGAGCTACCAGACGGCGGCCGACGGGCTCGGGATCAGCATCAATACGGTCCGGAACCATGTCCGCTCGATCTACGAGAAGCTGCACGTCAACTCGAAGTCGGCCGCCGTGAGCAAGGCGCTCAAGCACCGGATCATCTGAATCCGGATCGGGGAGCTCGACATCATGAACTCCGAAAATCCCGTCTCTCCCGCCGCCTCACCCGGATGGAGCCGGCGTCGCCTTCTCGGCTGGCTTCTTCCCGCCGTCGCGGTCGCGGCCGTCGCGGTCTGGCTGATCCTCTCGCGCGGGGGCAACGCGCAGGCGGCGAAGACGCGCTCCGCGGCGGCGCGGGAGATTCCGGTCGTGGGCCTGCCGGCGCGGACGGGGGACCTCGGCGTCTACGTCGCGGGCCTCGGCACCGTGACGCCCGTCAGCACGGTCACCGTCCGCAGCCGGGTGGACGGGCAGCTGATCAACGTGGCCTTCGTCGAGGGGCAGGTCGTCCGTGACGGCGACCTTCTCGCCCAGATCGATCCCCGCCCCTTCCAGGTCCAGCTCCTTCAGGCCGAGGGGCAGCTGGCCAAAGACCAGGCGGCCCTGGAGAACGCCCGGATCGACCTCAAGCGTTACCAGACGCTGATGGAGCAGGACTCGATTCCGAAGCAGCAGCTCGACACCCAGGTCGCGACGGTCAACCAGGACGAGGCCGTCCTCAAGAGCGATCAGGCGCAGGTCGAGAGCGCGAAGCTGAACCTGGTCTACAGCCGCATCACCGCGCCGATCTCGGGACGCGTCGGTCTGCGGCTCGTCGACGCCGGCAACATGGTGCATGCCGCGGACGGGGGCGGGCTCGTCGTCATCACCCAGCTGCAGCCGATCACGGTCCTCTTCACGGTCCCGGCCGACCGCCTTCCGGCGGTTCTCGAGCAGACGCGCGCCGGGCACCGGCTCGCCGTGGAGGCCTGGGACCGGGACCTGAAGAACAAGGTGGCGACGGGATGGCTTCTGGCCGTCGACAACCAGATCGATCCGTCCACCGGGACCGTCCGGATCAAGGCGCTCTTCCCGAACGAGGACCTCGCGCTCTACCCGAATCAGTTCGTGAACGCCCGGCTCTTGGTCGACACCCTTCGCGGCGTCACCCTCATCCCGACCGCGGCCCTCCAGCGAAGCCCGCAGTCGACGTTCGTCTACGTCGTCGGGAAGGACGGAACCGTCGACATGCGAAACGTTGAAGTCCAGCTGACCGAAGGCGACGACACGGCCATCCGGGGTTCCGTCGCGGCCGGAGACGTCGTGGTCGTGGACGGCGTCGACAAGCTCCAGCCGGGCGCGAAGGTCGCCCTGTCGGGCGCGGGAGGCGCCAAGAAGCCGGTCTGATGAACCCGTCCCGACCCTTCATCCTGCGGCCGGTCGCGACCTCGCTTCTGATGGCGGGGCTGCTCATCGCCGGCGTCATCGGCTTCAGGCAGCTGCCGGTCTCGGCGCTCCCGCAGGTGGATTACCCGACGATCCAGGTCGTCACGTTTTACCCCGGTGGCAGCCCGGACGTCATGGCCTCGGCCGTGACCGCGCCGCTCGAGCGCCAGTTCGGCCAGATGCCCGGGCTGAACCAGATGACGTCGGCGAGCTCGGCGGGAAGCTCCGTCATCACGCTCCAGTTCGTCCTCGAACTGAACATCGACGTGGCGGAGCAGGAGGTGCAGGCGGCGATCAACGCGGCGGGGACGTATCTCCCCCGGGACCTGCCCAACCCGCCCATCTACAGCAAGATCAATCCCGCCGACTCGCCGATCCTGACGCTGGCCCTGACGTCCGACACGCTTCCTCTCTCGAAGGTGGAGGACCTGGCCGACACCCGCTTCGCCCAGAAGATCTCGCAGCTCCCCGGAGTCGGCCTCGTCAGCATCAGCGGTGGCCAGAAGCCCGCCGTCCGCGTCCAGGTGAACCCGACGGCGCTCTCGTCGTACGCGCTCACGATGGAAGACGTGAGGAGCGCGCTGTCGCAGGCGAACGTCAACCAGGCCAAGGGGGCTTTCGACGGCGCCCGGCAGTCCTACTCGATCTGGGCCAACGACCAGCTCCTGTCGAGCGACCAGTACAAGCCCCTGATCGTCGCCTACCGCAACGGCGCCCCCGTGCATCTCTCCGACGTGGCCGCGGTCATCGACGCTCCCGAGAACGTCAAACAGGCCGCCTGGATGAACCGAACGCCGGCCGTCATCGTGAACATCCAGCGCCAGCCGGGCGCGAACATCATCGCGGTCGTCGACCGGGTCAAGCAGCTTCTCCCTCAGCTCCGCGCCTCCCTCCCCTCGGCCGTGACGGTCTCGATCCTGACCGACCGGACGACGACGATCCGCGCCTCAGTCCAGGACGTCGAATTCACGTTATTGCTCACGATCGGCCTCGTCGTCATGGTCATCTTTCTCTTCCTCCGGACGGCCGCCGGAACCGTGATCCCCAGCGTGGCCGTCCCGCTTTCGCTCATCGGAACGTTCGGCGCGATGTACCTCCTCGGCTTTTCCCTGAACAACCTCACGCTCATGGCGCTGACGATCTCGACGGGATTCGTCGTCGACGACGCGATCGTGATGATCGAGAACATCTCCCGCTACATCGAGGAAGGGATGCCTCCGCTCGAGGCGGCGCTGAAGGGGTCGCAGCAGATCGGCTTCACCATCCTCTCGCTGACGGTGTCGCTCATCGCCGTCCTGATCCCGCTCCTCTTCATGGGGGACATCGTCGGGAGGCTCTTCCGGGAATTCGCCCTCACCCTCTCCGTGACGATCCTGATCTCCGCCGCGGTCTCGCTGACTCTCACGCCGATGATGTGCGCGCGGCTCCTCCGGCACAAGGCGGCCTCGGAGCAGACCCGCTTCTACCTCGCGTCGCAGCGCGCGTTCGACGCGATCATCGCCTTCTACGGCCGGACGCTCGGGTGGGTGCTGAAGCGCCAGCAGGCGACGCTCGTCGTGGCGGTCGTGACGCTCGTCCTGACGATCCTGCTCTACATCGTGATTCCGAAGGGGTTCTTTCCGGTTCAGGACACCGGCGTCATCCTCGGGATCTCGGAGGCGTCGCAGACCGTCTCGTTTCCGGCGATGGCCGAACGCCAGCAGGCCCTGGCCGGCGTGATTCTCGCGGACCCCGCGGTGGCGAGCCTCTCCTCTTTCATCGGCATCGACGGCACGAACACCACGATGAACAGCGGCCGGATCCAGATCAACCTGAAGCCGCTCGAAGAGCGGAAGGCGAGCGCGAGCGAGATCATCCGGCGCCTCCAGCCCGCACTGGCGAAGGAAGAGGGGGTCACTCTCTTCATGCAGCCGGTCCAGGACCTGACGGTCGAGGACCGGGTCAGCCGTACGCAGTACCAGTACAGCCTCGAGGATCCGGACGGGAAGGAGCTCGCCGTCTGGGCGCCGCGATTCGTGGCCCGGCTTCAGCAGGTTCCCGAGCTTCGCGACGTCGCGAGCGACCAGCAGACGGCCGGGCTCGAGGCGCGCCTGATTCTCGATCGGACGACGGCGTCGCGGCTCGGCATCACGCCGCAGATGCTCGACGACGCCCTCTACGACTCCTTCGGCCAGCGGCAGGTCTCGACGATCTTCACGGAGCTGAACCAGTACCGCGTAGTGCTGGAGTCCCAGCCCGCGTTCCAGCGGCGGCCGGACGACCTGAAGAGCGTCTTCCTGCGCGGGAGCGGCGGGGGGGCCGTCCCGCTCGGCTCCTTCACGGACATCCACGTCGGCAACGCGCCGCTCGCCGTGAACCACCAGGGTCAGTTCCCCGTGGTCACCGTCTCGTTCAACCTCGCGCCGGGCGCCTCGCTCGGCGACGCGGTTCGGGCGATCGAGAAGGCCGGACGGGAGGTCGGGCTCCCCGCCAGCATCCAGACGAGCTTCCAGGGGACCGCGCAGGCCTTCCGGGCGTCGCTCGTGAACACGCCGTTCCTGATCCTCGCGGCGATCGTCACGGTCTACATCCTCCTCGGGGTGCTTTACGAGAGCTACATCCATCCCGTGACGATTCTCTCGACCCTCCCCTCGGCGGGAGTCGGCGCGCTTCTCTCGCTCATGATCTGTCGCACCGACTTCTCCGTGATCGCCCTGATCGGAATCATCCTGCTCATCGGAATCGTCGAGAAGAACGCGATCATGATGATCGACTTCGCGCTCGACGCCGAGCGGAAGGAGAAGAAGGCGCCGGAAGACGCGATCTTCCAGGCGGCGCTGCTCCGGTTCCGCCCGATCCTGATGACGACGATGGCGGCGCTGTTCGCCGGCATCCCGCTCGCCCTCGGCTCGGGCATCGGCTCGGAGCTGCGGCGGCCGCTCGGTATCGCCATCGTCGGCGGGCTCATCTTCAGCCAGATGCTGACGCTCTACACGACCCCCGTGATCTATCTCGCGTTCGACCGGCTGGCCCGGCGCATCGCGGGATCGAGGGCCTCACGGGCGGCGGTTTCCGCGCCGGCCCTCGGGGCCGAGGGAAGATGAACCTCTCGGCGCCCTTCATCCGCCGGCCGGTCGCTACCACGCTCCTGATGGTCGCGATCGCCCTCGCCGGCGCGGTCGGCTACCGGTTCCTCCCGGTGTCGCCGCTCCCGCAGGTGGAGTTTCCGACGATCAGCGTGTCGGCGGGGCTCCCGGGAGCGAGCCCCGAGACGATGGCCTCCTCGGTGGCCACGCCGCTGGAGCGCCAGTTCGGGCGGATCGCCGGCGTAACGGAGATGACCTCCTCGAGCTCCCTGGGGTCGACGAACGTGACGCTCCAGTTCGACCTCTCCCGGAACATCGATGCCGCGGCGCGCGACGTGCAGGCCGCCATCAACGCCGCCCGGGGACAGCTTCCGGCCAGCCTGCCGAACAACCCGTGGTACCGGAAGGTCAACCCGGCCGACGCCCCCGTCATGCTCCTTGCGCTCACGTCCGACGTCGTCGGCCGCCCGAAGATGTACGACATCGGCGCCTCCATCCTCCAGCAGAAGCTCTCGCAGGTGAAGGGGGTCGGACAGGTCATCGTCGGCGGAGGCGCGCTGCCGGCGGTCCGGGTGAATGTGAACCCGTCGGCTCTGAACAACAACGGCCTCTCGCTCGAGGACGTCCGGGACGTCCTCGCGTCGGCCAACGCCAACCGCCCGAAAGGCGAAGTCGCCTCGATCGACAGGGCCTGGTCCCTGTCGACCACGGACCAGCTCCTCACGGCGGTCGAGTACCGGCCCCTTCTCGTCCGGTACCAGAACGGCGCGGCCCTGACGCTCCAGGACGTCGCCAGCGTCACGGACTCGGTCGAGGACATCCGGACCGCCGGGCTCGCCAACGGCAGGCCGGCCATCCTCCTCATCGTTTTCCGTCAGCCCGGAGCGAACATCATCGAGACCGTGAACGGGGTCCGGGCGGCTCTGCCGCAGCTCCAGGCCGCGATCCCGCCGACGATCACTCTGTCCGTGATGATCGACGCGACGCGGACCATCCGGGCGTCCGTCCGGGACGTGGAGATCACGCTCCTGATCGCGATCGCCCTCGTCGTCCTCGTCGTCTTCGGCTTCCTCCGGAGTCCGCGCTCGACCTTCATCCCGACGGTCGCCGTCCCCATCTCGCTCGTCGGCACCTTCGGCGTGATGTACCTCTTCGGCTACAGCATCGACAACCTATCGCTGATGGCCCTCACGGTCGCGACCGGGTTCGTCGTCGACGATGCCATCGTCGTCGTCGAGAACATCACGCGGCACGTCGAGGGCGGGATGAGGCCGATGGAGGCGGCGCTGCTCGGGGCGAAGGAGATCGGCTTCACGGTCATCTCGATGAGCCTCTCGCTCGTCGCGGTCTTCATCCCGATCCTCCTGATGGGCGGGATCGTCGGGAGGCTCTTCCGCGAGTTCGCCGTGACGCTCTCCGTGGCCATCGCCATCTCCATGCTCGTCTCCCTCACGGCGACGCCCATGATGTGCGCGAGGCTCCTGCGTCCGCACGAGGAGGAGAGGAGAGGGCGGCTCTACCGGGCCAGCGAGCGCGGGTTCGCGCGGATCCTCGGCGGCTACCAGCGGTCGCTCGGGTGGGTTCTCCGGCATCAGCGCCTGACGATGGCCGTGACGCTCGCCACGATGGCCGCCACAGTCTACCTCTACGCGGAGATCCCGAAGGGCTTCTTCCCCCAGCAGGACACGGGGCGGGTGAACGGCTCGATCGTGGCGGACCAGGACGCCTCGTTCCAGTCGATGCGCGGCAAGCTGACGGAGTTCGTAAAGACGCTCCAGGCGGACCCGGCGGTCGAGACCGCCGCGGGATTTCTCGGCGGCGGAACCGTCAACACGGGGCGGGTCTTCGTGGGGCTGAAGCCCAATGAGCAGCGGAACGCGACCGTCGACCAGGTCATCGCGCGCCTGCGCGGAAAGCTCGCGCACGTCCCGGGCGCGACGCTCTACCTGCAGGCGGTCCAGGACGTGCGGGTCGGGGGACGGTTCGGCGCGACCCAGTACCAGTACACCCTCCAGGGGGACGACCCGAACGAGCTGTTCCAGTGGGCCCCCCGCGTCTACGAGAAGCTCCGGACGCTTCGGGAACTCGCCGACGTCAACAGCGACCAGCAGAACAAAGGCCTCCAGGCCTCGCTGACGATCGATCGGAACACGGCGTCACGACTGGGCATCTCGGCGCGGATGATCGACGACACGCTCTACGATGCGTTCGGTCAGCGGCAGGTGTCGACCATGTACACGCCGCTCAACCAGTACCACGTCGTGATGGCCGTCGATCCGCAGTTCTGGCAGAACCCGGACGGGCTCAAGCAGGTCTACGTCCGGACGAGCACCGGCGGGATTGTGCCTCTGGCCGCGTTCACGCGCTACGAACCGAACACGGCCCCGCTCCAGGTGAACCATCAGGGACAGTTCCCGTCGGTGACCCTGTCGTTCAACCTTCCCGTGGGCGTCGCTCTCGGCACGGCCGTGGACGCCATTCAGCGCGCCCGGGCGGAGATCCGTCTGCCCGCCAGCATTCGCGGAAGCTTCCAGGGGACGGCCCAGGCCTTCCAGGCGTCGCTCGCCAACGAGCCGATCCTGATCGCCGCGGCGCTTCTGGCGGTCTACATCGTTCTCGGGGTCCTCTATGAGAGCCTGATCCATCCCCTCACGATTCTCTCGACGCTCCCCTCCGCCGGGGTCGGCGCGCTCCTCGCGCTCCTCGCGTTTCGGACCGAACTCTCCGTCATCGCGCTCATCGGCGTCATCCTCCTGATCGGGATCGTGAAGAAGAACGGGATCCTGATGGTCGACTTCGCTATCGAGGCCGAGCGGCGGGAGGGGAAGAACCCGGAAGAGGCCATCTTCCAGGCGTGCATGCTCCGGTTCCGGCCGATCACGATGACGACGATGGCGGCGCTGCTCGGCGGTCTGCCGCTGGCGGTCGGGGGGGGCACCGGCTCGGAGCTGCGCCGGCCGCTCGGGATCGCGATCGTGGGCGGACTGATCTTCAGCCAGATGCTGACGCTCTACACGACGCCGGTGGTCTATCTTCACCTCGACCGGTTCCGGCTCCGGTGGAAAGCGGCGAGGCGCGGGCTTCTCCGGAGGGTCGTGCCCGTTCCGGGGAGAGCGTGATGGTGCGCCGCATCGTCATGGCTTCCGCGGTCCTCCTTTCAGGAGCCTGCGCCGTCGGTCCGGACTATCAAAGGCCGCCGGCGAGCGTGCCGGCGTCTTACAAGGAGCTCGCGCCGCCCGGCGCGACCGGCCCCGACTCCTGGAAGCCGGCCGAGCCGCGGGACGATGCGCCCCGCGGAATGTGGTGGGAGATCTTCGGGGACCCCATCCTGAACGGGCTCGAAGCCCGGATCGACGTCTCGAACCAGAACCTCGCCCTCGCCGAGGCGCAGTTCAGGGGAGCGCGCGCGGCCGTCCTGGGGGCGCGTGCCGATCTGTTCCCGACCTTGGCGACCGCACCCTCCGCGGCCCGTTCGAGCGCGTCGACCACCGCTCCCGGGGCGCCGGCCGGCGCGCCCCGGACCACCGGCAACAACTTCCAGGTGCCGCTCGGCGTCGCGTGGGAAGCCGACGTATGGGGCCGCATCCGGAGGAACGTCGAAGGGAGCGTGGCGACCGCCCAGGCGAGCGCGGCCGACCTCGAAGCCGTCCGTCTGAGCCTTCACGCCGAGCTGGCGCTCGACTACTTCCAGCTCCGGGGGGCCGACGCCGAGAGGCGGCTTCTCGAGACGAACGTCGCCGCCTACGAAAAGGCGCTTCAGCTGACGGTCAACCGTTACCGGCAGGGCGTCGTGTCGGGGGTGGACGTGGCCCTCGCCCAGACGCAGCTCGAGACGACGCGCGCCCAGGCGACCGACCTCCGCATCACGCGGGCCCAGCTCGAGCATGCGATCGCGATTCTCGTCGGCAAGCCGCCGGCCGATTTCACCCTCGCGCCGGAATCGGAAGACGCCGAACCTCCGGCCGTTCCGGTCGGGCTTCCCTCGGAGCTCCTCGAGCGCCGGCCGGACATCGCCGCCGCGGAGCGCCAGATGGCGGCTGCCAATGCGCAGATCGGCGTCGCGACGGCGGCGTTCTTCCCGCGCCTTCTTCTTTCGGCCGCGGGGGGATTGCAGAGCATGAATCTGGCGAACTTCGTCTCCGCGCCGAATCTCTTCTGGTCGGTCGGGGCGGCGCTCGCCGAAACGCTGTTCGACGGCGGCAAGCGGCGCTCCGTGAAGGAGCAGGCCCTCGCGGCGTACGACGGGACGGTGGCGGCCTACCGCGCCGACGTGCTCGCCGCCCTGGCCCAGGTCGAGGACAGTCTCGCGGCGCTCCGGATCCTGTCGCAAGAGGAGCGGGAGCAGGCCGCCGCGGTGGCCGCCGCCAGGCGCTCCGTGACGATGTCCCGGAACCGTTACGAGGGAGGGGTCACGACCTACCTCGAGGTCGTGACGGCCCAGGCCGCCGCTCTCTCGAACGAACGGGTGGCCGTGGACATCCGGACGAGGCAGATGACGGCCAGCGTGAACCTCATCAAGGCTCTCGGCGGCGTGTGGAACGCTCCGGACAGGTCGCCGGCGCCTTCCGCCGGACCCGCTTTCCCGTAACATCGACCCATGGCGACCGGCTCCTCGCACCCCTTCCGCTGGCTAGCGGCCGCGGCCGGAGTCCTCGTCGTCTTTCTTCTCGCGGCGGGGCTCTGGCGGCCGACGCCGCCGTCCGTCCCGTCGGCGAAGGCGGTGCGGGGGGACCTCCTCGTGCCGATCCTCTGCGACGGCACCCTCGAGCCCCTTCCGGGGGGGGAGCTCCGGGCCCTCGACGCGGCCACGGTGGCCGCCATTCTCGTCCACGACGGCGACCGGGTCCGGAAAGGGGAGACGCTCGTCCGACTCGAGAGCCCCGCCGTCTCGGAGAAGGCGCACGAGGTCCGGGCCGAGGCGCTCCGTCTCGCGGCAGAAAAGACCCAGGCAGCCGGCGAGGCCGATCGCGCCCGCCGCGAGGCGGCGGAGAAGAAGAGGACCTTCGAGGCCGACACCCGCCTCCTCGCGGAGAAGGCGACCACGAAGTCCCTCTGGGAAGCGAGCGAGGCCGCCTTACGGGATGCGGAGGAGCGCCTCCGGAGCGCCGAGGCCCGGCTCGCGTCGCTGGACGGGGGGGCCGCCGGCGCGTCGCGGCTGGAGCTGGTGCGGGCCTCCGCGCAGGATCTCGAGAATCGTGTGGCCGCGCTCACCGTCGCCGCGCCGCGCGACGGCATGGTCTACGGCCTCCCGCGGAAGACGGGAGAGATCGTGGCGCCCGGACAGATCGTGGCGGGCGTGACCGAGCCGGGCGTCCGGAGCGTCCGGGCACGCGTCGATCAGCCGGACCTCCCCCGGATCGCCCCGGGGCAGCGAATGCGCGTCACGTTCGACGGCCTTCCGGACAAGACGTGGGAAGGGACGATCGCGCGCGTCTCTCCGGGCCTCCGGGAAGTCGGCGGGCGGGAGGTCTCCGACGTCCTCGGAGAAATCCGGAGCGCCTCGGACGAACTTCCGCCGAACGCTTCCGTCAACGTCGAGATCGTGGCGGGCGAGAAGAGAGGAGCCCTCGTCGTCCCCCGCGCCGCCCTGCAGCGGGACGGCGAAAGGCGCTTCGTCTTCGTCCCCGTCGACGGCCGGGCGCGCCGCCGCGACGTCGCCGTCGGCCTGATGGGGCTGACGGCCGTGGAGGTGACCTCGGGGCTGGCCGAGGGCGACGTGGTGCTCCTCCCGGGCACGACGCCCCTCTCCGACGGCGTGCGCGTCCTCGTCCGCGGGAGCTGAGATGGTCTTTCGAGAGGTCCTCGAGACCGCGCTGAACCGCTTCCGGACGCACCCCGTCCAGACCTGGCTGACTCTGGCCGGTCTCATCGTCGGGACGGCCGCCATCATCCTGATCGTCTCGCTCGGCCTCACGGGGCGCGGCTTCGTCATGGAGCAGATCGAGGGCGTCGGCTCGCACCTCGTCTGGGCGACTTACCAGGGGACCGTCACCTCGGGCGTGTCGCGCCTGCGCGACGACCAGATCACGGAAGGGGACGCGAAGGCCGTCGCGGCCCGGACGGACCTCTTCCGGGGCGTGACACCCATCGTCGAACTCCAGGCGACCGTCGCGACGCTCTCGACGAGCGCCACCCTCCGGATCGTCGGCACGACGCCCAACTACACGGCCGTCCGCCGCAACGTCCGGATCGTCGACGGACGCTTTCTCGACGAAGAAGACGTCCTCCAGCGAGCCAAGGTCTGCGTCGTCAACCGCCCGCTCTACGAGGAGCTCTACGGCGCGGAGCCGATCGGGGAGAAGACGCTTCGCACCCTCGGGATGACCTTTCGCATCGTCGGGGTCTTCGACAAGCCGGTCGACACGATGGGGCAGGGCGAGGTGATCCCGCGGACCATTTTCGTCCCGATCACCGTGGGCTGGTTCTTCACGCCGATCCGGCGGGTCGACACCCTGTTCGCGGAGGTCCGGGAGTTCCCGCTGATCCCCGAGGGCGTCGCCGCGATGGAATCGCTCCTCCGCGAGCGCCACCGGCAGGGGGCGGTCTTCAAGGTGGAGAGCATGACGACGGTCATCAGGGTGGCCGAGGCGATCTCGTCGGGCCTGATTCTCGTCTTCGTCGTCGCCGCGGCCGTCTCCGTCGTGGTCGGCGGCGTCGGCATCATGAACATTCTCCTGGCCTCGGTGGAGCAGCGGACCCGGGAGATCGGCCTCCGGAAGTCCCTCGGGGCGCGGCAGCGCGACATCCTCCGGCAGTTCCTCCTCGAGGCGTTCCTCCTCGGGTCGATCGGATCGCTGATCGGTGTCCTTCTGGGGCTCGGCCTGCCCCTCGCCGCGCGCCTTCTCGTCACGGGCGTCACGATCCGGGTCTCCGCCCTGTCGGGCGTTCTCGCGTTCCTCTTCTCCAGCGGCGTGACGATCGTCTTCGGGGTCTTTCCGGCGATGCGGGCCGCCGGCCTCAACCCGGTGGAGGCGCTCCGCCATGAATGAGGGGCGGATCGCCGCTGCGGCGGCGATCCTGGCGCTCCTTCCGGCCGCCGCGCCCGCGGCGGGAGAGGACGCGTCCGGACCGCTGACGGTCCGGGGCGCGGTCGAGCGGGCGCTCGAGAGGGACCCGGCGCTTCTCGCGGCGGGGGGCGCGGCCGTGGAGTCGCTCGAGGGCGTGAAGATGGCGCGAAGCGCCTTCATGCCGCAGTTCGTCCTGACGACGACGCCGGGCGTGACGACGGGGCTCCCTCTCACCGTGGCGGGCGAGCCCCCCGCGGCGGCGGGCGCCCGGCTCCGTCTGACGCTCTGGGATCCGGTCCTGAAGGAGGACGAGGCGGTCGCGTCGGGCCGCTCGGCTCTCTCCGCGGGACGGCTCGAATCGGCGCGGCGGGAGGCGATCCGCCGGACCGTCGCGGCCTGCGCCCGCCTCTGGGCGTCGGAACGCCGGGTGGAGAGCGCGCGGCGGCGACTGGCCGCCCGCGAGACGATTCAGGCGCGGACCTCCGCGCTCGGCCGTGAGGGGCGCGTGACGGAGCTCGACGTCGAGCGGTCGGGACTCGACCTCGCGCGGGCCCGGCACGGCCTCCTCGCCGCCGAGACCGAGCGGGACCTCGCCGCCACCGAGCTCAAGGTCGCCACCAGCCTCCCGGAAGGCGCCACCCTGGTCCTGGCGGAGGATCCGCTCCAGGCGCTTCCGGATGCGGCCGGCGGAGACCCCGTCCTCGCGGCGATCGCCTCCGACCCGGAGCTTCGGGCCCTCGGGGAGGAAGCCGGCGCGACCTCCCGCGCCGCGGATCTCGCGGACCGCTGGTTCCGCCCGATGGTCATCGCCGAAGCCCGCTACCTCTACGTGCCGCCCTACTACAACTACGACCAGTACTATCTGAAGGTCGATACGAATACCGCGAGCGCCGGCGTCTCCGTCGTCGTTCCCGTCCTGACGGGCGGGCTCGACACCGCGCGGGCGGCACAGGCCCGGGCGAAGGAGGGCCGGGTGCGGGAGCAGTGCCGGGCGCGGGAGAACGACGTGGCGCGGGCCGCGCGGACGGCCGCGGCCGAGGCCGATCTCGCCGGGCGCGAGCTGGATCTGGCGCGAAGAGGGCTCGCCGTCGCCCGAGAGGCCCTGCGCGTCGCCCAGGTCCGGGCCCGCGAGGGGCGCGGGGAGCCCGACGGGGTTCCCCGGGCCGAGCTGGAGATGGCCGACGCCGAAGATGGCGTCTCGCGGGCCTCCGAAGCGCTGACCGGAGCGCGCCTCGCCCTTCTTTCGCTCCGGGGCGAGATCGTCGCGTTGGCCCCGCCTCCGCGCTGACTGCCCTGTCGCCGGGGCGCACACTCCGAGGCGGCCGTGCGAGGAGATTTCAGAGGAAGCCGCCCCGACTTGCGCGATCGGCCGGCGTCCTTTACGCTCCGCCCGTCTTATGAGTGACGTGCCTCAGGGTCCACGTGTATCCGGCGAGAGGCCGACGGTGGACCGGGTCAGGTTCTCCGTCGCCGCCGCCCGCCGCTATCTCCTTTCGATTCAGAACCCTGACGGACATTGGTGCGGGGAGCTGGAGGGCGACACGATCCTCGAATCCGAGTACGTCCTGACCATGCATTTTCTCGGGCGGACCGGAGAAGATCGTGTGAAGAAGGCCGCTGAGTATCTCCGGCGGCAACAGCTGCCCGAGGGAGGCTGGCCGAACTACCCGGGCGGAGCGGCCGACGTCTCGACGTCTGTGAAAGCGTACTTCGCCCTGAAGCTTGTCGGCGACGCGTCGGACGCCCCCCACATGGCCCGGGCGCGCGACGTGATCCGCCGGATGGGCGGCGTCGAGGCGTGCAACTCCTTCACCAAGATCTATCTTGCGATCTTCGGTCAGTGCGACTGGAGCCGCTGTCCGGCCGTCCCGCCGGAACTGGTCCTTCTGCCGGACTGGGTGCCGTTCAACATCTACCGGATGTCGTCCTGGTCCCGGACGATCGTGGTGCCTCTCTCGGTCGTCTGGGCCGCCAAGCCGTTCTGCCCGGTGCCGGCTCACGCGGAGATCCCGGAGCTTCACGTCCCGCACTTCCACCCGGAGCGGCGGCGGACGCCCCGCGAGCGGTTCTGGCGCGGCGTCTTCACGGCCGCCGACGTCCTGATCCGGGTGCTCGAGGCGGCCCGGCTGAGGCCCTTCCGGAAACGGGCCCTCGCGGGCTGCGAGACGTGGATCCACGACCGGCTCGTCCGGAGTGACGGCCTTGGGGCGATCTTCCCGCCGATCGTCAATACGATCTTCGCCTTCCGCTGCCTCGGGTACGGCCTGGACGATCCACGGCTCCTCTCCCAGGTTCACGAGCTCGAGCGATTCGAGATCGAGGACGACGAGACGCTCCGGGTCCAGCCCTGCTTCTCTCCGGTCTGGGACACGGCCATCGCCGCCGTTGCCCTGTCGGAATCGGGCACGCCGGCGGACGACCCGTCGCTCCGCCTGTCGGCCAGCTGGCTTCTCGACCGGGAGGCCCGCCTGCCGGGCGACTGGACCCGGTCGAACCCTGGCGGGCCCCTGGGCGGCTGGTATTTCGAATACGCCAACGAGTTCTACCCCGACACGGACGACACGGCCGAGGTCCTCACGGCGCTCGCCCGCGTCCGGTTCGCCGAGGCGCCCGAGGAGGCGCGGCGGCTCGAGGCCATCGAGCGGGGGCAGGGCTGGCTCCTCTCGATGCAGAACCGGGACGGCGGCTGGGGGGCCTTCGACAAGGGGTGCGACCTCGACGTCCTGACCTACATTCCCTTTGCCGACCACAACGCGATGCTCGACCCGAGCTGCGAGGACATCAGCGGCCGGGCCCTCGAGGCGCTCCACAACCTCGGCGTCCCTCCGGGCCACCCCGCGGTGCGCGCCGCCGTCTCCTTCCTGAACGGCAAGCAGGAGCGGGACGGCACGTGGTACGGGAGGTGGGGCGTCAACTACATCTACGGGACCTGGCTCGTCCTCCGGGGCCTCGCACATGCCGGCGAGGACCTGAGGAAGCCGCGCTACCAGCGGGCGGGTGCCTGGCTGCGCGCGCACCAGAACGCCGACGGCGGGTGGGGCGAGCTGCCGCGCTCATACGACGATCCGACCATGAAGGGGCGCGGCCCCTCCACGGCCGCCCAGACGGCCTGGGCGCTGATGGCGCTCTTTTCGCTCGACGAGGACCGTTCCGAAACCGTCGAGCGCGGCGTGGCGTACCTGCTTCGCGAGCAGCAGTACGACGGTTCCTGGCGCGACACCCACTGGACGGGAACGGGGTTTCCGAAGGTCTTTTATCTTCGATACCACCTCTACGCCACCTACTTCCCGCTCTGGGCTCTCTCGCTCTACCGGCACGAGGAGGCGACGGCGGGATCCCGGACGGGCGGCGTCGCCGGCGTACGGCGGACGGCCCATCTGCGGGGACAGGACGGTCAGACGCGATGAGATTCCCGGCACACATCATGACGGACACGATCGCGCACCAGGTGCGGAACGCCGTGAAGGGGAACGCGCGCTATCCGTTCGTCCTGATGCTGGAGCCCCTCTACACCTGCAACCTCGCCTGCCTCGGCTGCGCGGTCGAGCGTCACACCGGGAAGCTGAAGGACCGGCTTCCGCTCGGGAAATGCCTCGACGCGATCGACGTTTCGCAGGCTCCGGTCGTCTCCATCTGCGGCGGCGAGCCGACGCTCTATCCCGAGCTCGCGGAGCTCGTGGGGGGGATCATCGAGCGGAAGCGGCACATCTACCTCTGCACGAACGGCCTCCTCCTGGACGAGACCGTCTACGGCGTCCTCCCCCCTCACAAGCGGCTGATGATCAACGTTCACCTCGACGGGATGCGCGAGACGCACGACTACGTCTGCGCCAAGGAAGGGACGTTCGACCGGGCCGTCGCCATGATCCGGGAAGGCGTGAAGCTCGGCCACCACGTCATGGCGAACACGACCGTCTTCAAGGAGACGAGCGTGGAGGAGGTCGAGGAGCTCTGCCGCTTCCTGACGGATCTCGGCGTCGAGGGAATGCTCGTGTCGCCCGGCTACCACTACGAGTCGGTGGGGGCCGAGATCTTCCTGACGAAGTCGGAGATCCACCGGAAGTTCCGCCGGATCCTGGAGATCTCGAAGAGCTATCGGCTCACCTCGACCCCGATGTTCCTCGAGTTCGCGGCGGGCCTCCGCGAGTACAAGTGCTCGCCCTGGAGCACCGTGACCTACACCCCGAACGGGTGGAAAGGTCCCTGCTACCTCATCGGGAAGACCTGGTCCGAGACCTACGACGAGTTCTGGAACGGGACCGACTGGGCCTACTGGGAGTCGCGGCAGGACCCTCTCTGCGCGAACTGCCTCATGCACTCGGGCTTCGAGGCCTCGGTCGTGAAGGAGCTCCCGAAGAGCCCGGGCGACATGGTCCGGCTCATCGCCTGGAACCTCGGCCTGGCGGCGTGAAAACTCGGGGGGTGCGCGGCACGTTCCACCGAACGGCTGCGCCGGGTCCGCACCCCCCGCGCCCCCCTGACTCTCCATTGAGTAAGCTCGTCCCGTGAACCTGGTCACGGGGGGGACAGGATTCGTCGGTGCCCATGTCGTGCGGGCTCTTCTGGCCAAAGGGGCGACGGTCCGCTGTCTGGTCCGCCCGACCAGCCGGCGGAGCAACCTCGACGGCCTTCCGGTCGAAATCGTCGCCGGGGACCTCGGCGACCCGGCGTCGCTCGGACGGGCACTACGCGGCATCTCGACGCTCTACCACGTCGCGGCGGACTACCGGCTCGGGACGAGGAACCCCGGAGAGCTCTACCGGGCAAACGCCGGCGGAACCGAAAACGTTCTCGCCGCGGCCGCGGAGGCGGGCGTTTCGCGCATCGTCTACACGAGCTCCGTGGGGGCGCTGGGGCTGCGGAAAGACGGCTCGCCGGCCGACGAGACGACGCCCGTCGCCCGCGACGAGGTGGTCGGCCACTACAAGAAGAGCAAGTACGACGCCGAACGGGTGGCCGAGGCGTGGGTGGCGCGCGGTCTCCCCGTCGTCATCGTCAACCCCTCAACCCCGGTCGGCGAACTCGACGTGAAGCCGACGCCGACGGGGCAGCTCGTGGTCGACTTCCTGAACCGGAGGCTTCCGGCCTATGTCGACACCGGCCTGAACCTCGTCGACGTCCGCGACGTGGCGGCCGGGCACCTTCTCGCGGCCGGGTCCGGGCGGACGGGGGAGAAGTACATCCTCGGGAACCGGAACATGACGCTGATCGAGATCCTCGAAGCGCTCTCCCGGATCACCGGCCTCGCGGCACCGACCGTCCGGCTGCCGCACGGCATCCCTCTGGCGGTCGCCGCCGTCGACACGTTCGTCTCCGGGCTGCTCGGGCGCCCGCCGCGCGTCAGCCTCGAGAGCGTCCGGATGTCGCGGCACCGGATGTTCTTCGACGCGTCGAAGGCGGTCCGCGAGCTGGGGCTCCCGCAGAGTCCGGTGGAAGGGGCCCTCTCCCGCGCCGTCGCCTGGTTTCGCGAGAACGGCTATGTTCGCGTCTGAGCCGGGCTGCGGGGCGAAGCAGCCGCCGCGCCCGCCGGCCGCGCACGCGGGGCTCGTCGCCATCGTGGCGGCGATCCCGGAAGAGTTCGACGCGATCGCGAAGTTCGTCTCGGAGGGGCTGCGCCTGCGCGCGGGATACGACGACCGGGGGCTTCTTATGAAGGGAAGAATGGTCGGCGCTGCCGTCCTGCTCGCCATGACCGGTGATGGGGAGGCGCGGGCCGAGCGGGGGGTTTCATTCCTTCTAGGAGAATTCCCGGTCTCCTTGCTCGTCGGTCTCGGCGCCGCCGGAGCGCTCGATTCCTCCCTCCGCGCGGGGGAGATCCTCGTCGCCTCGCGCGTCGTCGACGAAGCCGGCGAGGCGCCCGCACCGGACGTCGCGCTCATCGCCCGGGCCGTCGCCCTCGGCGCGAAGCCGGCGACGTTCGTGACCGTCGCGAGGCCGATCACCTCTTCGAGGGAGAAGAGCGAGGTCGCCCGCCGGTTCGGCGGGGCCGACACCACCGCCGTCGTCGACATGGAGTCGGCCGCCTGGGCGCGCGCGGCGACGAGCCGCGGCGTTCCCTACGCGATTCTGCGGGCCGTATCGGACACCTTCGACGAGGAGCTTCCGGCGTTTCTCTCGTCCTGCATGGCCGCCGACGGTTCGGTCGGCCGCGCGGCCGTCGCCCGGCGGCTCGTTCTCCACCCTTCCGCCCTCCCACAGCTCCTCCGGGTCCGCCGGCGAGTCCGCGACGGGGCGGGGGCGCTCGGCCTCTTCCTCGAGCGGCTCCTTCCGGAGAAGATCTGAGCGTGCCGACCCTCGAAGGCCTCCTCGAAAAGACGAGCCGCACCTTCGCGCTCTCGATTCCGGTCCTTCCGGAGCCGACGAGGCGCGAGGTGACGGTCGCGTACCTGCTCTTCCGGATCGCCGACACGTTCGAGGACGCCGCCCACTGGACCCCGGAGGCGCGGACCTCTGCGCTGAAGGATTTCGAGGGACTTCTCCGTGAGAACAATCGCCAGGACGCCGTTCGCCTCTCCACGGCGTGGGGCGCCGCCCGCCCGGCAGAGCACGCCGGCTACCGGGAGCTGATCGCCGAGGTTCCGTTCGTTCTCGAGGCGTTTTTCTCTCTTTCGAAGGATGCGATCGAGCCGATCCGTGCCCACGTTGTCCGGTCCTCGGAAGGAATGGCTGAGTTCGTTTCGCGGACGCGAGAAGGGGGGCTCGTCCTTTCGACACTCGACGATCTCCACCGCTACTGCTACTACGTGGCCGGCATCGTCGGCGAGATGCTGACCGACCTCTTTCTCATCGGGCGTCCGGCCCTCGACGCGTCGGCCGGGGCGCTCCGGCGGCGCGCCGCGACCTTCGGCGAGGCGCTCCAGCTGGTGAACATCCTGAAGGATGCCGGTGAGGACGCGGCGGAGGGGCGACGGTACCTTCCCGAGGTCGTTCCGGTGGCCGATGTGTTCGCCCTCGCGCGCCGGGATCTCGGGGTGGCGGCGGAGTACATCGGCATTCTCCAGGCGGCGGGCGCGCCGCGCGGCCTCGTGGAGTTCTGCGCGCTTCCGGTGGCCCTCGCGCGGGCGACGCTCGACAAGGTAGAGGCGAAGGGCCCCGGAGCGAAGGTTTCGCGGGCCGAGCTCTTCCGGATCACCCGGCGGGTGAAGAGGGCGCTCGACCGGGGCGAGCCTCCCGACTCCCCGGCAAGAGCCCCAAGACGCGCCTGACGAGCGAGGGGACGAGCGTCGGCCGGAGGAGCCGCGCGTCGTAGGGGGCCAGGCGCCGCTCGTTCTCCGAGAGGCAGAGCCCGAGGAACCGGCGCACCGAGAACTCCCCGAAAGAGCCGGCGCTCGCGACCGTGAAGCCCGCCTGTGAATCCGGTCCGTCCTTGCGGCCGCCGTCCCGCGCCATCCGGAGCGCCCCTTTCAGCCGGCCTGCCACCTCGGCGAGGACGTTCCAGCCACGCCACACGTCGAACGCGGGGCGCAGCAGGAGAGGCCTCTGCGCCCTGGAGTACGCGGCCCAGTTCACGGCGAACAGGATGTGGCGCGCCTCCTCCTGCATGATCGTCTCGAAGACCGACGTGATCCCCTCGGGAAAGAACTTCGAGTCGACGCCGATCCGGAAAAGGCCGAACGCGAAGAACGAGTCGATGCACTCGCCGTAGCCGGTCTGGAGGAAGGCGCGCACGGGATCGCTCGGGATCTCCGGGGCCGGCTGCGCCGAGAGGACGATGCCGTAGCGCTGCGCGAGGAGGCGGATGATCTCTGTGTGCCGCTGCTCCTCGTAGCCCTGCAGCGAGATGGCCTCGGCGAGGAGCGGATCCTTCTCGACGCGCCCGAGCGTCCCGATGCGGAGCGCCGTCGCGGCCTCGGTCCGGGCCGCCTCGTCCCAGACCGGGAGCGCCTTGAGGCGCGAGAGAGTCGCGTCGTCAAGATCCGGCCAGACGATGTCCGAAGGCCGGAACGGGTCGTGACTCCGGACGAAGAAGCCGCAGAAGAGCCGTTTGTGCTCTTCGCTGCCGATCGACAGATCCGGCATGCGCCGTAGGGTATCATTCGCGTTTCCCGCAAGGGGGAGGCGGAAATTCGAATGCAGATCCTGAGCCGCATCGAGGGGCCGCAGGACCTGAAGACTCTGAGCCACGACGAGCTGGCGCAGGTCGCGCAGGACTGCCGGAACCTCATCATCGAGACGATCACGAAGACCGGCGGACACCTCGCCTCCAACCTCGGCGTCGTGGAGCTGACGCTGGCGCTCCACCGGGCCTTCGACAGCCCCCGGGACAAGTTCGTCTGGGACACCTCGAACCAGTGCTACACGCACAAGCTGGTGACGGGGCGGCGCGACCGGTTCCCGACCGTCCGGATGCCGGGCGGCCTCTCCGGGTTCGCGGAGCCGTCCGAGAGCGAGCACGACACCCTGGCCGCGGGACACGCCGGGACCGGCCTCTCCTACGGCATGGGGATGGCCGCTGCGACGCAGAACGACCCCGGCGAACCGTACACGGTGGTGATCGTCGGGGACGGGGCGCTGACGTGCGGGACGAGCTACGAGGCGCTCAACAACATCGTCCACGTCCGGCCCCGGAGGCTCATCGTCGTCCTGAACGACAACGGCTGGTCCATTTCGGAAAACGTCGGGTGGATGGCCCACTGGCGCAACCGCTTCGAGCTCCACCCGAACTACCAGAAGTTCATCGAGGCCGGGCACAAGATCTTCCGGCGCCTTCCGAAGGGCGAGGAAGCGTGGGGCCTCGCCAAGAAGGTGAAGGCCTCGGTCGAAGGCCTCTTCTTTCCGAACCTGATCTGGGACGAGCTCGGCTTCCACTACATCGGCCCCATCGACGGACACGACTACACGGAGATGGAAGAGGCCTTCGGCCGCGCGAAGGGCGTGTCGGTGGATGGAACGCCCGTCGTCATCCACGCCCTGACGCACAAGGGACGGGGATACACCAGCGCCGAGGACAACCCGACCCGGTTCCACCAGCCGGGGACCCCGTCCCCGGCGGCCGGCTCGGGCGCCGGCTTCACGTATTCGCAGGTCTTCGCCAAGACACTGATCGCGCTGATGGAAGAGGACCCGAAGATCGTCGGCATCAGCGCGGCGATGCTGGAGGGGACGGCGCTCGTCGAGGTGAAGAAGAGGTTCCCGGACCGCGTCTTCGACGTGGGGATCGCCGAAGAGCACGCCATCATCATGGCGGGCGGGATGGCGAAGGCCGGGCTGAAGCCCGTCGTCTCCATCTACTCGACGTTCCTCCAGCGCTCCTACGACCAGCTGATCCACGACGTCTGCCTGCAGAACCTTCCGGTCGTCGTCTGCGTCGACCGGGCCGGTTTCGTCGGGGACGACGGAAAGACGCACCAGGGGATCTACGACATCGCCTTCACCCGCGGCATTCCGAACATGACCGTGGCCGCCCCGAAGGACGAGAACGAACTGCAGCATCTCCTGTACACGGCGGTGGCTGCCGGCCGCCCCTTCACGATCCGCTTCCCGCGGGGCCTCGGCGTCGGCATTCCGCTGGACGAGCAGCGGCAGGAGATCCCGATCGGGAAGGGGGAGATCCTCTCGACGGGGCGGGACCTCAACCTCCTGGCCTACGGCGCGATGGTGCCCGTGGCGCAGAAAGCCGCCGAGATGCTTCGGGGCCAGGGGATCGACTGCGGGGTGGCGCACGCGCGCTTCGCCAAACCGCTGGACGTCGAGCTGGTCCGGGCGCTGCTTTCCGCCTCGCCGCGGCTCCTGACGCTGGAGGAGCACCTTCTCATGGGGGGCTTCGGGAGCGCCGTTCTGGAGGCGATCCACGCCGCGGGGCTCCCGGCGGACGGCGTGCGGACGCACGGCGTCTCGGACAACTTCGTCGACCACAGCCCGCAGAGCCTGCAGCGGGCCCACTACAAGGTCGACGCCCCCGGCGTCGTGGCGAAGGCGCTGGAGCTCTATCCGGAGCTGGCGCGCCCCGTGGCGAAGGCCTCCGCCCCGGCGGCCGGCGGCGGGCGCGAGGCATCCCGCGAGGCGATTCACTGGACCTGAGGTGACGGCCTCGGGGGCAGATCTCGCTTGACAGAGCGTGGGGGCACCCGTATTCTTCGCGGGTTTCTCCGGGAGCCGGGGCATCCGTTGTGTCGGCTCGTCCCGTGTTCAAGGCCGCCAAGCGACTCTGAGCGCGAGGGTTAGGACCCGGAGGGCCACGTAACGGAGTCCCTGTAAGGAGTCGTCCAAGACCGATGCCGACCATCAGCCAGCTCGTCCGCAAGGGGCGCGACCCCGTCCGTTACAAGACGAAGTCGCCGGCCCTGCAGTCGTGCCCCCAGCGCCGCGGGGTGTGCACCCAGGTGAAGACCACCACGCCGAAGAAGCCGAACTCGGCCCTTCGGAAGATCGCCCGCGTCCGCCTGACGAACGGCATCGAGGTCACGACCTACATCCCGGGGATCGGACACAACCTCCAGGAGCACTCGATCGTGATGATCCGCGGAGGCCGCGTGAAGGACCTCCCCGGCGTCCGCTATCACATCATCCGCGGGACTCTCGACGCCGTCGGCGTCGCGAACCGAAAGCAGTCGCGCAGCAAGTACGGCGCGAAGCGGCCGAAGGGCTAGACCACCATGCCCCGCCGCCGCGAGGTCCCCAAGCGCGAGGTCCTGCCGGATCCGGTCTACCAGTCCCAGCTGGTGACGAAGTTCATCAACTGCGTCATGGAGCGCGGGAAGAAGTCCCTGTCCGAGGGGATCTTCTACGGCGCGATGAAGCAGATCGAGCAGAAGACGCAGGACGACCCTCTCAAGACGTTCAAGAAGGCCGTCGAGAACGTCAAGCCGGTCCTCGAGGTCAAGTCCCGCCGCGTCGGCGGCTCGACCTACCAGGTCCCGGTCGAGGTGAAGCCGAACCGGCGCACCTCGCTGGCGATCCGCTGGCTCATCTCGTACTCCCAGGCGCGCGGCGAGAAGACGATGCGAGACAAGCTCGCCGGCGAGCTCCTCGACGCGGCCAACAACCGCGGGAATGCCATCAAGAAGAAGGAGGACACCCACAAGATGGCGGAGGCCAACAAGGCCTTTGCCCACTACCGCTGGTAAGCCTGCACTGAGACGCTCCGGGAGGAGGGAAACCGGCCGGCCCTGAGGGTCCGGAAAGGTCCTTCGAAACATCCCGGATCACGCCTTTCAGCGTGCGGAACTCAGGGGTCACGGCCGGAGGGAGATGCCTCCGGATCGTTTCGCGAGCGGCGCGAGCGACATGCAGACCCCGTGAGTTCGACGGCGCAGACAGACCCGCAACGGGACGCATTCGACATGCCGAGAACTCATCCTCTCGAGAACTGCCGGAACATCGGCATCATGGCCCACATCGACGCGGGCAAGACGACGACGACCGAGCGGATCCTCTATTACACGGGGGTCAACTACAAGCTCGGGGAGGTCCACGACGGGACGGCGACGATGGACTGGATGGTCCAGGAGCAGGAGCGCGGCATCACGATCACGTCGGCCGCGACGACGTGCTTCTGGAAGGAGACCCGGATCAACATCATCGACACCCCGGGCCACGTCGACTTCACGGCCGAGGTGGAGCGCTCGCTCCGCGTCCTCGACGGCGCCGTCGCGGTGTTCGACGCCGTCTCGGGCGTCGAGCCGCAGTCCGAGACCGTCTGGCGTCAGGCGGACCGCTACGGGGTCCCGCGCCTGGCGTTCATCAACAAGATGGATCGCGTGGGCGCCGACTTCGACAAGTGCGTCGACATGATGGTCACGAAGCTGGCGGCCCGTCCGACCCCGATCCAGGTCCCGTGGGGCTCGGCCGAGACGTTCGAAGGGGTCATCGACCTCATCGAGGGGAAGGCCTACGACTTCCGGGACGACGCGCTGGGGGCCGAGTTCGAGACGGTGGACGTCCCCGCCGACCACAAGGCGCTCTTCGACAGGTACCGCGAACGGCTCATCGAGACGATCGCGGAATTCGACGACGGCATCATGCACCAGTGGATGGAAGGTCACGTGCCGGAAGCCGCGCAGATCCGCGCGGCCCTGCGCAAGGCCACCGTCGCCGGAAAGCTCCACCCCGTCGTCTGCGGCTCGGCCTTCAAGAACAAGGGCGTGCAGCAGCTGCTCGACGCCGTTTGTGACTACCTCCCGTCCCCGATCGACATTCCGGCCATCACCGGCGTGGACGAGGACGGGAAGGAGCTGATCCGCGAGACGAAGGACGACGAGCCGTTCGCCGGCCTGGTCTTCAAGATCATGACCGACCCCTTCGTGGGGCAGCTCGCCTTCTTCCGGGTCTATTCGGGGCACCTCGACGCGGGCTCGGGCGTCTACAACTCGACGAAGCAGTCGAACGAGCGGGTCGGCCGCCTCCTGAAGATGCACGCGAACAAGCGGGAGGAGATCAAGGAAGTCTGGGCCGGCGACATCGCGGCCGCGGTGGGCCTTCGGAACGTCCAGACCGGCGACACGATCTGCGACCGGAACTCCGTCGTCGTCCTCGAGTCGATGAAGTTCCCCGAGCCGGTCATCACGCTCTCGATCGAGCCGAAGACGAAGGCCGACCAGGAAAAGATGGGCATGGCGCTGGCCAAGCTCATGCAGGAAGACCCGACGTTCCGCGTCCACACGGACAAGGAAACGAACCAGACGATCATCGCCGGGATGGGCGAGCTCCACCTTGAGATCATCGTGGACCGCATGGTCCGCGAGTTCAACGTCGGGGCCAACGTCGGCAAGCCCCAGGTCGCCTACCGCGAGAGCATCCGCAAGGAGACGAAGGGCGAGGGCCGTTTCATCCGGCAGTCGGGCGGCAAGGGCCAGTACGGCCACGCGAAGATCCTCCTC
>DATIWM010000122.1:0-30076 GCA_035519355.1 Thermoanaerobaculia bacterium | reverse complement strand
GTCGTCGTGATCAACCTCGGGCCGCTGCTTCCGCTGGAGCTCTCGGTTCACGTGCGCGACGTCGTCTGCGAGAACGGCGAGATGCGCTTCCTCTTCGGGCCGTGCCAGTACCGGCTCGACCGGTTCATCGAGGAGATGGGGCGGGACCCCTTCAGCGAGGAGTGAGCCTCACTCTATCCAGACGCGGACGTGGGCGTCCTTCGCCCTGAGGTCGAGGAGTTCGCCCCGCTCGAGGTTCTGCAGGCCGGAGAGAATCGCATCGACGTCGAAAGTCCGGTCGCGGGCGGCGACCGCCTCGAGGAGCTTCATCGGAATCCGCAGCGTCACGACCTCGTCGGGGCAGCACTCCTTCGTCTGGACGACCGTCAGCTGGCCCCCCTCCTTCCGGATCCGCACCGTGTCGGCGTCCCGCTTCCGGACGATCTCGCCTCCCTCCGGCGTCTCCTGCAGTTCCTTCCAGATGGCGCGGACCTCTTCCGCCTCCACGGGCTCCGTGAGGCGAAGGTCCAGCTCGCGGTGCAGCCGGCCGAGGCTGGCGAATTTCAGCCCGCCGCGGATGAAGCCGTAAGGGACGGAGAGGCTCACCCGCTCCGGGCGGCCGTGACGCCCCTCCTGGTCTTCGATGGTCATCCGGAGGAAGCGGGGCCCGTGGGAACTGCCGGACGCATGCCCGGGCGAGACGAGGGCGTAGACGAAGAGGAAGAGGACGAAGAGGAAGAGGGCGTTGACGGCGGAGCGGAGCTCTCTCATGTCGTCTCTCCTCCCCGGATAAACGGAGGCCGGAGCGAAAAGTTCCCCCTTTCAGCCGCCGGTCGGCGCCGCCCGCGGCGCCTTCAGAAGCTCGTCGATCCGTCTGCGGACGGCCGGGGACGTCCAGACCACCGGCCCGATGAACTTGTCCACGACCTGTCCCGTCGGGGAGAGGACGTAGGTTTCGGGGAATTTTTCCGTTCCGAAGGCTTTCGCTGCCGCCCGCCGGGGATCGAGGGCGAGCGGGACCCCGCCGGCTCCGACCTTCCGGACCCAGTCGTCCACGGTCTTCCAGTCTTCGTCCACCGAGACCGCCACGAGGTCGAGAGCCGGGTTCTTCCCGTACTCCTTCCAGAACGCGAGGAGATCCGGGAATTCCGTGACGCAGGGGGGGCACCAGGTCGCCCAGTAGTGGACGATGAGGAGCTTTCCGGGGGGGCGCGTCAGGTCGCGCTGGCCGCCGCCGGGCAGGAGGACGGGGGGCGCCTTCCCGAAGGCGGTCGGCGCGGCGGCCGCCGGAGGCGCCTTGGGAAGCGCGCGAACGGCCTCGGGGGCCCGGAGGGAGTCCTTGAGGAGATAGGCGAGAACGGCCGCGGCGGCCGCCGCGGCGACGAGGGCGGGGAGGTTCTTCCTGTCGATCATGTCGTCAGCGATTTCTCCGGGGAAGCGGCCGGGAGCGGCCCGATCCGGTCGCGGCAGACGGGGGCGACGGCGCACCGTTCACAGTGACGCCGGGCCGGCGCGTCCACGCATTCGGCGAGGATCCCGAGGCGCGAAAGGGCCCAGTCGTAGGAGACCGGGTCCTCAGGAGAGAGCCGGGAAAGCCACGCCGTGGCTTCCCGCGCCGCCGCGAGATCCGCCGCAGGGCGTCGTGTCAGGCCGAGATACCGGGAGATCCGGTGGACGTGCGTGTCCATCGGGAGGAGGAGGCGCGAGGGAGAGAAGCGCCCGCCCGTCCAGAGCCCCAGATCGAAATCGTCGGTCCGGACCATCCAGCGGAGGAAGAGGTGGGACCGCTTGCAGGCGGAGCCGGACGAGGGAGAGGGGAGCAGGAACCTGAGCCCGCGCGAAGCTGCCTTCCCGCTCAGGGATTCGCCGCGAAGAGTTCTTAGAAAGGTAGAAAGGGCCGGCACGTAGTCCGCACCCGCAGCGCATGGGGCGCCGCTGCGGCTTTCTTTACCTTCTGAGAAATCCCCCTCGCGATCTCCCTCTGCGAAGAGCGCGCCGAGCGAGCCATACGTCTGCCGTGCGCCTCTTACCCTTCTAAGAAACTCTTCGACGTCCTTGCCCGTGACCCACCGGTGGACGAACGGCCTGAGCTCCGGGATCGGCCGCTCGTCCCACGAATCGAGGAATCCCGTGGGGCTCGGCCCCAGCGCCGCGAGGACGCGTTCGACGGAGGTCTGGATCGACCGGACGCGTCCGAAGGCGAGGGAGGCCGCGAGAAAGGCGACGACCTCGCGGTCGCCGGCATTTCCGAATCGATGGGGAAACGCCAGCGGGTCCGAGTCGAGCCGCCGGCCCCGCCATGTGGCGCGGAGGGCGTCGAGTCGTTCCTTCAGGCGCGGCAGGTCCGGGGGACGCGAAGCCATCGAAGCCGATACGCTAGCATCCCTTCGAGTGAAACCGTCTCCGGCCTCAAACCGGGCCAGCGAGGCCGAAAAACCCCGGAGCCCGAAGACGATTCTCGTCGGCGTCTTCGGCCGGACGACGGACCGGGCCACGGCGGAGGATCACCTCGACGAGCTCGAACGGCTCGTCGACACCGCCGGCGGGAGGGTCCTCGCCCGCGCCTTGCAGGAGAGGAAGGCTCCCGACCCCGCGACGTTCGTCGGAAAGGGGAAGCTCGGCGAGCTCGCCGAGCTCGGCCGGAACGTCGGGGCCGGGTGGACGGTCTTCGACGACGAGCTCTCCCCGTCACAGATCCGGAACCTCGAGAAGGCGCTGCCGACCCGCGTCCTCGACCGTCCGGGCGTGATCCTCCAGATCTTCGCGTCCCGGGCCCGCTCCCGGGAGGCGATGACGCAGGTGGAGCTGGCCCAGCTCGAATACCTCCTGCCCCGCCTCGCGGGCGGCGTGACGGGATTGGCCCAGCAGCGGGGCGGCGGGGCGTTCCGCGGGGGCGCGGGCGAGCGGAAGATCGAGCTCGACCGCCGGAAGATCCGCCGCCGGATCGCGACGCTGAAGGAGGAGCTGCGGAAGATCGAGCGCGGGCGCGAGGTCCGGCACCGGAGGCTCCGTCAGGTCCCGGTCGTGGCCCTCGTCGGCTACACGAACGCCGGGAAGACGACGCTCTTCAACCGGCTCAGCTCGTCTTCGGAGTTCGCCGAGGACCGCCTCTTCGCCACGCTCGATCCGCGCCACGCGCGCCTCCAGGGGGTCGGCGGTCGGGCGATCGTCGTCGGCGACACCGTCGGTTTCCTCCGGAAGCTGCCTCACCAGCTCGTGGCGTCGTTCCGCTCCACGCTGGCCGAAGCCGAGGACGCGGACCTGCTCGTCCACGTCGTCGACGCCTCGTCGCCCCGGGCGGAGGCACAGAAGGCGGCCGTGGAGGAGGTCTTGGGCGAGATGGGGGTGGAGCGGCGACGCGTCCTCGTCGCCTACAACAAGACGGACCTTCCGGTGCCGCAGACACTCGAGGCGGACGCGGTCCGGATTTCCGCGGGAACGGGCGCCGGGCTCGGCGAGCTCCGCGCGGCCGTCGTGGCGCGTCTCGAGGCGCTCGGCGTGAAGATCCCGTTCTACGGCGCGCCCGCGACGGCGTGACGGCGGTCCCCTCCGGCGCGCGGCGGGCGTAATAGGATCGAGAGGGAGGAGGGATCGGAATGAACATCCCGGTGGAATACCGTCGCCGCGGACAGGCCGTCTGGATGGACAGCATCTCGGACCGGATGATCACGTCCGGGCGGCTGGGCGGCTGGATCGGCGAGGGGTCGATCTACGGCGTCACGTCGAACCCGACGATCTTCGGGCAGGCCGTCGAGAAGAACGAGGGAAATTACAGCGCGGCCATCGCACGGCTCGCGGCGTCCGGGGCCGACGCCTTCACGATCTATGACGAGCTGACCCGGCACGACATCGCGCGCGGCGCCGATCTCTTCGCCGCGCAGCACGCCGCGAACCCGGAAGACGGCTGGATCTCGCTGGAGGTCCTTCCGTCGCTCGCCCAGAGCGAGGAGGAGACGGTCCAGGAGGCGGCCCGGCTCTCGAAGCTCCTCTCGAGGCCGAACGTCTTCATCAAGGTCCCGGCGACCCCGGCGGGGGTCCCGGCCATCCGGCGGCTCATCGGGGCCGGCATTCCGGTCAACGTGACGCTGATGTTCAACCGGAAGCACTATCGCGACGTCGCGGCCTCCTACATCGGGGGCCTCGCGGACCTCGCGGCACGCGGCGGCGACCTGACGACGGTCGCCTCCGTCGCCTCGTTCTTCGTCTCGCGGGTGGACACGCTGGTCGACCGGCTCCTCGACGAGAAGATCGCAAAGGCCGCCGGCGCCGGGAAGGCGAGGCTCGCGTCGCTCAAAGGCCGGGCCGCCCTCGCGAACGCGAAGGTCGTCTACCAGGACTACCGGGCGATCTTCGGCGGGGCGGAGTTCCGGGCCCTCCGGGCGAAAGGGGGGCGCGTCCAGCGCCCGCTCTGGGCCTCCACCGGAACCAAGAACCCGTCCTACAGCGACCTCCTGTACGTCGAGAATCTGATCGGCCCCGACACCGTGAACACGATGCCGGAGAAGACGCTCGAGGCCCTTCTCGACCACGGCCGCTGCGGCGGCGACACCGTGCTCGAGGGGGTGGACGGGGCGCGGCAGGTCCTGGCCGATCTGGCGTCCGTCGGCGTCGACGTCGAAGCCGTCGGAGAGACGCTCCAGGCCGACGGCGTCGTCGCCTTCGCGAAGTCGTACGACGGCCTCCTCGCCACGATCGAGGCCCGGCGCTCGGCGGCCGCGCCGACGGTCGGGGTGCGCGCGTGATCCTCGGAGATTTCGGCCCCGAGGAGCTGACCGACGGCCAGGCCTCGCGCCTCGCGGAGCTGGGGCGGCTCTGCCGGGGCGACATCCTGAAGATGACGACGCTGGCCGCTTCCGGACACCCCGGGGGCTCGATGTCGTCCATCGACTTCGAGCTCGTCCTCTGGGGCTTCTCGAACTGCGATCCGACGAACCCGTTCCGGCCCGACCGCGACCGGGTCGTCGTCTCCCACGGCCACACGTCGCCGGCGGCCTACGCCGCGCTCGGCCGGCTCGGCTTCTTCGACCCGGCGCTTCCGCTCCTCGGATTCCGCCGCGGCGGCTCGCCCTTCGAGGGGCACGTGGAACGCGACGTTCCGGGGATCGAGTGGGCGACCGGAAACCTCGGACAGGGCCTCTCGGCGGCGGTCGGTTTTGCTCTGGCGGGGAAATTGAAGGCAGGGGGGACGACGTCTGTCACCAGAGGGGCCACGCCGGGGTCGTCCCCCCCGCACCCCCCCGGCCCCGACATTCCGAAGGTCTTTTGCTGCATGGGGGACGGCGAGCAGCAGAAGGGGCAGCCGGCCGAGGCGCGGCGGTTCGCGGCCAAGTACGGCCTGACGAACCTCGTCGCGCTGCTCGACTGGAACCGGATCCAGCTCTCCGGCGACAACGACCAGATCCTCCCGCAGGACATCCTCGCCGACTGGCGGGCGGACGGGTGGGACGTCCTCGAGGTGGACGGGCACGACGTCCGGGCCGTCTACCGCGCCGTGCGCGCCGCGCTCCTCTCGTCGCGGCCGACCCTTGTCGCCTGTCATACCGTCATGTCGAAGGGGATCCCCTTCATGGAGTCCGAGGGCTACAAATGGCACGGCGCGGCCCTTTCCGCGGACAGGTGCCGCGAGGCCCTCGCGATCCTCGGGCTCCCCGACGACCTCGACCACTGGATCGCGGAGCGGAAGAAGCCGGCGCCCGAGTGGCATGCCGTCCTTCGCGGGCGGCCGGCGGACTCGGCCGTCGTCTCCCTGCCGGGGACGCCGCGAAGCTACCCGGCAGACGCCTCCACGGACAACCGGACGGCGTTCGGCGCGGCGCTCCAGGATGTCGGCGACGCCGCCGTCGCGGCGAACGTGCCGATGGCGGTCCTGGACTGCGACCTCCTGAAGTCGACCAAGACGGATCTCTTCGCCGCCAGGCATCCCGCTCGCTTCTTCCAGGGAGGGATCGCCGAGCACAACGCGGCCGTCGTCGCCGGGGCCCTCTCCGTGGCGGGAGTCCAGGCCTGGTGGGGCGATTTCGCGATGTTCGGCGTGGCCGAGACCTACAACCAGCAGCGGCTGAACGACGTGAACGGCGCGAACCTGAAGCTCGCCGTGACGCACGCGGGAATCGACGTCGGCGAGGACGGGAAGACGCACCACTCCATCGACTACTTCGGCCTCCTGAACTCGACGTTCGGCTGGAAGGTCTTCACGCCGGCCGACCCGAACCAGACCGACCGGATCGTCCGGTGGATGGCGGCGCACCGGGGGAACCACGCGATCGTCATGGGGCGCTCGAAGGTCCCGGTCGCGACGGCCGAGGACGGCACCCCGCTCTTCTCCGGCGGCTACGTCTTCGACCCGGCGGTGGCCGACCGGGTCCGTTCGGGGGGGGGACCGACGATCGTCTGCGCCGGGAACATGCTCCCGTACGCGCTCGACGCCTGGAACCTCCTCGCGAAGGACTCTCTCCGCGTCGACCTCGTCTCCGTGGCGGCCTGGAGCGACCTGTCGGACGCCGACGTCCGGCACGTCGCGCGGCATGGCCGGGTCGTGACGGTCGAGGACCACAACCCGAAGACGGGCCTCGGCACCTGGCTCCAGGTCCGCCTCAGCGAGCTGGGGCTCGCGGCGCGCGTCCGGAAGCTCGGCGTCACCTTCTACTCGTCGTCGGGGCCCGCGAAGGAACTCTACCGGCTGATGGGGCTCGACGGTCCGGCGATCGCGAGAACGGTCCGCGAGACCCTCCGATGAACGGAGCGACGAACGCCCCGGCGACGATCGTCATCTTCGGGGGCTCGGGAGATCTTTCGAGGAGAAAGCTCGTCCCCGCGCTCTACGAGCTTCACCGCGAGAGGCAGCTCCCCCCCCAGACCGCGATCGTCGGGTACGCGCGGACCGGCGAGTCGGACGAGACCTACCGCGCGGAGATGAAAGCCGCCGTGGCGGAGTTCGCCCGGACGAAGCCCCTGGACGAGACGGTCTGGAACGAATTCGCCTCGCGGCTCTTCTTCTTTCGGGGCGACCTCCGGATCACGAAGAATTTCGGCGACCTGAAAGGCCGGCTGGAGGGGATCGAGGGCGGACGGGGCCTGACGGGCAACCGGCTCTACTACCTGGCCGTCCCCCCCTCGGCGATCGGCGAGGTCGTGAAAAACCTCGGCGACGCGGGAATGGTCCACCGGGTCGACGGGGGGCCGTGGTCGCGTGTCATCGTCGAGAAGCCGTTCGGCCGGGACCTCAGGACCGCGCGCGCCCTGAACGACGAGATCGCCTCCGTCTTCCGCGAGCGTCAGGTCTTCCGGATCGACCACTATCTCGGCAAGGAGACGACGCAGAACATCCTGGTCTTCCGCCTCGGGAACGGGCTCTTCGAGCCGCTCTGGAACCGGCGCTACGTCGACCACGTCCAGATCACCGTGGCCGAGGCGATCGGGGTCGAGTCGCGAGGCAAGTTCTACGAGGAGGCGGGGATCTTCCGCGACATCATCCAGAACCACGTCCTGCAGCTCCTCTGCCTCGTGGCGATGGAGCCTCCGGTCGCTTTCGAGCCCAACGCCGTCCGCGACGAAAAGGTCAAGGTCCTGCGGTCGATCCGCCCGCAGACGCCGGAGGAGATCCTCCGCGACACGGTCCGCGGCCAGTACGGGCCGGGCGCCATCTCGGGCCAGCCCGTCCCCGGCTACCGGAGCGAGAAGGACGTCCATCCGATGTCGCTCCGCGAAACCTATGCGGCGTGGAAAGTGATGGTCGAGAACTGGCGGTGGGCCGGCGTCCCCTTCTACCTCCGCGCCGGGAAGCGGATGCCCAAGCGGGTCACCGAGATCGCCATCCAGTTTCGGACGCCCCCCATCGCCTTTTTCAGGAAGACGGGGATGCCGCAGCACGAGCCGAACACCCTCATCCTCCGGATCCAGCCCGACGAGGGGATCGCCCTGAAGTTCGGCGCCAAGCAGCCCGGCACCTCGATGAAGATCGACACCGTGACGATGAACTTCAAGTACTCGGAGTTCTTCGGCCGGTCCCAGCCGGAGGCCTACGAGCGTCTCCTGATGGACGCCCTGAACGGCGACTCGACCCTCTTCGCGCGCCGCGACGAGGTGGAGGCGGCCTGGGAAATCGTGACGCCGGTCCTCGACGCCTGGCGGGACGACCCGCCGTCGGACCACCCGAACTACGACGCGGGAACGTGGGGGCCGGAGGCGGCGGTCGCGCTGCTGGCGCGGGACGGCCGGCGCTGGCGGCGCCCGTAGGGGGGCCCGGGACGCCGTGAGGGACTTCCGGGGAGACGGATTCGGCGAGTTCGAGACGCCGGCGGCCGCGGCGGCCGGCGCCGCGCGACTCTTCGGGGCGCTGGCCGGCGAGGCCCTCCGCCAGCGAGGGCGGTTCCTCGTCGCCCTCGCCGGGGGTTCGTCGTTCCTCGCGTGCTACCGCATCCTCTCCGAGCCGAAGCCGCCTTTGGCCGAATCCTGGTCCCGGACACACGTCTTCTTCGGCGACGAGCGGTGCGTCCCGGACGGGCATCCCGACCGGAACGACGCGGCCGCCGAGCAGAGCCTCCTCCGCCACGTCCCCGTCCGGCCGGAGAACGTCCATCGCGTTGCCGCGACGGCGGAGGACGCCGCCGAGCGTTACGAGGCCGAGATCCGCCGCGTCGCCGGCCACCCGGGCGAGCCGGTGCCGAGCTTCGACCTGATCCTCCTCGGCCTGGGGCCCGATGGGCACACCGCCTCGCTCTTCCCGGGACACCCGGCCGTGGACGAGACCCGCCGGCTCGTCGTCCGCGTGGACGGAGCGCCGAAGCGCCCCTCGTCGCGGGTCTCCTTCACGCTTCCGCTCATCAACGCCTCGCGATGCGTCGTCTTCCTCGTCACGGGGGCGGACAAGGCCGAGGCCTACTTCGCGGCGAGGGCCGGCCAGCAGAATGTCCCCGCCGGGCGGGTGAATCCGCTCTTCGGCCGGCTCCTCTTCCTCGCCGACCGGGACGCGGCCTCCGTCTGGAGGAGCGCGTGATCCTCGCGGGCGCGTTTCCCGGAGGCGGCATCGGGCCGAGGGTCCTTCCGACGCGGCTCGGCGCGATCGCGGCCTGAGGCAGAGGCATCAGTCCCCGGGGGCGGCTCCGTCCGTAGAATGGCAGGACCGGGGCCGGCCGCCCGATCCGTTCGCGAGCGGCGCCCCGCGGAGGTTGCCATGGCCGTTCCCGTGCGTCGCGTCGTCATCCTCGGTGCGGCCGGACGCGACTTTCACGACTTCAACACGGTCTTTCGAAACGACCCCTCGTCCCGCGTGGTCGCCTTCACGGCGACGCAGATTCCCGGGATCGAGGGACGCCGGTATCCCGCGGCCCTGGCCGGGCCTCTCTACCCCGACGGCATTCCGATTTTCCCCGAGGACGATCTGCGGCGGCTCATCCGCGACGAGAAGGTCGATCTCTGCGTCTTTTCGTATTCGGACGTCGCGCACGCCACCGTGATGCACCTGGGCTCGCTGGCGGTCGCGGCCGGCGCCGATTTCACGCTCCTCGGCGCGTCGCGGACCATGCTGAAGTCGACGGTTCCGGTCATCGCCGTGACGGCCGTGAGAACCGGGGCCGGGAAGAGCCAGACGACCCGCTACCTCGGCCGGATCCTGAAGGACCTCGGCCTCCGGGTCGTCGCGGTCCGGCACCCGATGCCGTACGGCGACCTCGCGGCGCAGGCCTGCCAGCGGTTCGGCACGTACGCGGACCTGGACCGGGAGAAGTGCACGATCGAGGAGCGCGAGGAGTACGAGCCGCACCTCGACAACGGCTTCGTCGTCTACGCCGGCGTCGATTACGAGCGGATCCTCCGGAGCGCCGAGGCCGAGGCCGACGTCATCCTCTGGGACGGCGGCAACAACGATCTCCCGTTCTACGAGCCGGCCCTCCACCTCTGCATCGCCGACCCGCACCGGCCCGGACACGAGACGGGCTACCATCCGGGCGAGGCGAACTTCCGCCGCGCCGGCGTCATCCTGGTGGGCAAGTGCGACACGGCCGACGAGGGGAACATCCACGCGGTCGAGACGGCCGCGGCGCGGCTCAACCCGGGGGCGCGCGTGCTGCGGGCCAACTCGCCGGTCGTCTGCGAGAAGCCGGAGCTCGTCCGGGGGAAGCGGGCTCTCGTCGTGGAGGACGGCCCCACGCTGACGCACGGGGGGATGAGCTTCGGCGCGGGGCTCGTCGCGGCGAAGAAGGCCGGCGCCGCGGCGATCGTCGATCCGTCGCCCTTCGCCGTCGGCTCGATCGAGGCCACCTTCCGGAAATACCCGAACGCCGTGGGCATCCTCCCGGCGATGGGTTACGGCGACACGCAGGTCGCCGAGCTGGCCGAGACGATCGCGCGGACGCCGTGCGACGTCGTCGTGGTCGGGACCCCGATCGACCTGACGCGCGTCGTGAAGCTGACGAAGCCGGCCGTCCGCGTCCGGTACGAACTTCAGGAGGTCGTTCCGGGCCTCCTGGCGGCGGAGGTCGCCCGCGTCGTTCCGGGCGTCCCGACGGGGAAGGCGCGCTAGACTCCGCGCCGGCCCCCGGGGCCGATCTCGACGAAAGGAAGAAAGCCACGATGAAGAAGCTCGCGTCCGTCCTTCTCTCGGGTGTCGCCGCCGTCCTCTGGACCGCGCCCGCCTCCGCGCAGGAGAAGACGAATCCGCCCGCCTCGGCGGAGAAGAAGGAGTCGAAGATGATCAAGACCCCGTCCGGTCTCGAGTACGAGGACACGAAGGTGGGGACCGGCGAGAGCCCCAAGACCGGACAGACGTGCGTCATGCACTACACCGGCTGGCTCTGGGTGAACGGGGCGAAAGGACAGAAGTTCGACAGCTCCCTTGACGGCGGAAAGCCGTTCCAGTTCCCGCTCGGACAGGGAAGGGTGATCAAGGGATGGGACGAAGGCGTCGCCACCATGAAGGTCGGGGGCAAGCGGACCCTCCTGATCCCGCCGCAGCTCGGCTACGGCGCACGAGGCGCCGGCGGCGTGATCCCGCCGAACGCGACGCTGCTCTTCGAGGTCGAGCTCCTCGGGGTCAAGTGACGAGGCAGGGCCTCCCGCACACGTCGTGATCTCCCTGTCCCGCGCCATCCACTTCAATGCCGCCCACCGTCTGTGGAATCCGGCGAAGAGCGAGGCATGGAACCACGCGACCTACGGCGACGCGGCGAGCCCGTCCGGCTACGGCCACAACTATGCGCTGGAAGTCTCCGTCGCCGGAGCGGTGGACGCCGAGGACGGGATGATCCTCAACCTGACCGACCTCGACCGGATTCTGAAGGAGGAAGTCGACCGGCCGCTCGATCACCGGAACCTCAACGCCGAGATTCCGGAGTTCGCGCGGACCGTGCCGACGGCCGAGAACCTGGCCCGCTGGATCTGGGACCGCGTGTCGGCGCGTCTGGCGAAGGAAGGGCGGCGCTGCCGGCTGGTGTCGCTGACGCTCCGGGTGACGCCGACGTTTGCCGTCGAGCTTGCCGACCTCGCCGACTCGTCCCCCGCAGCGCCCCGGGGCTGAGCCGGCGTCAGAACGGGTGCCGGCGGCGCTTCCGCCGGCGGAACGACAGGTGCTCCGTCGCCCCGGCGCGGAGCGCCGCCGCGACGATCTTGGGCCGGCCCCAGGCCACCTCCGCGGGCGCGTGGGCGTCGGACGAAAGGACGACGGGAACACCCGCGGCCACGAGACGCGAGAGGAGGGAAGGAGACGGGTACTCCTCGCCGACCGTCTTCCGGAGCCCGGCGCTCGACACCTCGACGGCGACGCCAGCGGCCCGAGCGGCCGCGACCGCGTGCTCTTCCGAGGCCGCGAGGGAGTCCGGCATCCGGTCCCCGAACTTCTTCGGCAGGTCGAGGTGCGTCAGGACGTCAAAGAGGCCGGTTGCGCACGCCCGGACGACGAGCCGCCAGTACTCCCACCAGAGGAAGACCGTCCCCTCCTGGCGGTGCCTCTGAGCGGCGTCGGGAGAGTCGATCCACGCCCCCGCCACCCAGTGGACGGAGCCGAGAACCACGTCCCAGTCGTACGGAGCGAGCAGCTCGCGGAGCGCCTCCTCGTGCCCTTCCGCGTAGTCGGCCTCGATCCCGAGGAGGATGTCGATCCGACCCCGGTACTCCTCCCGAAGGGCGAGGACTTCCTCCACGTAGCCGGGAAGTTCGGCCCGCGTCATGGCGAGGCCCGGGTCGGGGTCGTCGCCCGGCAGGAAATAGAGCGGGGAGTGGTCCGTGAAGGCGATCTCGGAAAGGCCGCGGGAAAGAGCCGTTTCCACGTACTCCCGCATCGTCCCCCCGGCGTGCCCGCATCGGGCCGTGTGGACGTGGTAGTCGGTGCCGTAATCTGCCGGCCGCATCGGGCCGGAGTGTAAGCTGCCCCGGAGAAGGAGAGGTCGGCGAATGGCGATCCGGATCGACCGCGTCTATACCCGGGGGGGCGACCGGGGCGAGACCAGCCTCGTCGGCGGCCAGCGGGTGGCGAAGGAGTCCCTGCGGATCGAGAGCTACGGGACGGTCGACGAGCTGAACGCCGTCCTCGGCCTCGCCCGGGTCGCCAACCGCGACACGAAAGGCGCCGCCCAGGGGGACCGGCTCCGGCTCGACGCGGTCCTCGAGCGGCTGCAGAACGAGCTCTTCAACCTCGGGTCTGACCTCGCCACGCTCGAAGGGGACCGCCACCCGAATCAGCCGGTCGTCGAGGAACGGCACGTGAAGCGGCTCGAGGCCGAGATCGACGAGCTGAACGACGGCCTCCCGGTCCTGACCTCGTTCGTCCTGCCCGGGGGCGGGCCGGTCGGAGCCGCCCTTCACCAGGCCCGGACCGTCTGCCGGCGCGCCGAACGGGTCGTGACGGCCCTGGCGCGAAAGGAGGCGGTGGGCGACCACGTCCTCGCGTACCTGAACCGCCTCTCGGACCTGCTGTTCGTCCTCTCGCGCTGGGCCGCGAGGATCCACCGCGAGCCCGAGACGCTCTGGGACCCGGCCCGGAGCTGACGAAGCCGGACGGTGCGCGCGGTCCTCTTCGCCCTCGGTCTTGCCGCGCTTCCGGCGGCGGCCGAGGAGCCGCCGTGCATCACCGAGATCGAGATCCGGTCGGGAAACGTCTTCACGGCGGCCGAGGCGGCCGAGGCGTTCTTCCCGTACCGCCTCGCCAACGCGATTCACGCCGTGAGCCGTGACAGCCTCGTCGAGAAGTACCTGCTCTTCAGGATCGGCGATCCGCTCGATCCCGAGCGGCTGGCGGAGACCGAGCGAAACCTTCGCGCAACCGGCCTCTTCCGATTCGTCCTGGTGCGGGCCGAAGGGTCGAAGGTCATCGTGGAGACCGGAGACGCCTGGACGCTTCTACTTCGTGGCTCGCTCTCGAACAAGGGAGGGGTGACGACGTACTCGGCCGGTGTCGAGGAGGGAAATGTCCTCGGCACGGGCCGGGCGCTGAAGTTCCTTTACGACAGCGGGACCGAGCGGATCTCGCGCTCCTTCAGCTTTGCCGATCCAGCCTTTCTCCGGCCGTACACGCTCCTGCGCGTCCTCTACTCCAATCTGTCGGACGGCACCGTCTACGAGGGGCGGCTTCAGCGCCCCTTCTACGCGCTCGACACGCCGTGGGCGGCGGGCGTCTTCTACCATCAGGCGGACTTCCAGCCGAAGCTCTACGCCGGAGGGAACGAGGCGGCGCAGTGGGCCGAGAACCAGACGGTCTTCCGCGCCGAGGGAGGGCTCCGTGCCGACTACACGTCCAGCTCGGCCCACCGGATGCTCGCCTTCGTCGAGTGGAACGACACGACGGTCGGGCCCGGCGTCTTCGGGCCGCCGCCTCCGCCGGCCGATCCCCCGAGGCGCTTCTTCTTCATCGGAGCCGGAATCGAAAAGGACGAACGGCGGTGGATCGAGAGGACCGACGTCGACAAGATCGACCGTGTCGAGGACTTCAACCTCGCGCCGGTCGGGCAGGTCCAGCTCGGCCTTTCGCCCGAGGTCTTCGGCGCGACGGGCGCCGGACGGATCACGCTGAGCGGCGGGATGGGAACGCTCGTTCCGAGCGGCTTCTCGACGGCGACCGTGAGCGGCGAGATGCGGTACGAAAATGGACCGCAGAACATCCTGGCCGGCCTCGACCTCCGCGCGGTTTACCAGTCCGGCCGCTGGACTCTGGTGGCCCGGATCGGCGCGCTGGCCGGCTGGCGGCTCGACCCGGAGACGCAGATCTATCTGGATGGCGAGACCGGGCTGCGCGGCTACCATCTGCACGCCGTCTCGGGGAGCGGCCGGGCCGTGGCCAACCTGGAGCTCCGCACGGTCTACTTCCACGACGTCCTGAGGCTCGTCTCGCTCGGGGCCGCGGCCTTCTGCGACGCGGGCCTGTCGTGGGGCGCTCCGGACGGTTTCTGGCGGCTGGCCGACGCCGGAGTGGGGCTCCGGGTCGGCCTCACGCGCGCCGCCCAGATGTCGCTTCTCCGTCTCGACTTCGCCCGCGCGTTTCGTCCGGACCCGCTGGGACGGACCGGCTGGCTCTTCTCGTTCGCGTCGAGCCAGGCGTTCTGAATCCGCCGCCCCCGCGGGACCGTTATAGACTGCGTTTATGCAGGATCGTGAGCGCGACTGGACGAACATCCTCTTCCTGGTCCTCTCCCCGATCGTGGGGCTCGTGGGGACGGCGTTCTACGCGTCCCGATTCGGCGTGGCGTGGTGGGAGCCCGTCCTCTTCCTCGTCCTGTTCGCGTCAGTCGGCGTCGCCATCGGGGCCGGGTACCACCGCTGTTTCTCCCATCGAACCTACGAGTGCCACCCGGCGGTCGAGGCGGTCCTGCTCTTCCTCGGGGCGTTCGCGCTGCAGAACTCGGCCCTCCGGTGGTCGCGGGACCACCGGAACCACCACCGCTGGGTCGATACGGACCGGGATCCGTACAACATCCGGCGCGGCGCGCTCTGGGCCCACGTCCTCTGGGTCTTCTACAAGGACCCGCCGGGCAGCAGCTTCGAGAACGTGCCGGACCTCCTCTCGAACCCGCGCGTCATGTGGCAGCACCGCTGGTACCGCCTGATCGGCGTCGGGCTGGGGCTCGGCCTCCCGACCCTGGTCGGCGCGCTCTTCGGCCGCCCGATCGGCGGGCTCCTCTGGGGCGGGTTCCTGCGGGTCGTCCTCGTCCACCACACGACGTTCCTGGTGAACTCGGCCGCGCACCTGTACGGCTCCCGCCCCTATTCGACCGAGAATTCCGCGCGCGACAACTGGCTCCTCGCGTTCTTCACGCACGGGGAGGGGTATCACAACTTCCACCACCGGTTTCCGTCCGACTTCCGGAACGGCGTCCGCTGGTACCAGTGGGATCCGAACAAGTGGTGCATCCAGGCCCTCAGGCTCTCCGGCCTCGCTCGGAACCTGCGCGTGACGCCGCCGCCCGTCATCGAGAACGCGAAGCTCGCCGTCCTGGCGGCGCGTGCCGATGAACGGCTGGCCCGCACTCCGACGGAGGGGGCCGACGAGTTCCGGGCGCGCCTGGAGCGGGGCCGCGCCCGGGTCGACGAGGCTCTCCAGCTCTGGAAGGATGCCTACGCGCGCTACGTCGAAGTGAGGGCGGCAAAGGCCCGCGGCCAGGGCCCCTCGTCCGACGTGCGAATCGCCGTGAGACGGATGGTCCGCGATTACGAGAGGCGGTTCCGCTCCACGCGGCTCGAATGGGTGGCCGTGCTGGAGAGCTTCCTGGAGACGGCCGAGAGCGCTTCCTGACGTCCTGGCGTCGGCCGCGAGAGGGCCGCGGCCTTTAGCCTCTCTTCAGTGAATGCCCCGGGCCCCCAGCCACCTCTCCGCGTCGATCGCGGCCTTGCACCCCTCCCCGGCGGCCGAGACGGCCTGCCGGTAGGTGGGGTCGGCCACGTCGCCCGCGGCGAAGATCCCCTCGACGGAGGTCACCGTGGACGGGTGCCGGATCACCAGATAGCCCGTCTCGTCCATCGCGAGCTTTCCCCTGAAGACGTCCGTGTTCGGCTTGTGACCGATCGCGGCGAAGTAGCCCGAGACCGGAAGCGTCCGCCGCTCGCCCGTGGCGACGTTCCGGACCGCCACGCCGGTGACGCCGCTCGACGCGCGGCCTCCGCCCGGCTGGCCCAGGATGTCCTCGACGACGGTGTTCCAGAGAACCTCGATTCGTGGGTTGGTGAGGACGCGCTGCTGCATGATCTTCGACGCCCGCAGCTCGCTCCGGCGGTGGACGAGCCAGACCTTCGTGCAGAACTTCGTCAGGAAGGTCGCCTCTTCCGCCGCCGTGTCGCCCCCGCCGACGACGACGACCTCCTTCCCCTTGAAGAAGAAGCCGTCACACGTGGCGCAGGCCGAGACGCCGAAGCCGAGGAGCCGCTGCTCGGCCGGAAGGCCGAGGTACTTCGCCGAGGCCCCCGAGGCGACGATGAGGGCGTCGGCCGTCACCCGCCCCGCTCCCTCCAGCGTCAGGACGAACGGCCGGACCGCGACGTCGACGGCCGTGACCGTGTCGACGACGAACTCGGCCCCGAAGCGCTCCGCCTGTTTCCGGGTGACGTCCATGAGGGCCGGGCCCTGGATGCCGTGTTCGAAGCCGGGGAAGTTCTCGACGTCGGTCGTCGTGGTCAGCTGGCCGCCGGGCTGGAGCCCCTCGATGACGAGGGGCGTCAGCGCGGCGCGCGCGCTGTAGATGGCCGCCGTGAGACCCGCGGGCCCCGAGCCGATGATGGCGACGGAGTAATGCGTCTTCTGGGGCATGGATCGGACTTTACTTCGAGGCGGACGCGAAGTACTCCTTCGACTTCTCCCAGTCGGCCTTCATCGACTTCGTCCCCGGCCTCCAGTCGGCGGGGCAGACCTCGCCGTGCTCGCGGACGAACTGGAAGGCCTGGAGGACCCGCAGCGTCTCGTCGACCGAGCGGCCGACGGCGAGGTTGTTGACGGTGGCGTGCTGCACGACGCCGTCCGGGTCGATGAGGAAGAGGCCGCGGAGAGCGACGGCTCCCGCCACGTCGAGGACGCCGTAGGCCGCGGCGAGCTCCTTCCGGAGATCCTCCAGCAGCGGGTAGGCGAGTCCCTGGATGCCCCCCTGCTTCCGGGGCTTCTCCGTCCAGGCGAGGTGGCTGAACTTCGAGTCGACGGAGACGCCGAGCAGCTCGGCGCCGAGCTTCCGGAACTCGCCGAGCCGGTCGGAGAAGGCGAGGATCTCGGTGGGGCAGACGAAGGTGAAGTCGAGCGGGTAGAAGAAGAGGACGACCCACTTTCCCCTGTAATCGGAGAGGCGGTAGGTGGCGAACCGACCGCCGAGCACCCCCTCCTGGACGAATTCGGGGGCTTTCAGGCCGATGAGCTGGGACATTGAGTCAGACTCCTTATTCCGGAACCCCGGAGCGGGGGATAGAGTCCCGTCGGACAGATCATATTTTAGATAAAGTCTAAAAAGAAGTCCAGGGGCCCTTGATTCCTTCTTATACTCAGTCTAAATTCGTCCCACCACGAAGGAGGATCCCATGGCCAACCTGAAAGGCACCAAGACCCACGAGAATCTCAAGCACGCCTTCGCCGGCGAGAGCCAGGCGAACCGCCGGTATCTCTACTTCGCCGACAAGGCCGACGTCGAGGGATACCCGGAGGTCGCCGGAAACTTCCGCGACACGGCCGAGGGCGAGACCGGGCACGCGCACGGCCACATGGACTACCTGAAGCCGGCCGGCGACCCGGCCACCGGGCTTCCGTTCGGCCCCACCGAGATGAACCTGAAATCGGCCATCGAGGGAGAGACCTACGAGTACACGCAGATGTACCCGGGCTTCGCCCGGGCGGCCCGCGAGGAGGGCTTCCCCGAGATCGCCGACTGGTTCGAGACGCTGGCCCGCGCCGAGAAGTCACACGCCAACCGGTTCACGAAGCTCCTCGCCGCCCTGAACACCTGATCGCGACACCGGGGGGCGCCCCGCGGCGCCCCCCCGGCGGCCTCTCTCTTCTCCGGCCCCGCCCTCCGCCGATCCCAGAAAGGACACCGCCATGGGCGCTGTCGGCCAGCCCGTCAAGGTCACCGACGCGAAGACCCTCTCCGAAGAGCTCACCCGCATCGCCGACATCTGCCACGGGTGCCGGCGCTGTTTCTCCCTCTGCCCGTCCTTCGACGTCCTCTTCAAGGGGCTCGACGTGACCGAGGTGGACGGCGAGGTCGACAAGCTCCCCGCCCGGGTCCTCGACGACTTCGTCGATCTCTGCTACGAGTGCAAGCTCTGCCTCCCGCACTGTCCCTACATCCCGCCACACCGCTGGCACGTCGACATCCCGCACCTGGTCCTCGAGGCGCGGCGCGTCCGGAAAGAGGCGCGCGGCCTTCCGCTCCGCGAACGGCTGCTTTCGAATCCCGACCGGCTGGGACGCCTCTCGGCGCCGATGGCCCCCGTCGCGAACTTCGTCAACTCGCTCCCGGTCGTCCGGTGGGCAATGGAGAAGACCGTCGGGATCTCCGCGAGGAAGGACCTTCCCCGTTTCGCGGGAGAGACGTTTACCGCCTGGTTCCGGCGGCGTCCCAAGCCGGCCCTCGACGGCGAGAGCGTGGCGAAGGTCGTCTTCTACCCGTCCTGCTCGGTCGAGTGGAACCGGCCGGAGATCGGCCGGGCGGCGATTCAGGTCCTGGAGCGGAACCGCGTGGAGGTCGTCGTGGAGTACCCGCGCTGCTGCGGGATGCCGTACTTCGACGTGGGTGACGTCCCGGCCGCCGTCGAGGCCCGCGGGGGCGTCGTGGCGGCCCTGCTCCCCTGGGTGGAGAAGGGCTACACCGTCGTGACACCCGGACCTTCCTGCTCGCTGATGCTCAAGAAGGAGTACCCGTGGCTCGGCGGCGGCGATGCCGTGGAACGTGTGGGAAAGGCGACCCGCGACCTCCTCGAGTTCCTGATGGAGCTGAAGGGACGTGGCGCCCTCCTCACCGAATTTCCGGCCGCGCCGAGATCGATCGCCTACCATCTCCCGTGCCACCTGAAGGTCCAGAACATCGGATTCAAGTCACGGGACCTCCTCGCCCTGACGGGCGCGACGGTCACCATGGTCGAGAAGTGCTCCGGTCACGACGGGACATGGGCGATGAAGGCGGAGTACTTCGACGAGTCGATGAAGGTGGGACAGAAGCTCTTCGACGGCCTCGCCGCGGCCCAAGCCGACGTCGTGGCGTCCGATTGCCCCCTCGCCGGCGTACAGATCCGGCAGGGGATGGGCGTCCCGGTCTTCCACCCCATCGAGGTACTCCGGGACGCTTACGGCCTTCCGGCCGCATGAGGGGGGAAAGTGACAGCATGAGGAAGATCGAGATCGGAGACCTGAAAAACCTGCACGAGTACGAGCTGATCCGCGACGACTGGCGGAAGAGCGTCATCGCCGAGAAGACGCGGCGCCGGGTCCTCGTCGGCCCGTCCCTCTCCCTCGTCTTCGAGAACCGCCTGACCGTCCTGTCCCAGATCCAGGAGATGTGCCGGGCCGAGCGGATCGTGAAGAGGGAAGCGGTTCAGGAGGAGATCGACGTCTACAACGAGCTGCTCCCCGACGCCGGGGAGCTCGCGGCGACTCTGATGATCGAAATCACCGAGGAGCGGCGGATCCAGCCGGAGCTCGACCGCCTGATCGGCCTCACCAACGGGCGCTGCCTCCTTCTCGAGATCGGAGAGCGCCGGATCTACGCCCGCTTTCTCGAGGGGCAGAGCCGGGAGGACCGGATCGCGGCCGTCCAGTACCTGCGGTTCCCGGCCGGGGGGGACGCCACGCTGCGGGAAGCCCTTCTGAACCCCCGCGTTCCCGCGAGGGTCCGCGTCACCCACCCGAACTACGAGGCGGCGGCGGAGCTTCCGATGGAGACGAGGCGGGAACTCGCCCGCGACCTCGTGGCAGACTGACGCCGTGCGAATCCACCTCCTCCGGCATGCCGAGGCGGAAGACACCTCCCCGACGGGTCGCGACGGCGACCGCCGGCTGACAGACGCCGGACGGAAGCGGACGCGGCTCGTCGCGAGGGCGATCGCCCGGCTCGAGCCCGCCTACGACGCGATCCTCGTCTCGCCCCTCGTCCGCTCGCGGCAGACGGCCGAGCCGGTCGCCGCGGCCTGCGGGTTCCGGAAGGACCTTCTCGAGACGCGGGCGCTCCTCCCCAATGCCGACCCCGAGGAGGTGCTCCGGGAGCTCTCGCGCCTCGGCGCCGGGAGCGTCCTCCTCGTCGGACACCAGCCTCATTTCGGCCGCCTCTTCGGCCGTCTCGTGAGCGGCCGGAAAGACGTGGAGATCCCGATGAAGAAGGCGGGTCTCGCCGAGTTCGAGACGGAGGGCGACCCGTCGCTGGGCCGGGCGGAGCTGAAGTTCTACCTTCCGCCGCGCCTCCTCGACGAGCGCGCCTGACGCGGCGGCCGGAGGGCTCCGGGCGTCCTGATAGCATTCGCGTCCCAAGAGGAGGAGACCTTTCACCATGGGAAAAAGCCTCATGCTCGGATGCCTCGTTCTCGTTCTGGTCGGCGTCCTGGCCCTCGGCGCCTGGGCGGCCGGCACCTACAACCGGCTGAACGAGGTCGACCAGAAGGTCACCGCGACCTGGGCCCAGGTCGAGAACCAGTACCAGCGCCGGATGGACCTGATCCCGAACCTCGTCGAGACGGTCAAGGGAGCGGCCACGTTCGAAAAGGAGACGCTCGAGAGCGTCATCCAGGCCCGCGCCTCGGCCACGCAGGTCAAGCTGGACGCCAACAGCATCAAGGATCCGGCCGCGTTCGCGCAGTTCCAGAAGGCGCAGGACCAGCTGGGCGGCGCCCTGGCGCGACTCCTCGTGGCGGTGGAGAAGTACCCCGAGCTGAAGGCCGTGCAGAGCTTCCGCGACCTTCAGGTCCAGCTCGAAGGGACGGAGAACCGGATCGCCGTGGCGCGGCAGGACTTCAATGCGGCCTCGCTCGCCTATAACACCCTCCGCAAGTCCTTCCCGACGGTGATCGTCGCCAACTTCGCCGGCTTCAAGGAGCGGCCGTACTTCCGGGCGACGGAAGGCGCGGAGAAGCCGCCGGCCGTCAAATTCTGAAGCGCCCGGCGTCGGCCCTCCTCGGGCTGGCTCTCCTTGCCCTCGCGGCGGCCGCAGCGGCCGCGGCTCCGCCGGTGCCGCCGGCGCCGGCCGGCTTCGTGACCGACAAGTCCGGCGTCCTCTCGCCCACGGGCCGGGCCGCGCTCGAACAGCGCCTCCGGGATTTCGAAACGGCGACCTCGAACCAGTTCCTCGTCTACATCGAGCCGAGGGTCCCGGACGGAACGACGCTCGAGGAGTACACGATCGCCGCGGCGCGCGCCTGGCGGGTGGGCCAGAAGGCGAGGAACAACGGCCTCGTCTTCTTCGTCTTCCCGGAGTCGCGGGTCGCTCGCTTCGACGTCGGCTACGGCCTCGAGGGGGCGCTCCCGGACGCCCTCGCGGGACGGATCCTCCGGGACGAGGCGATTCCCCGCTTCAAGGCGGGCGACTGGGACGGCGGCGTGAAGGCGGCCGTCGACGGGGCGATCGCGGCGACGAAGGGGGAGTATCAGGGGACGGGGCGGCCTTCGTCCCGTCGCGGCTCCGACGGGTTTCCGATCTGGCTCGTTCTCCTGATTCTCTTTCTGGTCCTCCCCGCCGTCTTCGGCGGACTCGGTGCCGGGGGAGGACGACGGAACCGGTACTGGTACATCGGCGGCGGCGGCTGGGGAGGCGGAGGCTGGGGGGGCGGCGGTGGCGGTGGCGGATTCTCCGGCGGAGGCGGCTCCTTCGGCGGCGGCGGCGCGAGCGGAAGCTGGTGAGGAGAGCGATGGCGAAGCGGTCGAAGACGGCTGATTTCTTCGAGGGGCTCGACCGCCCGGCGATCGTCGAGGCGATCCAGCGCGCCGAGGGCAAAGGCTTCGGGGAGATCCGCGTCCATCTCCACCACGGGAAGGCGGACGACGTCCGGCGGGCCGCCGAGGAGACCTTCCTCCGGCTCGGGATGGACCGGACCGAACGGCGGTCGGGATGCCTGTTGTTCATCGCCCCCGAGGAGCGGGCCTTCGCCGTCATCGGCGACAGGGCCGTTCACGAGAAGGCGGGCGACGCTTTCTGGGTCTCGGCGCGGGACGCCGCGGCCCTCCTCTTCGGAGAGGGGCGGTTCACGGAAGGGATCGTGGCGGCCGTGAACCTTCTCGGGGAAGTCCTCGGCCGACATTTCCCGAAAGCGCCCGGCCAGTCGGACGCGAACGAGCTGCCGGACGAAGTGAGCGAGGACTGAAGGCCCCGCAAGGTCCTGCTTTGACAGGGACGGTCCGCGGTGGTACCTTTTGCGGCCCTTTTGTCGGAGGTTTCTGAACCATGTACGCCGTTATCCAGTCCGGGGGCAAGCAGATCCGCGTCGCGGAAGGCGACGTGGTCCGCGTTGAGCGCCTCTCCAGGGAGCCCCTCACGAAAGGGGCCGAGGTCGTGCTCTCCCAGGTCCTCGCCGTCGGGAGGGAAGACGGCCTCCACCTCGGGACGCCCCTCGTGGCGGGCGCCTCCGTCAAGGGTGTCGTCGTCCGCGAGACGCGCGGACCCAAGCTGATCGTCTACAAGAAGAAGCGCCGCAAGGGCTTCCAGCGCACGCACGGCCACCGGCAGAACCTCGTCGAGGTCCGGATCGCATCCATCACGGCCTGACCCGCCGGCGGAGGACATCACCATGGCTCACAAAAAAGGACAGGGTTCCTCCCGGAACGGGCGGGACAGCAACAGCCAGCGCCTCGGCGTGAAGCGGTTTGCGGGGCAGCTCGTTACGGGAGGCTCGATTCTCGTCCGGCAGCGCGGCACGCCGCTCAAGCCGGGGGAGAACGTCGGTCGCGCCAAGGACGATTCCCTCTTCGCGAAGGTCGCCGGGACCGTGAACTTTCACGACAAGGGCCGCCTCGGCCGCTTCGTCAGCATCACGCCGGTTCCGCCCGAGACGAACTGATCCGGGCGGGTCCGGCCCGCTTCCATGTTCATCGACGAGGCCCTGATCCACGTCGCCGCGGGCGACGGGGGAAACGGCTGCGTCGCCTTCCGGCGGGAGAAGTCCGTCCCGAAGGGCGGCCCATCCGGAGGCGACGGGGGAGACGGCGGGTCGGTGACCCTCGTGGCCGACGGGAACCTGAACACGCTTTACGCGTTCCGCTTCACGAAGCGCTTTCTGGCCGGGCGCGGCGGGCATGGCCAGGGGTCGAACCGGCACGGGGCGAAGGGTCGGCCGCTGGAGATCGCCGTGCCGGTCGGGACCGTCGTGACCGACGCGGCGACAGGCGAGACGCTCGGCGACCTGACGGCGGACGCGCAGACGCTCCGCGTGGCGACCGGAGGTCGCGGGGGCCGGGGAAACGCCCGCTTCGCCACGTCGACGAACCGGACGCCGCGCCGGGCCGACCCGGGGACGAAAGGGGACTGTCTCGACCTGGCCCTCTCGCTCAAGCTCCTGGCCGACGTGGCGATCGTCGGCCTTCCCAACGCCGGGAAGTCGACGCTGATCTCGGCGATCTCGGCCGCCCGCCCGAAGATCGCCGGCTACCCGTTCACGACCCTCGTGCCGCATCTCGGCGTCGTCTCGTGGGGACGCTTCAGGACCTTCGTGGCGGCGGACATTCCGGGCCTCATCGAAGGGGCCCACGACGGGCACGGCCTCGGCATCCGGTTCCTGAAGCACGTCGAGCGCTCCCGGCTCCTCTGTCACCTGGTCGACGCTTCGGCTCTCGACGCGGCGGATCCGGACGCCGACGCGGAACGGACGGTCTCCATCATCGAGAAGGAGCTCGCCTCCTTCGATCCGCGTCTTGCGGCGCGCGAGCGGCTGATCGTGGCGGCCAAGCGCGAGATCGCCACCCGGGAGCAGCTCGCCGCCGTGAAGCGGACGGCCCAGCGGCGCGGAAAGGCCTTTTTCGCGATCTCGGCGGCGGCGCACCAGGGGCTCGTGCCGCTCGTCGAGCACCTCGGCGAGCGCCTCCTGGAGATCGCCGCATGAACGTCGAGCGCCCCGTCCCGCAGCGGGTCGGAATCTACGGCGGCTCGTTCGACCCCGTACATCGCGGGCACCTCGAGCCGGTGGAAGCCGCCGCCGCGCGGCTCGGCCTCGCCGAGGTTCTCTACGTGCCGGCGTACTGCCCGCCGCACAAGCCCTCGGGGCCGTCGGCTCCGTCCCACCACCGGTTCGCCATGCTCGCCCTGGCGCTCGCGTCGTATCCCCGCTTCGGGCTTTCCGACTTCGAGGTGGCGCGGGGCGGGACGACCTACACGATCGAGACGCTGCGGCAGGCGCGGGCGCTCCGTCCGGACGACGAGATCGTGCTGGTCCTCGGCTCGGACGCTCTCGTGTCGTTCGAGAGCTGGCGATCGTGGCGCGAGATCGTCGAGGGGCACCGCTTCATGGTCGTTCACCGCGAGCCCTTCGACTACGTCCGGACCCGGGAGGCGCTTCCTCCCGAGCTTCACGCCCGGCTCGCGCCCGAGGGGGCGGGCTTCGGCGACGCCCCGGACGGCGCCACGATCTTCTGGGGAGGCAACGCGCCGGTTACAATCTCCTCCACGTGGCTAAGGCGCGCCATCCCCGCGGGAGAGGATCTGAAAGGAAGCCTCCCGCCGAGCGTCGAGGCGTACGTCCGGCGGCACCGTCTCTACCTCGGCTCGTAGGGCACTCCGTCCCTCTGGTCGGCCCGGAGGAGGAACCGGCCTCCGCGCCCCCGGCGCCGGCTCGCGAAGCCGCCCGCGCCGCGGCCGACGAACGGCTCGTCGCGCAGGTCAAGCGGGCCGTGGCCGCCCTCCTCGACAAGAAGGCCGAGAAGCTGGTCGTCCTGAACCTCGGCGGGCTGACCGCGATGTCCGATTATTTCGTTCTGGCGTCGGCCACGAGCGACCGGCAGGCGCAGGCGCTGGCCGAAGCCGTCGAGGAGGCGATGAAGGCCGAAGGCCGGCGCCCCCTCTCCGTGGAGGGCTACCACCGGTCGACGTGGATCCTCCTCGACTACGGCGACGCCGTCTTTCACATTTTCCACGACGAGGCTCGCCGCTTCTACGGCCTGGAACGGCTCTGGGGCGACGCGCCGGACGCGACCGAGCGGTTCAGCTAGGGTCGATGGCCGGCGCGTCGCGCCTCCTCCCGGGAACACCGCTCTTCGCGACGCGTCACCGCGGCCTGAAGGCGCAGCTCCTGCGCCTCGCGCGGACGATCGACTCGGGGAGCACGGTCCTGATTCTCGGGGCGCCGGGCACGGGGAAGGACCGTCTCGCGCGGCTTCTTCACGAGAGGGCGAAGCGGCGGGCCGAGCCCTTTCTCCGCATCGACCTCGCCGCCATTCCCGACGACCTGTTCGAGAGCGAGCTGTTCGGGCACGAGCGCGGCGCGTTCACGGGCGCCGTGGCGGGGAAGCCGGGCCTTCTCGAGGGGGCCGGAGAGGGGACGGTCTACCTCGACCGGATCGACGTCCTCTCGCCCCGGGCCCAGGGAAAGCTCCTCCGGGTGGTCGAGGAGCGCCTCTTCCGCCGAGTGGGCGGGACGCGGCCCCTCTCGCTCAGGGCCCGCCTCGTCGCCTCGGCCGGTCCCGACCTCCCGCGCCGCGCGCGGACGGGCGATTTCCGCGAAGACCTCTTCTACCGTCTCGCCGTCGTCACCGTCCGCCTTCCGACCCTGGCGGAGCGTCGGGACGACATCGCGGCGGCGGCGCGGGCGGTCACCCGGGAGGCCGGGGGCCCGGACCGCCTCACCCCGGCCGCCGAGGCGATGCTCCGGAGCGCCCCGTGGCGCGGGAACTGGCGCGAGATGGAGAACGTCGTCCGGCGAGGCGCGCTCGAAGCCCAGGAGGCCGGCGCCTCCTCGCTCGACGTCTCTCACCTTCGCCTCGCGGGGCGTGAGGAACCGGAGGTTCTTCTCGCCGAGGCCGCGCGCTCGGGATGGACGCTGCGCCGCCTTGCGGACGCTTTCATCGACGTGGTCATCGAGGAGACGGGAGGCAACGTGGCCGAGGCGGCGCGACGCCTCGGCATCGCCCGGAAGACGCTCTACGAGAGGCGCCGCGGCCGCGCGTGAGGATCCGGCTCCTCTTCGTCGGGAAGAACGACGACGCCGAGTACGCCCGCGGGATCGCCCGGTACGTGGAGAGAACGGCCCGCTTCGTCCCGGTCGAAACGGTCGTCGTGAAGGAGGAACGGCCGGGGGCCAGGCCCGATCCGGCCCGGATCCGGGCGAAGGAAGGGGAACGGCTCGTCTCGGCTCTTCGGCCGCGCGATCTCCTCGTCCTCGTCGACGAATCGGGCGCGGGCCGGTCGAGCGGGGAATTCGCCGCGGATCTCCGGAGATGGCTCGACGAATCCCCGTCGGCGGTCGTCTTCGCCGTGGGGGGCGCCTTCGGTCTCGACCCCGCCCTGCGGCGGCGGGCGCGTGCTATCCTCCCGCTCTCTCGGATGACCCTGCCGCACCAGCTTGCACGGCTCGTGCTGGCAGAACAGGTCTACCGGGCGGTCGCGACGCTTCGCGGCGTCGCGTATTCGAAGTGACCGGGGGATCAACCGACATGGCTCCCAAGAGCGCCGCGATTCCTGCCAGAAACCTGAAGAAGGACGGGCTGGAAAAGACCCGAAAGCGCCTCCTCGCCAAGCGGGAAGAGCTCCTGAAGGACCTTGCCAAGAACCGCGAGGTCTCCGACGAGACCGTCGACGAGTCTGCACAGGACATGGTCGACCGCGCCACCTCGGCCTACACCAAGGAGTTCGCCTACTCTCTCTCGGAGGCCGACCGCCGGATCCTCCTGCTGATCGACCAGGCCCTCGAGCGGCTCGAGGCCGGGACGTACGGCACGTGCGTCCACTGCGGGCAGCCCTGCCAGGAGAAGCGGCTCGAGGCTGTTCCCTGGGCGCGCCACTGCCTCGACTGCCAGGAGCTTCAGGACAAAGGTCTGATATAGCCTCTCGCGGTGGCCCCGCCCCGGACCTCTGATCCGTTTTCCCCCCTCGCGCCGCTTCTCGCGGCGATCGGGCGGTCGCCGCTCCCTCCCGTCCTCTTCGTCGCCGGCGACGACGACTGGATGGTGGGCGAAGCGGTCCGCCGCCTCGCGGCCGCGTTCCGCGCTGCGATTCCCGAGGGGGAGGTCGCGGAGCACGAAGGGACGTCGGACGGGGTGAAGGAGGCGGTGGCCGACGCGGCCACGGTGGCGCTCTTTGCGACGAACCGGCTCGTCCTCCTCGACGCCACGGACGTCCTCCGGACACGGAAGCTTTCTGCCGAGGACCTCGACGCCCTTCTCGAGGAGGCGGCGGAGGCGGGGCCGCTCCCCCTCTCCGGGGCGGCCTCGCCGGCCTTGCGGCGCGTGGCGCGCCGCGCGCTGGCTCTCTCGACGGCGGCCGGGATCGAGGCGTCCGAGGACCCTTCGGACGCCGCCCGGCGCCTCGCCGGACGGGTGAAGCGCGCCGAGCGGGCCGGCGAGCTGGCCGCCCTTCTGGCGATCGGCGTGGAGGCCGGCGACAGCGGGGAGGTCTCCGCCGCGCCGCTCGTCGACTATGCCGTCCGCTCGACGCCGGGCGACAACGCGCTTCTGGTCCACGCGGTGTCACCCGACGCCGAGCACGGGGCGACCGTCGCCCTGCGGCGCGCCGGCCCGGAGGCCGACCTCTCCGCGGCGGGGGATGACGAGCGGCGGGAGCGTCTCGTCGCGCTCGGCGTCGAGCAGGCCATCCAGCGCGGCGCGCTCATCGATCCCGACGTCTTCGACCTCCTGACCGACCGAGGTCGCCTCACCGCGCGCGAGTTCCTCGCGGACCTCGACGGGTTGATCGACGGCGCGGCGGGCAAGCGGGTGACCGGCGAGGACGCGGCGCGCCGGATCGACGACCGCCGGAAGGACTACGGCTCCGATTTCGTCGAAGCGGTCTCCGGGCGGCGGTTTCTCGACGGCCTCCGGATTCTCGAGCGCCTCCTTTCCGGGGGGGAGTTCACCGCGTTCCGCCCGATGCCGGGGCGCGAGAGCGCGCCGCCGCCCCGCAAGGGGCCCCGCGGCGACGCGGCGTTCTTCCCGATTCTGGGCCTTCTGGCCGCGGACCTCCGGAGGATGCTCGCGATCAAGGCCGCGGTCGACGAACGCGGGATCGACGCCGGACGCGGTCGCCGCGTCGACTACCGGACGTTTGCCGACCGCCTTCTCCCGTCCCTGAAGGCCCCGCGGGCCGGGGCGCCGCCGCTTCCCCTCGAGGCCCACCCGTACGTCCTCTACCGGTCCTTCCAGTCGGCCGAGGCGTGGACGCTCGAGGAGCTCTCCGAAGCCCTCCGGGGGCTATCGGACGTCGATCGGGGCGCCAAGAGCGGGGGCGGAAGCGGCTTCGAGCTGATGGAGGGCTGGCTGCTCTCGCGCTGCGCCGGCTGACCTCGTCAGCTCTTCCCGGCCCGCCGCCACTCCCACTCGGCGAGGCGCTCCGAGGCGCCGAGGCCGATGGCCCGATGGAAGTCCGCGACCAGACGGGCCGCCTCGGCGTCGGAAAACGGAGGCGGGCCGAGCCCCGCCAGAACGGTGTCGGACCCCTCCCCGGAGGCTGTCGTCCGGGCGAGGGCCGCGGGGGGGAGCAGGGGTTTGAAGAAGCTCTCCGGACGCTCGAGCGCCGTTTCCGGGAGCGGCACGGGGGCCTCCTCGCGCGGCGACGCGCCGCCGGGCGCGACGTCGGCGCGGACGGGCGCGGCGAGCGACCGGTGACGGCGGACCGCTTCGAGCACCTCCCCGCGGCTCCGGCCCCGAAGCTCGAAGAGGAGCATCGGGTCGATGGCGAGGCGCGCCGCGAGGGCGGCATGGACGGCGAGAAGGTGATCGCACGGCGGGGCTTTGCCGCACGTACAGGACTGCTCGACCTCTCCGGGCCGCCTGGGGAGAAGCCCGTACCGCGTCGTCACGAACGCGGACTCGGCCTCTTCGGGAAGCCGCCCGGAGAGAAGGCTCGCGGCGGAGGCGGCCCGGCCGGCGAGGCGTCGCACGGCGGCTTCGAAGGTACGGGCCGGGAACGGAACCAGCCGGACCCGCACCTGCTGCGGAGAGCCCCCGGTCCGGACCGTCGCGGACACGCCGTCCCTCCCGACCGTCACCCGGGCCGTCCGGCCCCGGGGCACCGGGACCGGCCAGCCGAACCCGCGGAGGGCGGCGATCCATCGCTCGCGGTATCCGGGCAGAAGCGCCATCAGGGCGCGGCGCCTCGCCGTCATCGGTCGGCCTCCATCTCCACGGCCTCGCGGGAGAGGGCGACGAGTTCGGCGATCTCGGCGTCGGACATGGCCGCCAGCCACGTCTCGCCCGAGCCGACGATCGTCCGGGCGAGGTGCCGCTTCTCGTCGAGGAGCCGGTCGATCTTCTCCTCGAGGGTGCCGCGGCAGACGAACTTGTGGACCTGGACGTTCCGGGTCTGCCCGATCCGGAAGGCCCGGTCGGTCGCCTGCTCCTCGACGGCGGGGTTCCACCACCGGTCGAAGTGAAAGACGTGCGAGGCGCGCGTCAGGTTCAGGCCGCTGCCGCCGGCCCGGAGCGAAACGACGAAGACGAGCGGGGCGTCGTCCTCCTCCTGGAAGCGGCGGACCATGTAGGCGCGGGCGCGGCGGGGCACGCCGCCGTGGAGGAAGAGGACCTCGGTCCCGAAGTGTTCTTCGACGGACCGGACGAGGAGCTTCCCCATCTCGGCGAACTGCGTGAAGACGAGAGCGGGCCGCCGCTCGGCGTTCGTCTCCTCGAGCAGCGACAGGAGTCGGGCGAGCTTCGCCGAGCGGGCGCCGAGCCGCTCCTCGCCCGGGACGAGAAGCGCCGGGTGGTCGCAGATCTGCTTGAGACGGAGCAGGAGCAGGAGGACGCGGGCCCGACGGCTCCGGCCCCGCGCGGCGCCGATCCCCGAAAGGAGCGTCCGCGTCGTCGCGCGGTAGAGGGCGGCCTGCTCGCGCGTCAGGCCGACGAACTCCTTCGTCTCGATCTTCTCGGGAAGGTCCGCGATGACGCCCGGGTCGGTCTTCGCGCGGCGGAGGAGGAAGGGGGCCGTCAGCCGGCGGAGCCGGTCGGTCGCCCCGGCGTCGCGCTGCCGCTCGATCGGCAGCGCGAAGGTCCGTCGGAAGTCCTCGTCGGTCCCGAGAAGGCCCGGATTCA
>DATIWM010000121.1:0-15560 GCA_035519355.1 Thermoanaerobaculia bacterium | reverse complement strand
GGCCGGCGGAGAGGGGCTCCGCGTCGACCGGAGCCACCCCGCTCCGTCCCGCGGCCAGCGCCGCGCGCGTGGCGGCCAGGTCCCGCCCCAGCGGCGTGACCGCCGACGCCCCGGTGACGACGACGCCCTTCATGCCGATCCGAACGCCACCACGGTGGAGTTGCCGCCGAAGGCGAAGGAGGTGGAGAGGGCCGCGCGGACGCGGAGCCTCCGCGCGACGTTGGGGACGACGTCGAGGTCGCATTCGGGGTCGGGGTGCTCGTAGCGGATCGTGGGCGGGACGAAACCCGTCTCGACCGTGAGGACGGTGGCCACCGCCTCGATCGCCCCGGCCGAGCAGAGACAGTGCCCGAGCATCGACTTGACCGCCGAGACCGGGATCTCCCTCGCCCGGACCCCGAGAGCGCGCTTGAGCGCCGCCGTCTCGGCCGGGTCGTTCTGCGGCGTGGCGGTGGCGTGCGCGTTCACGTAGTCGACGTCCGACGGGTTCAGTCCCGCGTCGAGGAGGCAAGCGCGGATCGTCCGCGCCCCCGCTTCGCCGCTCGGCTCGGGCTGCGTCATGTGGTGGGCGTCGGAGGTGACGCCGTAGCCGAGAAAGCGCGCGCGAACCCGCGCACGTCGACGTCGGGCCCGTTCTTCCTCTTCGAGAATCAGTATCCCCGCCGCTTCGCCGACGGTCATCCCCTTCCGATCCCGGTCGAAGGGGCGGCACGGATCGGGGTCCGTCGCGCGGAGGGCATTGAAGCCGCCGTGCGTCAGGCGGGCCAGCGTGTCGGCTCCGCCGGCGACGACGACGTCGCAGAATCCGGCGCGGATCAGGTCGGCCGCGTAGCCGAGCGAGGTGGCCGAGGAGGAGCAGGCGGTCGTGATCGTGGAGCGCGGGCCGATGAGTCCCCAGCGCTCGGCGATCCGGTCCGTCGTCTGGTCGGGCGGGTGGTTCAGGACCATCGTCGGCCGGGCGGCCCGGGGGCCTTCGGCCAGAAGCGTCCGGAAGTACGACTCGCTGTCGAGAAGCCCGGAGACGCCGGCCCCCAGGACGACGCCGATCCGCCCGGGGTCCTCGCGCGAAAGGTCGAGCCCCGAATCCGCGAGAGCTTCCGCCGCGGCCGCGAGGCCGATGACGTCCGTCCGCGAGAGGCGCCGCCGGAGCGATGCCGGGACGCCGGGGTCGGGAAGCGACTTCACCTCGGCCGCGAGGTTCGTCCGGAAGGCCGAGGCGTCGAAGAGCGTGATCGGGCCGATCCCGCTCCGCCCGGCCACGAGCCCCTCCCAGGTCGTCTTCACGTCGTTTCCGAGCGACGAGACGGCGCCGAGGCCGGTGACGACGACGCGGCGCCCGGTCACGATCGGGGTCCCTTCTCGGTCGGTGGCTCGTTCGTTCGTCCGAGGTGCTTCATCAGGGCCCATCCGGGCGGCGGGAGTATGTCCGAAACGGGCCCCTCCGTCCCGGGCGGGGTCCGCGCTAGCCTTGCCGGGTGATGCCTCCGGCCGATCCGTCCGTCCCGGCGCCACCGCGGGTTCACCACGCGCTCCGGTCCCTGCGCCACCGGAACTACCGGCTCTTCTTCGGGGGCCAGCTGATCTCCCTGATCGGGACCTGGATGCAGAACGTGGCCCAGTCGTGGCTCGTCTATCGCCTGACGGGCTCCGAGGCGCTCCTCGGGCTGGTCGGCTTCGCCGGGCTGATCCCGATCTTCCTTCTCTCGCCGTTCGGCGGCGCGATCGCGGATCGGGCCGACCGGCGACGCATCCTGATCGCGACGCAGACGGCCTCCCTGTGTGCGGCGCTCGCCCTCGCGCTCCTGACGCTTCTCGGGGCCGTCACCGTCTGGCACGTCGTCGGCACGGCCGTGACGCTCGGGATCGTGAACGCGGTGGACGTTCCGACGCGGCAGGCCTTCGTCCCGGGCCTCGTCGGCGAGCAGGATCTGCCCAACGCGATCGCGCTGAACTCGTCGATGTTCAACGGGGCGAGGATCGTCGGACCGGCCGTGGCCGGGGTCGTCCTGTCCGCCGTCGGGGAGGGATGGTGCTTCGCCGCGAACGCCGTCAGCTTCCTCGCGGTCATCGTGGGCCTCGTGCTGATGGACGTTCCGGCCCACGTGCCGCAGCGGCAGAACCTCTCGACGATGGCGCAGATCGCGGAGGGATTCCGCTTCGCGTGGAACAACGTTCCGATCCGCGCGCTCCTCCTTCTGCTGGGAATCGTCAGCCTGACCGGGATGCCGTACAGCGTGCTGATGCCGGTCTTCGCCGACCGGATCCTCCACGGCGGGGCGGGATCCCTCGGGTTCCTGATGGCCGCTTCCGGATGCGGCGCGCTGGCGGGCGCGCTCCTCCTCGCCTCGCGCCGGGAGATCCGGGGCCTGGGGCTCTGGATCGCCTTCGCCGCCGCGGGCTTCGGCGCCAGCCTGATCCTCTTCTCCTTCTCCCGGACGCTCTGGCTGTCGATCGCCTTCCTCGTTCCGGCCGGATTCACGATGATCGTGCAGATGGCCTCCTCGAACACGCTCGTCCAGACCATGGTCCCGGACAAACTGCGGGGCCGCGTGATGTCGGTCTACTCGATGATGTTCCTGGGAATGGCGCCGTTCGGATCCCTCCTGGCCGGAGCCCTCGCGGAGCGCATCGGCGCCCCGACGACCGTCGCGGCGGGAGGAGCCGTCTGCCTGGCGGGGGCGTTGCTACTCGGACGCCGGTTGCCCGCCCTCCGGGACGGGGGAACCGCGCCCCGTCGGGACGAGTCGCCGGGAGAGCCCCCCGTCGCATAATCCCGCCCCATGACGCGCGTCGACTGGCACCGGTACTTCATGAACATCGCCCGCGAGGTGGCTCAGCGGGCCACCTGCCCCCGCAAGCACGTCGGGGCGGTCGTCGTCCGCGACAAGCGGATCCTCTCCACGGGCTACAACGGCTCTCTCCGGGGGCTGCCGCACTGCGACGAGGTGGGCTGTCTCATGGAGGACGGCCACTGCACGGCGACGGTCCACGCCGAGGCCAACGCCCTCCTGCAGGCGGCGATGAACGGCGTCCGGATCGAGGGGGGCGAGATCTACACGACGGCGTCGCCCTGCTGGAACTGCTTCAAGCTGATCGCGAACGCGGGGCTCGTGGCGATCTACTTCGGGGAGTTCTACCGCGAGAAACGGATCCACGACTACGCCGAGAAGGCCGGCATCCAGCTGATCGACCTCGGGGGCGTCTGAACCGGGGGCGTCCTACCAGTAGAGAAGGTAGCCCCCGCCCGCCGAGATCGCGTGGGCCTGCAGCGTGATCCGCTCGTCCTCCGGCTGCATGCCGTCCGCCGGGGCGATCTGGTGGAGCTGGTATCCGGAGTGGACGACGAGGCCTCCCTCGCGGTAGGCGTGAAAGGCCGGCACGTCTTCGAGGATCCGCTGGAGCTCCGCGGCCTTCATCCCGCGGATCTCCGCATAGGTGACGGGCCAGAGCTGGAGCCCGCCGCCCCGCGCCGGCAGCCGGATCGCGAGCGTGACGGAGATCTGGTCGTCCCGGTCGACGGCCGGCCAGCGGCTCCAGTCGAGATCCTTGAACTGCAGGTCGACGTGCGCGGCCGCTCCCGGTCGCGTGAAGGCGTCATGGAAGCCGAAGACGTGGAAGCCGGGGAGCGCGAGGTCCGGGTCATGGAAGAAATCCCGCCCGAATTCCGAGGTCAGGGCGGCGCGGAGCCGCTCGTAGAGCCAGCCGAACCGTGCGGCGAGGACCGGGTTCAAGGCGCGCGCCTTGTCGCGGTAGGCCTCGAAGCCCGCCGTCGCCGCGTCCTTGTAGCTCGCCGCGCCGACCGTGAAGAACGGTACGCCGGGGATCCACGAAGTCCAGTGCTCCCGGAGGGCCAGGACGCTCTCCCGGACCGCCGCGCATTCGTCCGCCGTCAGAAGCTGAAGATCGACCGGGACCTGGAGATCGTCCGCGGTTCGCCGCGCACCGTCTGACATCGCGGACCATTAGATCAAAGGCGGCCGGGCCGGTTCACCGGGCCGCGTCGGGGCGGGAGCCCAGCGTCAATTCGACCGGCACGTCCGCGGCCTTCCCGTCTTCCGTCCGTTTCACGATCAGCGTCACCTTCTCGCCGGGCTTCCGCCCCTGGAGCGCGTACGTGTAGTCGTAGATGTTGCGGATCTCCTTCTCTCCGAACTTCACGAGGACGTCTCCGGCCCGGATCCCGGCCTTCTCGGCGGGAGAGCCCGGCGTCACGCCGGTGAAGCGGACCCCCGCGGCCTCCTCGGACATGTCCGGAATGCCGCCGACCCAGACGCGAAAGCTGCGCGACGAGGTGGGGGGCGTCTCGTCCTTGACCGCGACGAAGGCGATTCGTTCGGGCGCGTTCACGACCTCCTCCACGATGGGGGTCAGGAACGAGACGACGCGGACGATGCCGGCGGCGTCGATCTTGTCGGCCGTGTCCTCCGGCGTGTGGTAGTCGGCGTGCGCGCCGGTGTAGACGAAGAGGACGGGCATTCTCGCGGCGTAGAAGGGGGAGTGATCCGACGGCCCGTAGCCCCCCTGCTGGAGGTTGAACGTCAGCCTCGGCCCGGCGTTCGCCTTCTCGATCAGCCCCTTCCAGGCCGGCGAGGTGCCGACCCCCTGGACGTTGAGCTTCCCGTCGCGGAGGCGGCCGATCATGTCGATGTTGACCATCGCGACGACGGTGTCGAGCGGCACCGTCGGGTTCTTCGTGAAGTGGAGAGCCCCGAGCGTCCCCTCCTCCTCGGCGCCGAAGGAGAGGAAGAGGATCGACCGCGAAAGCGAGGCCCTCCTCGCGGCGAAGATCCGGGCCAGCTCGAGCATCGCGGCCGTGCCCGAGGCGTTGTCGTCGGCGCCGGGGTGGATGCGCGGCTGCCCGCTCCGGTCGAGGGAGCTCCCGCCGCCGAGCCCGAGGTGGTCCCAGTGGGCGCCGACGACGAGGACCTCTCCCTTCTTCAGCCCGTTCGGGTTCGTCAGCATCCCGAGGACGTTCCGCGCCTTCACGCGCCGCGGGGTCACGTCGGCGACGAGGGAGGCCGTCGAGGCGGAGAGGGCGAAGGAAGCGGGCTTCTTCGCTCCGTCGATCGCCTTCTGCGCCTCCTCGAGCGATTTCCCGCTCCCCGAAAAGAGCGTCTCGGCGACCGGACGCTTCACGGAGAAGACGACGAGGCCGGCGTCGGAGAAGGCCGAATCGGTCCGCATCGCGACGAGATCGTCGGCCACGTCCTTCGTCAGGGGACCGGTGGCGACGAGGAGGGCCTTCGCCCCCTTCTCCTTGGCGAGGCTCGCCTTGAAACGGAGGGCGGTGAACGGGGAGAAAGGGGACTTCTCGTCCTCGCCGTCCGGCGAGTACCTGAGAACGAGGACGATCTTGCCCCTGACGTCGAGCCCGTCGTAGTCGTCCCAGGAGAGGTCTGGGGCGGTTATTCCATAGCCGGCGAAGACGACCTCGCCGCGGACGGATCCGGCCGCGGAGAAGGCGAGGGGGCGGAAGTCGGCGTCGAGGGCCCAGCTCTTCATCGAGGCGCCGTCGCCCGTGGCGAGGGCGTTCTTCGGGCCGAGGTCCACGCCGTCGATGAAGTCGAACGTCTGGAAGGGGGTGCCGTTCACGCCGGCGGGGGCGAGCCCGATGGCCGCGAACTGCGCGGCGACCCATTCCGCGGCGATCTCCCCCTCGGGCGTCCCGGCGCGCCGCCCCTTCAGGGGGGGCGAGGCGAGGTACGTCACGTCCGCCCGGATCCGGTCGGCCGCGCCCGGTTCGGGCGCCTGGGCGCCAGCCGCCGCGCTCTGCGGCCGGCCGGCGGCTGGAAGGGCGAGAGAAAGAGCCAGGAGGGCGGCGAGGCGGTGCGTTCTCATCGAGCTCTGTTTACCACGCGGCGCCCTTCCCCTGCGGCGCAGCGTCCGCTTCGGTCCTCACCAGGTGAGCCGGAGGCCCAGAAGGAGCGTCCGGCCCGGAAGGGGCACATCGAGGGCCTCCTGGTAATGGGCGTCGCCGAGGTTCTGGCCCTCGACGTAGACCTCGAGGATCTCCCCCTGGAGGAGGTCCCGCGCGAGCCGGAGGTCCCAGAGCCAGACGCCTCCGGCGTACGACGGGCGGGCGAAATACGAAACGCGGGTCAGGGCGGCGATCTCGAGCGGGAGGAATCCGCCGGCGATCAGGTCCCACTTCACATGGAGCGGGTCGAGAACGTACTTCCCCTGCGTGGCGCCCGCTTCCGCCGAGAGCTCCGCGAGATCGACGAAGAGATACGCGGCCTGCAGGACGACGTGGGACAACAGCGCGTCCTTCTTCCCCTGCCACTGAAGGGCCGCCTCGATCCCCCACGTGTCCGCCGTCCGGATGTTCCGGGCGACCCACGGCTCGAGTGACGACGACCGGACGAAGTCGATGAGGCCGGTGCCGTGCCGCCAGAAGCCGGCGGCGTCGAAGCTGAAGGGGCCGCGCGCGACCGTGAGGCCGGCCTCGACGTTCACCGCCTTCTCGGGAAGGAGCGACGGGTTCCCGACGTTCTGGGGATCGCGGTAATACAGCTCGGACCAGGTCGGCACGCGGAAGGCCGTCCCCGCCGAGGCCCGCAGCCGGACGGCGTCCGACGGAGCGAACCAGACGCCGCCCCAGGGCGAGAGGTGAGAACCGAAGTCCGAGTAGTCGTCGGCGCGAAGGCCGGCCCTGAATCCGGCGCGGCCGGGCGCGGCGGTGTCGAAAGGCCGGCTGTATTCGACGAGGAGCGCTCCGAGGCTCCGGGAATGCTCGCCCAGGCCGGAGGACGAGATCGACTGGCCGGCGGCCTCGGCGGCGAGGACGACGGTTCCGCCCGCCAGGCTTCGACGCGCGGAGAGGCGGCCGCCGAGCGTCGTCGTGTCGGTCAGGTTCTCGTAGAGGGACGGGTTCGTCCGGTCGAGGACGTAGTCGTCGTGGAACGCTCGCCAGAAGAGGGAGGGGGCGAGGGTCCACCCCTCGAAGGTCAGCTCGGCCGAGACGCCGGCGGTCCGGATCTGGGTGGTCTCCTGCTGGTCCGGATGCGCCGTGCCGTAGAAGTCCCACGCCCCGAAGCGACGGCGCCCGTACCCGAACGACGCCGACAGCGGACCCGCGGCCGTCTCCCACCGGGCCGAGCCGCGGACGAAGTCCTCGGCGAACTCCGTGTCGCTCTGGAATCCGGACGACTCGAGGCGGGCCCAGTCGGCGGCGAGGGCGAAGCTGTCGCCGATCTTCGAGGCAGCGCGGATCCCCCCCGCATTCAGGGAGTCCGTGCCGTGAACGAACCGTCCTTCGAACTGGAAGCGGGCTCTCCGGAGGTTCGCCCCGCGCGTGACGACGTTGACGACCCCGCCGACGGCGCCCGCCCCCCAGGCCGTCGCGGCGGGACCGGAGAGGACCTCGATCCGCTCGATGGCGTCGTAGGGGACGTCGAGGCTCGCGGCGTGGTGGTTGGACTGGGGGTCGAGCATCGGCTCGCCGTCCACGAGGATCAGCGTGCTGTTGTGGTCGGCCCCGCGAATCCCGACGTCCGCCTGGACCCCCTCGACGCCGCGGCGGCGGACGTCGACTCCGAGGACCCACTGGAGAATCTCCGGCAGGGAGCGAAAGGGGGAGTGCTCGATCTCCGACCGGGTCACGACCCGGAGGGTGGAAGACGGGTCGGCGGCCTTGGGGCGTAGGGCGTCGGCGGGCGCCGGAGTCCGCCCGGTGTCCGGCGGCTCGTCGTCCGGAAAGGGCTCCTGGCCGCGGAGCGGACCTCCCGAAAGGGCGGTGGCGAGGAACAGAAGGGCGAGCCGCCGCATGCGGCGGCAGGATAGCGGAAGGATCGCGGCGGCCTCCGCGTTCAGGCGGCCCGTGTCACCGCCACCGTCAGGACGAAGCCGTTCTCCTCGCGCCAGTACCCGGCGAGCGGTTGGCCGCCTCCTCCAAGCGCCGGGTCGAGCGAGGCGGCGAACCCTTTCCACCCGCCTCCCTCGGGGCGTGGAAGACCTTCCGCCGGCGACGCGCTGCAGTTCGACAGGAGAATCCCGACGCTTCGGGTGTCGGCCCTGAGGCCGATGCGTAGCGCCTTCAGGACCGATTCCTTCGTGCTCCAGACCGCCGTGGCGAAGGGAGCGCGCGCGACTTCGGACAGGGCACCCCACGCGGCGGCTTCCTCGGCGCGGAAGAAATCCCGGACGAGGCCGGGCGAGCGGGGGGCGATCTGCTCGAGGTCGACGCCGACCCGGAGCTTCCCGCCGCCGTCGGGCCACGCGGCGCAGAAGGCCGTCCCGGCGGAATGGCTGATCGAGACGCCGACGGGGAGAGCCTTTCCGCCGGCGAGGCGGACGACGGGCGCGCCGGAGGGCTCGGCCACGATTTCGAGAGCGTCGGGCGCCGGCTCGGCGTGGCCGGTCTCGCCGAGGACCCGGGCGACGAGACACTTGGCGGCCAGGCGCCCCCGCAGCCAGTCGCCGCGACGTTTCTCGACGCGGAAACTCCCCAGCCGCCGCCGCTCTGTGGGCCCCAGCCAGGCCGCGGGATGGGACGCCGCCCCGGGCGGCAGCTCCGAGAGAAGCGTCCAGGAGATCGTCACAGCGCGACCCGGCCTTCGAGCGCCACGGTCCGGTAGCCGAGAAGCTCGACGAAGACGTTCCCCTGTTCGTCGACGACGCGGACGTCGAACGATTCGCCGGCGTCACGGGCCCTCGCGACGGCCCAGAGAGGAGCGTCGCCCGCGTCCTCCTCCCCGCGATAGACACGGACGGAGGCGACGCCGGCCGGAAGGGCGAGCCGCTCCTTCACGGAGACCTCCCAGAGGCCGGCCGTCTGGAAGCAGAGCTCGACGAGGCGCGGTGCGACGAGCGAGGCCGCGTCCGGCGGCTCGGTGTTCGGCGGAAGGTTTCGTGCGAGGAGGCCCCATGCCGTGTCGCCATCGACCTTGACGCCGTCGAGAACGCGGTACGCCGGGCCGTGGAAATAGACGCGGTAGATCGCCTCGCGGCCGACGGGGAGGGGCTTCTTCCGCGACGGGAGCTTCAGGGGGGCCTGCGGCATCGTCCGGATCCTCTTCGTCATCCGGACCTTCGCCCGGAAATGGAGCCGGACGACGGGAGCGAGCTCTTTCTTCGGCTGCGTGACCGAGGAGAGCGTCGCGGAGACGAGGAGGTCGCTGTCTCCGGCGGGCGCCGCCGTGGCCGCGAGGTGGAACGTCGAGGGCTGCGTCCGGAAGTACTTGAACGGACGGACGAACTCCTCGTCCTCCACGGCGTCCACGGCGTAGCCGGGGCAGAGGAAGCTCGCCGCCTCGGCGAACGTCTCGGTCCCCATCGCCCCCGGGAGGAGCGGCGTCCCGTCCAGAGCGTGGTCGAAGAGAAAGGGCTGCGCCTTCGGGTCGAGCGCCGTCTCGGCGAGGAGGCCGCCGGTGAGCGTCGCGGCCGTCACCGTTCCGAGCGTGACGAGGGGGCGCTCGCGCGCCGCGAGGAGGGCGTTCGCCTTCTGGGTGTCGAGGCCGCCGGTGGCGTCCCACTCGGCGCCGAGGATGCCGAGGCGGCCGGCCACGACGATCTCGCCCGAGAAACCGGACGAGACCAGCTCGCGCCGGACGGTCGGGATCCCGGCCTCGGGGGAGAGCATGTCGATCCCGGCCGCCTCCATGATCTTCGGGATCGAGCCGCGCGTCGCCATCCCGAGGCCGCCCCAGGCCGTCCAGTCGACGGCGATCGCGCGCGTTTCGGGGCGGTGGGCGCGCAGCCACGAGGAGATCGAGCCGAGGAGCGCGTTGGCCGCGCTGTAATCGGTCTGGCCGTTGTTGCCGAAGCGTCCCGCGACGGAGCTGAAGACGACGGTCGCCCCGAGCGGCATTCCCTCGGCGGCCTTCAAGAGAGAGAAGAAGCCGTCGGCCTTGATGTCGAAGACGAGGTCGAACTCGCCCGGCTCCTTCTCGGAGAGCTTGCGCGAGATCTCGACCCCGCCGGCGTGGACGAGAACGTCGATCCGGCCGTGGCGGGCGCGGATCTCGGAGACGACGGCCGACAGCGCGGCGCCGTCGAGAAGGTTGGCGCTCCGCCAGACGGCCGTTCCGCCGGTGGCTTCGACCGACTCGACGGCCCTGAGGGCGGCGTCCGACCGCTCGACGTCGAGGAGCGCCCGGTCGATGAGGACGGGCGTCGGCTTCTCGCCGCGCGCCTTCGCCTCCGCGATGAGCGCCGTCTTCAGCTTCTCCCGGTCGATCCGGAAGAGGGCGATCTTCGGGTCGTCCCGCCGCGGCTCGGAGACGAGATCCAGGAGCCAGAACGTCCCGCCGCTCGCGGCGGCGAGATCCGCCACGATGGCGCTCGTGATGCCTCCGGCCGAGCCTGTGACGACGAAAACCGACTCCTTCCCGAGCGCGAGGCCCGGCGAACCGTCCCGCGCGGGGCGCTCCTCGAGGCCGATCGTCCAGCGGAGGCCGTCTTTCCGTCCGGCCTCGACGATGCCGGGATCGAGAAGCGTCTCCGAGAGGAGCGTCTCCGAGGCCGCCGCGGCGCTCTCGCCCGGCTCGAAGTCGACGACCTTCACGAGCGCCTCGGGACGCTCGCGCTTGTACGCCTTCGTGAAGCCGGCGACGGCGCCGCCGAGCGGAGAGGCGGCCGGCGCGGCCCCCTGGCCGAGAAGGCCGCCCATCCGTGTCGCCGAGACGAGAAACGTACCGGGTGGCGCGACGGACTCGTACAGGACGCGCATCGCCGCATAGAGGCTCTTGGTGCGCCGGCGGTTCGCCTCGCGGAATCCCGCCAGATCGAGCGTCAGGAGCGGAGGCTCGATATCGAGTGCGGTGAGCCAATAGACGCCCTGGATCGGCCCGTCCGAGAGCCAGGTCCGAATCTGCGCGTCGAGCGCCGCCGGCGGACCGTCGACGAGCGTGAGGACCGAGACGCCCCGGTCGGCGAGCCGCGTCGAAAGCGCGGCGGCGACGTCCCCTTCGTCCGGCGCCACCACGACGCGGATCCCCGCGCCGAGCGTCACGCCGGTCGGCTTCATCAGATCGAACGGCGGCCGGAGAGACGGGACGGGGACCCGCCGCGGCACGCGGTCGGCGTCCTCGAGGCGCGAGGGCTCGGGCCTCGGGACCGGGGCCGCGGCGGGCGCCGGCTCAAAAGGGGAAGCGACCGTCTCCTTCACCATCGGCGCGGCGGCGCCGGCCAGCAGGGGCTTCCGGTCCAGGACGAACTGGACGACGTGCCGGAGCGTCGGGAAGTCACGGAGCTTGAGGTTCTCTTCGCGCGGGATGTCCCAGGTGGCCCGGACCGCGGCGAACGTCTCGGCCTGCTTGACGGTGTCGACGCCGAGGTCGGCCTCGAGGTCGAGGTCCAGCTCGAGCATCTCCGGGGGATAGCCGGTCTTCTCGGCGACGATGGCGAGGACCTTCGTGACGACCTCGTCCGTTCCGGGTGTGGCTTGCGCAGGGGCCACCAGCACCTTTTCTTCAAGGGGGAGAGAGGGGGCCGGGGCCGGAGCAGAGCTTGCGGCGTTCGCGGCTGGGGCTTCCGCGGCAGGCGCAGGCGCCAGATCGGGGCGGCTGTCGTAGACGAACTTCACGACGTGGCGGAGCGTCGGGAAGTCGCGGAGCTTGAGGTTCTCCTGGCGCGGGATCTCCCATGTAGACCGGACCGCGGCGAAGGTCTCGGCCTGCTTGACGGTGTCGACGCCGAGGTCGGCCTCGAGGTCGAGGTCCAGCTCGAGCATCTCCGGGGGATAGCCGGTCTTCTCGGCCACGATGGCGAGGACTTTCGTGACGACATCGTCCGACGCCGGTGGCGCCGGCGCCGGGGCGACCGGGGCCTTTTCTTCGACGGGAAGGGGAGCGGGCGCCGGAGCCGGGCCGGGCGACGGCGGCGCCGCGGCTCGTACGGTCTCCCTCACCGGCGCCACAGGCGCCGGTGCAGAGATTCCTCCCGTCGGCGCCGCGGGCGCCGGGGCGCGGCGGACGGGGGCCGTTCCCCAGACCCAGCGGGCGGAAGCGGGCGGCCGCGCCGGGGCTCCTGTCGAGACGACGCGGAGATTCCGCTTCACGACCTCCAGCTCGGCCGCGTCGTCGCCCGAGACGTCGGCCAGCCAGCGGCGGTAGAGCGCCTTGTCGTCCACGCGGTCGAGCGGTCCGGGGACGCGCCGCGTGAGGGTCAGGGAGATCTGCGAGCCGAATCCCGCGGCGAGGTGGATGGCGTACGTCACGTCGTACCGGCCGCCGCGCGAGAGGTTGAGCGGACCGAGGTCCGGGTCGACCTCGCGGAAGTTCGGGACGGGGGGGACGATGCCGTGCTCGAGGATCTTCACGGCGATGACGTCCTCGATTCCGACACCCATCGGGTGGCCGGTGAACCCCTTCGTGTTCGCCACGACGATGTCGCTCGCGGCCGGCCCGAAGACGTGGCGGAGGGCGACGACCTCGGCCGCGGCGCTTCCGCCGCGCGCCGGCGTGAAGGTCTCGTGGGACATGAAGACGGTCTGCCGCGCCATCTCGCGCCGGTCGACGCCGAATCGGCGCTCCGCCGAGGAGACGAGGCTCTCCATAACCTGCGAGATGTGATCCACGTCGAGCCGCGTCCCGTGGAAGGCGCTGTTGCGCGTCTCGGTCGAGAGGAGCTCGGCGAGTCCCCTCATTCCGCGCTCCTCCACGGTGTCCTGCGCCTCGACGACGAGGGCGCAGGCCCCCATGCCGATGAGCGTCCCGTGGCGGCGGCGGTCGAAGGGGAGGGCGGCTTCCTCGACCTTGTCGTCGGTCGCCGCGGCGCCCGAGGCGAGGAAGCCGGCGCCGATCCAGGGGAGGAGGGAGTCTCCCGTGACGTTGTCGGCGCCGAGGACGAGGACGCGGCGGCAGCGCCCCGAGCGGATCCAGTCCTCGGCCAGGGCGATCGCCTGGGCCGTCGAGGCGCAGGCGGAGTTGACCTGCGTGTTGGGGCCGCGCGCGCCGACGTACTCGGCGAACTGGCTGTGCCCCATGGAGAGGACCCGGAAGAGGAAGCGCCGGTCGAAGACGTAGGGGTTCCGGGCGATCTCGTCGTCGAGGACGCCGATCCGCCGGCGGATCTCGGCCGCGGCGGCGCCCTCCGAGACGCCCAAGAGCTCCTCGAGCGTCGCCTTCTCTTTCCGGCGCGCCTCGTCGGCGAAAAAGCGCTCCATCTCGCCGGCGAACCGGTCGAGGCCCGGAAACGCGCTCGCGAAGACGACGCCCGTCTCGTCGCGGAGCGCCTCCGGGAGGAGCCACCGGTCGGGGAGGTACTTGCCGGTCGTCGTCTTCTTCCAGGTCAGGACGAGCGGAATTCCCGCTTCGCGGAGAGCGTCGAGGCCGGCGGCGATGGCGAGCTGCGACGTCGAGTCGAGCGCCTCCACGAGCTTTTCCGGGAGGCCGTACTCCTGCGCGACGTCGAAGGGGCCGGGGCGCGCCGCCAGCTTGATGACGTCCGCGGTGCTCTCGATCGTCTGGAAGTGGCCGCTCCCGTCCTCGCCCTTGACGACGCGGGTCACGCGCTTGTCGCGCATCGCCTTGCGGAACCGCTCGGGGAGGAGGTCGACGAACTGCTCGCCCCGGAGGATCCGCTCGGCGTTGGCCGGGTCCATCACCCGCTTCTCGGCGCCGGGGAGCCCGAGACCGGTTCCGCTGATGACGATCGATCCGGCGGGGATCTCGTTCCGGTCGGTGGCCCCGCGCGCGGCGGGGGCGAGCTGACGGAGCGCCTGCGTCAGGAGCGTCCTCAGCTCCTCGACCGGCGAGGACCCCGCGGCGGCGGGGGAGGGAGCGAGGACCGGTGCGACGGTCGTGGAGATCACGGCGGCGGAAGCGGCGGCGGGGGCGCCGTGCCCGGCGGCCCAGAGGCCGCAGAGGGCGTGGTTCAGCGCGGCGACGTCGCCGGGCTTCGGCGCGTTCGTGAAGAGCGAGACGAGCCCCTCGCGTCCCGCAAGGACGTCGTCCACGAAGCCCTTGAGTGCGCGCTTCGGCCCGACCTCGACGAACGTACGGGCCCCTTCGGCCCAGAGCGTTTCGAGTCCCTTGACCCACTGGACGGGCGAGGCGATCTGCCGCTCGAGGATCTCCTTGATGCCGTCGACCGTCTCCGGGTAGAGGCCGCCCGTGACGTTCGCCACGAGCTTCCGCTTCGGTGGCGTTACGCGGAGCCGGTCGAGGACCTTCCGGAGCGGGCCGCTCGCCGGGGCCACGATCTCGGTGTGGAAGGCGTGGCTGACCGGGAGGCGGATGGCGTGGTGGCCGACCTTCTGGAGCGCCCTCACGGCCGCCTCGACGGCGGGCGACGCCCCGCCGATGACGCATTGCGCCCGGCTGTTGATGTTGGCCGTGACGACGTAGCCGTCGAGGGTCCGGAGGACCTCCTCGACCGCCTCGACGGGCGCCATGATGGCCGCCATCTGGCCGTTGTCGGCGAGGGAGACGTGCTCCATCTCGCGGCCGCGGGCGGCGGCCGCCTCGAGGGCGTCGGCGAAGGGCATCACCTCGGCGGCGACGAGGGCGCCGTACTCGCCCAGCGAGTGCCCCATGACGAGATCCGGGAAGAAGCCCCGGGCCTTGAGCGCCTCGTAGACGGCGATGTCGGTCGTCAGCATCGCCGGCTGCGTGATGGCCGTCTGCTTGAGAGCCTCTTCGGCCTGCTTCAGGGCGCCGTCGTCCTTTGCGTCGACGAAGACGAGAGAGGTCAGCGTCCGGCCGAGGATCGGCGCCATAACGCGGTCGGCCTCGGCGAAGACGGCGGCGGCCTCGGGGAGGTGCGCCGCGAGCTCGCGCCCCATGTTCACGTACTGGCTTCCCTGCCCGGGGAAGAGGAAGGCGATCTTTCCGGCCGCCGGACCGCTGCCGCGGAAGATTCCCTGCGAGGCGAGCGCCTCGATCCCCTTCGATGTCCCCGCCTCGAGCGCCTTCTTCGCCTTGCCGAGCTTCTCGAGGAGCTCCCCGGGCGTGCCGAAGTCGACGACGAGGCGCTCCACCGCGGCGAGGACGCCGGGCCCGGGGGCTGCGGCGGGGGGGACGAAGCCCTCCCGGACCCGGGCGACGAGAGCGTCGAGCTCGCCCAGGAGAGCCGCGGGCGTGGCGGCGCCGAGGGCGGCGACGCCGCGGAGAGGAGGTTTCGCCGCCGCGGACGGAGCGGACGCGACGGCGACCGGTGCGGCCGGCGGCGGAGCCGGCACGGCCACCTGCTCGCGCTTTCGAGCCGTCAGCATCCCCGGAACGTGTTCCTCGAGGACGAGGTGGAAGTTCGTGCCGCCGAAGCCGTAGGCCGAGACCCCGCAGCGCCGCGGCGTCCCGTTGGACGACTTCCACTCGCGCAGGTCGTGGCACGGGAAGAAAGGCGTCCGCCCCCAGTCGATGCTCGGATTCGGCTTCTCCGCGTTGAGCGTCGGCGGAAGGAGCTTGTGGTGGAGCGACCAGACGGCCTTGAGGAGCCCGGCGGCCCCCGCGCCGGCCTTCAGGTGGCCGACGTTGCTCTTGGCCGAGCCGAGGGCGATCGAGCTCTTCGGGGCGCCGCCGAAGACCGCGGCGAGGCTCTCGACCTCGACGACGTCCCCGACCTTCGTGCTCGTCCCGTGGGCTTCGACGAGGGTCGCGGTGGCGGGGTCGAGCCCGGCA
>DATIWM010000120.1:0-4664 GCA_035519355.1 Thermoanaerobaculia bacterium | reverse complement strand
GACATCCGCCAGACGGGATTCTTCTACAAGGGCGACTTCGGCGAGTACGTCACGCTCTGGTCGGCCGTCACGAACGGCGTAGTCGGGAACGCCAACGTGACCAGCGACACGAACGACACGGTCCTCTACACCGGCCGTCTCGACGTGAAGCCGATGAAGGGGCTCATCATCGGGACCTCGGGCGGGACGGGCCAGACCGGCGGCAACACCGCCCACCTCGGCCGGTGGGTCTGGGCTGGCCACGTCAAGTACGGCGGTTACGACGTCCCGGGCTCCAAGCTCTGGCTCGAGGCCGAGTACCTGAGCGCCGAGGACGATCAGGCGAACGGAACGAAGCTCAATCGCTGGGGGATGTATGCGTCGGCGCTCTACATCTTCGGCGACCACTTCCAGGTCGGCTTCCGGTACGACGTGCTCAACAACAACAAGGACGTCGACGGCAACACGAACAGGATGTACACGGGCGGCTTCCACTGGCTCCCGCTCTGGAAGAACCTGAACATCAAGCTCGAGTGGTACAACGTCCACCAGGACGGCCGGAAGGTGAACGGCGTCTCCAACCAGTCCTACAACGAGATCCTGCTGGCCGCCCAGGCCGCCTTCTAGGAATCGCTCTCCCGCACCCCGGACTTCCTCCACTCCCTTGCCCCCGGGGCCGTGCCCCGGGGGCCTTTCTTTTCGGGAGGGTCCCGCGTCAGGCGGCCAAGGCCGCCTCGCGCCGGGAGGGAAGAAGAACCGTGCCGGGCCCGAGCCGGGCGCGGGTGTCGTGCCACCGGACCTCACGCGAGAAGAGGGGAGCGAACTGGGCGCCGAACTGCAGAAGGTCCTTGAGAGGCAGGGCCAGGAGGTGCGCCAGGGGGAGCCGGGCACCGGTCAGCCGGGCGAGCGCGGCCGTCTGGGCGAATCGGACGAAAGAGAGAAGGCCTGCGGCGACGGCGAAGGAAGGGAGGAGCTCGGGTGCGGCGAGCGTCGCCGCCGCGCAGGCCAGGAGGGAAACGGGGAGGGGGTTGAGAAGGAACTCGCCCGCATAGAGCGACTTCGAAAAGGACCAGCGGATCTTGTTCCAACGCGCCTGCCGCGCGAGGGCCGCGCGCAGGGGACGCGAGACGACGACGTTCTTCACGACCACCGGCGAGACGGCGACGGAAAAGCCGGCGCTGCGGACGGCCACGCCGATGGCCTGGTCCTCGGCGAGAACGTCGAGGAAAGCTTCGAAGCCGCCGATGGCCGTCAGGGCGCGGCGGGAAAGCGCCATCGACTTTCCGACGACGCAGGGGACGCCCGAGGCCGCCGCGAGCGCCGTGCCGGGGAGAACGAACGTGAGGAGGTGGAGCGAGTCGACCGAGGCGCCGAAGGAGCGCGCCCCCTCGCCGACGAAGAGGTTCGAGACGCAGCCGACGGCGGGATCGTCGAAGAGGGCGACGGTCGACGCCACGTCGTCCGGCGAGACGCGGACGTTCGAGTCGGAGACGAACAGGATCTCCCCGGCGGCCAGACGCCGTGCCGTGACGAGGCGCTCCACCTTCCGGTTCGTCATCGCGCGCCGGCTCGGGCCGCCGATGACCAGACGAAAGGGCGCCGAGGGGAAGCGCCGCATGACCTCCCGGGCGACGTGAACCGCGGGGTCGTCCGGGCGGCCCGCCGCGAGGATCACCTCGTACGAGACGCCCCGGAGCCGCGCGAACGAAGCGAGGTTCTCCGCCAGATCGTCATCGAGATCCGAGAGCGGCTTGAGGATCGACACCCGCGGTGCCTCCGTAGAAGCGGCCGGCCGGGAATCGGTCCCGCTCCCGGGGCCGCGACGCGCGAAAGGGCGGCTCTTCCTCCTCAGGCGGGCGACAAGAAGGATCTGCACGGTCGTCAGGACGACGCCGGCGCCCGCGAGGATCAGTAGCGCTGTCGCCATCATGCGGGGCTCCTTTCAGACCGGCTGCGGAACGGCAAAGCCCGGGAAGACGTCGCAGCCCCGGTGGGGCTTCTCGTCGGTGGGGAGGGGCAGAGAGAGCGGGGCCGGAAGTCTCGTTGCGCCGAGTTCGGCCGTCGAGCGGAGAGCGTCGAAGATGGCGCGGGGTGTCCGGTCGCACGACAGAAGGGTCTTCCAGGCCCAGAGGTGCTCCGGTTTGTGAAAGTCGCTGTTCGCCACGTAGGGAAGCCGGGCCCGGGCCACCGGCGGGAAGAGATCCCAGCGGCAGGCCAGCTCCCAGCGGTGGACGAGGGCGCCGATCTCCCGGCGCCGGCGCCAGAGGTAGAAGGTGTTCCCGAACCAGTCCGACTGCTCGTTGGGGTGGCAGGCGATCGTCACGGCCCCGGCGTCGCGCGCGCGGGAAAGGACCTCCTCCATCGGGCCGTCCGCCGAGACGAAGGTCTCGAGGCCGATCGCGAGCGCGTGCGCGGACCGGGCGCCCGTCGCGGCATTCCGGGTCAGCTCGCATCCCGCGAGAACGACCATCTTGTAGGTGTCCCAGGCCCGCCGGGCTTCGCGCTCGATCTCGGCACGATAAGCGGAGAAGTTTTCTCTCGTGACGCTCAGGCTCAGGCGGTGGGCGGCCTGACCGAGAAAGGAATCCGAGTTGACGACATGGTCGGTGAGAGCGATGACGTCGTGACCGGACCTCCCGAACAGGTCCACCACCTCCGGGATCGAGAGCGCCCCGTCGGACCAGGTGGAGTGGACGTGGAAGTCGGCCAGCAGCATTCGGTTCGCCTCCTGCCCGGAAAGATGGGGCGGGGGCGCAAGAGGGGCGTGAACCGGCTGTTCGGGCCTTGTTAAATGTGCACAGAAACCTGTGCATCAGGCCCGGCGGTCCCGAGGAACCTCCGCCCGAGCTCGGCAAAGACGCCGGCCGAGGGGCGGGGCCGCCGTTCGAACGTCTCCCGATCGACGGAAAAGAGGCCGAACCGGGGTCCGAAGCCGTCGAGCCACTCGAAGTTGTCGAGGAGCGACCAGTGAAAGAAGCCGTGCACGGGCACCCCCTCGGCGATCGCCCGGTCCAGGACGTCGGCGTGTGCCCGCAGGAAAGAAGGCCGCCGGGAGTCGGCGGCGTCGGCGAGGCCGTTCTCGGTCACGAGGAGAGGCTTCCCGAGGGCGGCGGCCTCCCGGAGAAGAGGTCCGAAGGCTTCGGGGACGATTTCCCAGCCGTTGTCGGAGAGGCCCTGGCCCGATCGGTCCCGGTAGGCGAAGTCGCCCGGGAATCGCTCCTTTCCGGGAGATCGGAGATGGAGTCGGGAGTAGAAGTTCACGCCGAGGACGTCGAGTGACCCGGGGAGGTCGTCGCGCCGTCCCGCGAGGCGGGTGAACGGGGGAATCCAGACGCTCCAGCGTCCCGTCGCGAAGGCCTCGAGAAGGCCGCTGTTGTAGAGACGATGGGCCGAGCGCGCGAGAACCCGGTCGAGGGGATGCCCCGGCCGTTCCGGCGCGAACGCCATCATGTTGTGCGCCACGCCGATGACCGATCCGGGCGCCTCCTCGCGGAGAACCGCCGCCGCCTCGGCGTGCGCCGCGAGAAGGTGATCGAGGGCGCGACGGGCGGCCCGGGCATCGGAGAGACCCGGGGGGATCTGGCCGTCCAGGAACCCGCCGAGAAGGAGCACGAGCGGCTCGTTCAGGACGGTCCAGAGCCTCACGTGGGGAGCGAGCGCCTGCGCGACAGTTCGGGCGAGGCGGGAGAAGGCGCCGACGGAGGCGGTCGAGGTCCAGGGCGTCTCCCGGTGAAACCAGGCCGGGTGGGTGTAATGCAGGAGCGTCACGACCGGCTCGAGGCCGCGTGCGACGAGGTGTTCGGCGAGCCGCCGGTAGCGGTCGAGCGCTTCGCGGTCGAACTGGCCGGGCCGGGGCTCGATCCGGCTCCAGGAGACCGAGAAGCGGAACGCGTTCGCACCCGCCACCGCGGCGAGGTCGGCGTCCCCTTCGTAGCGCTCCCAGCCCCGGACCGCGGCGCCGCAAGGGCCTCCCCTGGTCCGCCCGGCCGCCTCCCACTCGGTCCAGTCGCAGGGATCGTCCCCCTCGACCTGGTAGTGGGAGACCGCCACGCCCCAGAGGCGGGGGCGGTCGGGGAAGGGAAAGAGGGGCGGCTTCATACGGGCCTAACGACGTTACGATAGAAACGACCCGGAATGAACGATTCCCGCACCGTCGCCACGATCGATATCGGGTCGAACTCGATCAAGCTCCTCGTGGCGCGCCTCGACCCGGAGGATCCGGACCATTACGACGAGGTCCTCCGCGAAAAGGAGATGGTCCGCCTCGCCCAGGAGACCCTGACGACCGGCGTTCTCTCCGAGGAGGCGATGGAGGACGGCGTCGACTGCGTGAGGCGGTACGCCGCACTCGCGCGGGCGGCGGGCGCGAGCCGGATCACGGCCGTCGCCACCTGCGCCGTCCGCGAGGCGGAGAACGGGGCCGAGTTCATCCGGCGCGTCCGGAAGGAGACGGGCGTGAAGCCGGCGGTCATCTCGGGGGAGGAAGAGGCCCGGCTCACGATGCGCGCCGTCCGGCTCGACCTGCCGGCGTCGTGCGACCCGCTTCTCGTCGTGGACATCGGCGGCGGTTCGACGGAGGTCGTCGTGGCCAGCGGCGACGAGATCGCGCTCGCCGAGAGCCTCGACCTCGGCGCGGTCCGGCTGACGGAGCGGTTCGTGAAGAGCGACCCGCTCTCCGGGAAGGA
>DATIWM010000119.1:0-5279 GCA_035519355.1 Thermoanaerobaculia bacterium | reverse complement strand
CTGTCGTGGGGCGGCGCGGCCTGGTCGGCCATCCTCGCAGCCGCGCTCTTCTCGCTCCCGGCGCTCGCTCTCCTCGCGTCGGCGCGGGACGGCCGCCGGCGGGGCGACGTCCTCCTCGTTGCCGGGGCAGCCACCGGCATCGGTCTCCTCTCGATCCTCCTGGGCGCGTCCGTCTCCGGGACCGACCCCGGACCGTGGCTCGCCGCGCGTTTCGAGGAAAAGGTGCCGGAGATCGTCGGCACCTACCGGACGACCGGGTGGGACGAGTCGGCCATCGAAGCGGCCTCGCGTATCTTCCGCGTCACGGGCGCCGCTCTCGCGGGCCAGCTTCCGGGGCTTGCCCTCACCGGAGCGGTCTTCTTCGCCGCAGCGCTCGTCTATCCGCTGGGACGGCTCTGGGGCGCGGAGCGACGGGACCTCCGGGAGCCCTCCTACGCGAACTTCGTCACGCCGTTCTGGCTGGCGGCGGCGTTCGTCCCGGCGGGGCTCGCGGCGGCGGTGGGCCCGGCAGGGACCCGGGGAGCCGCGGTCGACGTGCTCCTGCCGCTCCTCGCCTTGTTTTTTCTGAGGGGGCTCGCCATAATTCGCGCTCTTCTCGACCGGGGGCGAGCCGGCTTCATCCTCCGGACTCTGGTCTACGTGATCGTCTTCCAGATGCCGGTGCCGCTCGTTCTCGCCTTCGGTGGGCTCCTCGACGAGTTCCTCGACGTCCGGGGCCGGGTGGATCGGTGGGCGGCGACCCGGGGGACCGGCGGGGGCGGAGAAGAGTGAGAACGACGAACGAGACGGAGTGACATGCCGATGAAAGTGATCCTGACCGACGACATCAAGGGGCTCGGACAGCGCGGAGACGTCGTGAACGTCGCACCCGGCTACGCCCGCAATTTCCTCCTCCCGAAGGAGCTCGCCTACACGGCCACGCCGGGCAACCTGAAGCGGCTGGAGCAGGAGCGGAAGCGCTACGACGTCCGGATGGCCAAGGAGCACGACGCCGCGCTCGAGATCGCCCGGGCGATCGAGGGGATCCGCATCGTCCTCCACAAGAGGGCCGGCGAGCACGACGCTCTGTACGGGACCGTCACGTCGGCCGAGCTGGCCGAGGCGCTCGAGGCCAAGGGGGTCAAGGTCGACAAGCGACGGATCGAGCTCGAGGAGCCGATCAAGCGCCTCGGCGAGCACACCGTCCACGTCAAGCTCTTCAAGGACGTGACGGTGGGGCTCACGGTCCACGTCCAGGCGCTCGCCACCACGGTCTGAGGCCGGCATCCCGCCCGGCCGGAGCGGGGAGGACTCCCGTTTCAGCCGATACAATGCGGCAGCCGGTCGGATGACAACTCCACGCGCCGCCTTCCGTTCGAGGGGCCGGACGGCTCTCGTCGCCCTGACGGTGGCCGCCGCGCTCGCTCTCGTCTCCCCCTGGCGGGTGCCTCTGTCGAGCGACGGGCTTCTCCTGCTACGCACGGCGTTCGCCCTCGCGTTCACGGGTTCGTTCCGCCTCCCTCCCGCCGCGCCGGGGGCGATGCTGGACCCCTACACCTTCCTTCCCGCGCCAGGGGCGGTCCCCGGCGTCGTCTCCGTCTACGCGCCGTTCGGTGCGCTTCTTCGGGCGGGGCTGCTGGTTCCGGCCGGCGTCCTCCCCGCGGGAGCCGTCCGGGGGGCCGTGGCCGACGCCCTGCTCGGCCTGGTCCCGATCCTGGCGACGGCCGGAGCGGTCTTCCCCCTCGCGCGGCTCGCGCGGTTCGGAGGGGCCGGGAAGAAGGCCGCGCCGCTTCTCGCCGGGGCGCTGATCGTCACGACCTTCCTCGGACCGCTCGGCGTCTCGGACTTCCAGGAGCCGGTCCTCGTCCTTCTCGGCGCGGCGGCGCTCGAGCGGGCGCTCTGGGCGCGGCGGCTCCGCGGCGCCCGCCGGGGGCGGACGCTCGCTGCGTCGTCGGCCCTGCTCTCTCTGGCGATCCTGTCCAAGCCCACGGTGGCGGTGATGCTGCCGGCCCTGCTCCTCGGCGGCGTTCATCGCCGACGTCGGGGGACCCGGGCCGGCCTCGGCACTTTTCTTCTCGCCGCCGTGCCCGGAGTGACCCTCTTCTTCTTCCTGAATGCCGTCCGGTTCGGCAACCCCCTGGCGTCGGGCTACTCTCACCTGCTCGAGAACCCGCAGGCACGGATCGCCGATCCCCTCTGGACCTTCCTGCGCCTCACGGTTCTTCCCAATCGCGGCCTCCTCTGGTTCGCCCCGCTCGTCCTTCTGGCGGTCTGGCCGACCGCGCTTCGGGCATGGCGCGGCCCGCGTCGGACGGATCGCCTGGCAGCCCTCGTCGCCGCAGCCGCCCTTTTCGCCACGAACCTGTTCTGGTGGGCCTGGGAGGGGGGGTTCTGCTGGGGACCACGCCTTCTGGCGCCCCCCGTCGCCGTCTTCGTCGTCCTTCTCCCGGGCCGCGGTTCCGGCTGGAAGCGCGGCGCCATCGTGCTCTCGCTCGCGGGAATCGCGCTCAATGGATCGGGATACCTTCTCGACTGCGGACGCCTCTACACGGCTGTCGCGGCTCGTCCGCCGGGCCCGCTTCCGCTCGGACCCATCGCGCCGATCCATCGGAACCCGGAGTACCGGGAAGGTCTGCACCCCCTCCAGCGCGTCCACTACGTACCGGAGTACGCCTGCTGGATCGAGGCCCCGCGGATCCTCTTCAGGTTGCTTCGCACGGGTGAAGGACCCGGGACGGGAGGGCGCCCCGGGGACGAGCGCAACGATTCTCTGCTCCTGAGGCTCCTCCGGAGTCAACCCGTCCGTCCGCCAGTCTCCAGCACGGGCCAGGTGCTGCTGGAGGAGGCCCAGGTCACCGCCGACGTAGATCCGCCTCGCGCGCTCAAGGAGGCCCTGCTGGCGATCGATTTCGGGGGTCCCCCCGTCGAATGCCGCGCCCTCGGTTCGATGCTTCTCCTCCGTGCCGGCCGCCCCGCCGAGGCGGCGCGGCTCTGTCGAGAGGGGCTGGCCCTCGAGCCGGGACGAGCCGACCTCCGGCAGAACCTGGCCATCGCGGAGAGCCGGCTCCGGGCCGCGGCGGGCGCGACGCCTTGAGCGCCTATCCGGGAGGCCCTCCCTCAGGACCGGCCTTCGGCAGGGGCGGGGCGAGCTTCGGCGCGTCCGTGACCCGGTATTCGCCCCCGGCGGGCTCGCCCCGCTTCGGCGCGTAGACGGCGCGCTGCAAGTACTGCGGCAGGTTCGAGACGGCGTGCGGGGCGTCGCCGCAGAGCTCGGTCGGCTGGGTGCCGTTGACGAAGGCCATCAGGACGGTCTTCGTGCATTTCGGGGTGGCGCGGAAGCCGGTCGCCTCGTCCACCGGGACGAAGACGATGTTCTGCGGCGTCTCGAAGTCGTCCGATTCGCTGACGGCGCCCATTTCCTTCATCCGGGCGACGATCCGCATCCAGATCGGCAGGGCCACGTCGGCGCCGGCCGACTTCGGGCCGAGCGATTTCTTCGTGTCGTGCCCGACCCAGACGGCGATCGTCTGCTTCGGCGTCATCCCGATGAACCACGCGTCGGTGAAGTCGTTCGTCGTTCCCGTCTTCCCGGCGATGTTGAGGTTCAGTTTCGCGGCGGCGGCCGCCGTGCCGCGCTGCGTGACGCCGCGAAGCATCCCGAGGAGGACGTAGGTGGCCTGCGGCGCGGCGGCCTCGGTCCCTTCGGGGGCGCTCTGCTCGAGGAGGCGCCCGTCGAAGCTCCGGACCCGCTCGATCATCCGCGGCTTGTAGAGGAGCCCGCCCGTGGCGAAGGCCGCGTAGGCGGAGGCCATTTCCATCGGCGTCACCTCGAAGGCGCCGAGGTGGAGCGAGGGATAGGCGAGGAGGTTCTGCCGGATCCCGAGCCGGCGGGCCGTCTCGACGACCTTCGCGGTTCCGGCGAGGAGGCCGACCCGGACCGCCGGGACGTTGATCGAGTGCTCGAGCGCGTACTGGTAGGTGACGATGCCGCTGTACTTGTTGGTGTAGTTCTTCGGCTGCCACGGCTCCTGCGCCGAGTCGATGACGATCGTGATCGGCGCGTCGAGGACGGTGTCCGCCGGCGTGAAGCCCGCCTCGATGGCCGTGAGGTAGACGAACGGCTTGAAGCCGGACCCGACCTGGCGGACGGCCTGGACGGCGCGGTCGAACTTCGAGCGGCCGAAGTCGTACCCGCCGACGAGCGCGCGGACGGCGCCCGTGGCGTTGTCGAGGACGACGACGGCGCCCTCGACCTGCGGCTCCTGCGAGAGGAAGGTGTCCGGCTTGCCGTTCTCGTCCTTCGTCGTCTCGATCTGGATCACGTCGCCGCGGGAGAGGAGCCGGGCCGGGCTCTCGGCCCGTGTCCAGCGCATGGCGGAAGCGGGGAGGTTCAGCCGCCGCTCGCCGATCCGCACCTCGGCACCGCTCTTCGTCGTCTCGAGCACCACCGCCGCCACGATGTCGGACGGCGCGCCCGGATCGTCCCACGACGGGTCGCGCCACGTGAGCGGGTCCAGTCCTTCCGCCACGAGGTTCCGCGGCTTGCGGAATCCGGCGCGCCGGTCCGTGCGGCGGAGGCCCCAGCGGAGCGCCTCCTCCGCGACGGCTTCGAGCTTCGGGTCGAGCGTCGTTTCGATCCGGAGGCCGCCCCGGTAGAGGGCCGATTCGCCGTATTCCTTCTCGAGGTACTGCCTCACTTCCTCGCAGAAATACGGGCCGACCGTGGCTTCCCGCGCGGCGCGCGAGACGGCGACCGGCGTCTCGGCGGCCGCGGCCCGCTGCTTCTCGTCGATGAACCCCTCCTCGGCCATCCGCCGGAGAACGAAGTCCCGCCGGCGCCGGGCGAGTGCGGCGTTGCGGAACGGAGAGTAGTCGGCGGGGCGCTGGATGAGGCCTGCGAGGAGAGCCGCCTCGGGGAGCGAGAGGGTCCTCGCCGGGTGGCCGAAGTAGAGCTGCGACGCCGACTCGACGCCGTAGGCGCCGTGGCCGAAGGGGATCTTGTTCAGGTACAGGGTGAGGATCTGGTCCTTCGAGAAGCGTCTCTCGATCTCGACCGTCAGGAAGGCCTCGTTCACCTTCCGGGCGATCGTCTTCTCGGGTGTCAGGAACACCGACCGCGCCAGCTGCTGGGTCAGCGTGGAGGCCCCCTGGGCCATCCGGCGCCGGGCCACGTCCCTCAGAAGGGCGCCGCCGATCCGGATGACGTCGATGCCGCTGTGCTCGTAGAAGCGGGCGTCCTCGGCGGCCAGGAGGGCCTTCACCATCACGTCCGGAATGTCTTTCCGCTCGACCAGGGTCCG
>DATIWM010000118.1:0-3667 GCA_035519355.1 Thermoanaerobaculia bacterium | reverse complement strand
AACAAGATCAACGTCATCAAGCTCGTCCGCGAGGTCAACTCCTCTCTCGGGCTGAAGGAGGCCAAGGACCTCGTGGAGAGCCTCGGGACGCTCAAGGAAGGCGTCTCGAAGGACGAGGCGGCCAGCATCAAGAAGAAGTTCGAGGACGCCGGCGCGAAGGTGGAAGTCAAGTAGTTGCGTTCGGTTTTCCCCGATTCCCGGTGTTCTTCGAGCCTCTACTTGTCCGAGAGGGTCAGGGGGGCGCGGGGGGTGCGAACCCGGCAGGTCCCGCTGAGGGGAGATGCCTCGCAGCCCCCGACCATGAACAGCCACGCTCTGGCCCGCTCGATTCCGCCGCCGGCCCTCGACGTCGAGATCCCGGCGGCAGCAAGGACGTAACCTGATGAACGGACGCACTCTCGCCCCCGGGCAGAAGTCCCGGTCGACCTTCGGCAAGATCCGCAGCTTTCTGCCGCTGCCCAACCTGATCGACGTCCAGAGGAAGTCGTACGAGGACTTCCTGCAGATGGACTTCCTTCCGGAAGAGCGGCAGGAGGTCGGTCTCCAGTCCGTCTTCAAGAGCGTCTTTCCGTTCAGCGACTTCCGCGAGACGTGCGCGCTGGAATTCGTCTCGTACCGGATCGGCGACTGGAAATCGCGGAGCGGCCGCCTCGAAGGCCTCTCCCACCTCCGCTTCGCCTGCGAGCACTGCGGCCAGACGGTCCGGGTCAGGGACCCGCGCGCGAGCACCGTCGAGTGTCCGACGTGCGGCCACCCGAACCCGAACAAGGTCACGATCGACGAAGTCTGCGGCACGCCGGTCGACCTGAAGCTCCGCTACTCGGTGGCGGAGTGCCAGGAGCGGGGGATGACGTTCGCGGTTCCCTTGAACGTGACCTTCCGTCTGAAGGTCTTCGACAAGGAAAACGCGCCGACCGGCAAGGGCGCGCCGAAAGAGTGGCCGATCCGGGACATCAAGGAGGAGGAGGTCTACTTCGGCGACATCCCCCTCATGACGGACAACGGCACGTTCATCATCAACGGGACCGAGCGCGTCATCGTCTCCCAGCTCCACCGCTCCCCGGGCGTCTTCTTCACGCGCGAGGGGGCCCACACGCTCATCGGGAAGATCATTCCGTACCGCGGCTCGTGGGTGGAGTTCGAGATCGACGCGAAGGGGCTCTTCGGCATCCGGATCGACCGGAAGAGGAAATTTCCCGGCACGGTCTTCCTGCGGGCGCTGGGTCTCGAGTCCGACGAGCAGATCCTGAAGAAGTTCTACACGGCGATCCCCGTCGTCTACGAGAAGGGGAAGGCCGTCCTGACGCTCCCGCCGGCCGTCGCCGCGAAGGACGAGATCCGCCAGAAGCATCTCCGCGGCCTGAAGAAGGACGGCCGGATCTTCGCCGAGGCGAAGGTGACCGACGAGATGAGGAAGGAGATGGCGAAGGGACACTCCGTCACCGTCTCCGTCGACCCGGCGAAGCTCGGCCACGCCCTGTTCGCCGCCGACATCGTGGACCTCGCGTCGGGCGAGGTGCTCTTCGAAACGGGCTCCGAGATTCCCTCGGACCTCGCGGCGCAGCTCCAGGGCAAGCAGACGACCGGCGTCGAGGCCTTCTTCCCCGAGTGGGAGCCGATCGGCGACACCCTCGTCGCGACGCTTCGGAAGGACAGCGTCCGGACGAAGCGCGAGGCGCTCCTCGAGATCTACAAGCGGATGCGCCCGGGCGACCCGCCGACCGACGAGAGCGCGAAGAACCTCTTCAACGGGATGTTCTTCGACCCGCGGAAGTACGACTTCTCCCGCGTCGGCCGCTTCAAGTTCAACATCCGCACCGGCCTCTCGACGAGTCTCGACCAGAAGACGCTGACACCGGAGGACTTCTTCGTCGTCATCGACCAGCTCCTGAAGCTGAAGAAGGACATCGGGCGGACCGACGACATCGACAACCTCGGCAACCGGCGCGTCCGGTGCGTCGGCGAGCTCCTCGAGAACCAGTTCCGGATCGGCCTGGTCCGGATGGAGCGGGCCATCAAGGAGAAGATGTCCGTCCACCAGGACATCGACTCGGCGATGCCGCGGGACCTGATCAACTCCAAGCCGGTCATCGCGGCGATCAAGGAGTTCTTCGGATCCTCGCAGCTTTCGCAGTTCATGGACCAGACCAATCCGCTGTCTGAAGTGACTCACAAGCGACGCTTGTCCGCCTTGGGTCCGGGCGGCCTCTCCCGAGAGAGGGCAGGATTCGAGGTGCGCGACGTCCACGCCACGCACTACGGCCGGATCTGTCCGATCGAGACGCCGGAAGGTCCGAACATCGGCCTCATTTCGTCGCTCTCCTGCTTCGCCCGGATCTCCGAGTTCGGATTCATCGAGAGTCCGTACAAGAAGGTCCGCAGCGGCCGCGTCCTGGACCACTACGAGATCGTCACGGTCGGCGACTCGGGCTGGACGAAGGGGACGATCGTGGAAGCGGAGGAGCTGGAGGAGACGAACCAGCGCCTGAAGCGGGCCCACAAGAAGCTGGCCGTGGGGCGGCCGACGGCCTTCTACCAGCCGGCCTGGGAGGAGGAGAACTACATCATCGCCCAGGCCAACGCCACGGTCGACGAGCGCGGAAAGCTGACCGACGACCGCGTCGTGGCGCGCCACGGCGGCGAGTTCCTGAGCGTCGAGCGGGAAAAGATCGACTTCATGGACGTGTCGCCCAAACAGCTCGTCTCGGTGGCGGCGGCGCTCATTCCGTTCCTCGAGCACGACGACGCGAACCGCGCCCTCATGGGCTCGAACATGCAGCGCCAGTCGGTGCCGCTTCTGAAGACAGAGCCCCCCTTCGTCGGCACGGGCCTCGAGGGCGTCGTGGCCCGGGATTCGGGCGCGGTCGTCCTCTGCAAGCGCGATGGCGTCGTCGACACGGTCGACGCGCGCCGCATCATCGTCCGCGTCGAAGGGCTCGGCCCGGACGGCGAGACGCGGGACTTCGGCGCCGACATCTACCCGCTGCTGAAGTTCCGCCGCTCGAACCAGAACACCTGCATCAACCAGCGTCCGGTCGTCAGGGAGGGGGAGCGGGTCGTGGCCGGGCAGGTCCTGGCCGACGGCCCGTGCACGTCGGCGGGCGAGCTCGCCCTCGGCCGCAACGTCCTCGTGGCCTTCATGCCGTGGCGCGGTTACAACTTCGAGGACGCGATCCTGATCTCCGAGAAGATGGTCAAGGAGGACTACTACACCTCCATTCACATCGAGGAGTTCGAGATCGAAGCCCGCGAGACGAAGCTGGGCGCCGAGGAGATCACCAAGGACATTCCGAACGTCTCCGAGCACGCGCTCCGCGACCTCGACGAGTCCGGCATCGTCCGGATCGGCGCGAACGTCAAACCGGGCGACATCCTGGTCGGGAAGGTCACGCCGAAGGGCGAGACGCAGCTGACGCCCGAGGAGAAGCTCCTCCGCGCGATCTTCGGCGAAAAGGCCGGCGACGTGCGCGACGCCTCGCTCAAGTGCCCGCCGGGCATCGAGGGCGTCGTCGTCGACGTGAAGATCTTCGCCCGAAAGGACGAGGAGAAGCAGAAGGACGTCCGGGCCAAACAGATTCTCGACGAGGAGATCGGCCGGATCCGGAAGAACGAAGAGGACGAGAGCCGCATCATCCGGACCGAGGCGAAACGGAAGATCGAGTCCCTC
>DATIWM010000117.1:0-2787 GCA_035519355.1 Thermoanaerobaculia bacterium | reverse complement strand
TCCGCTTCTATCTCGACACGACGAAGATCTCGAACAGCGAGCACGACCTGACGATCGAGGTGCAGGACGGACAGCTGACCCGCCGGGCGGCCGCGACGCGGCGCTTCCTGGTCGACAACAGCACGCTCCTCCGGTAGGAGGCCGGGGGACCGCCGGGCGGCCCGGCCTCAGCGAGGGGCCGCCGCCCGGGCGACGAGGGCGGCGGCGCGGGCGGCGGCGAGCTTCTCCGCTTCGGGGAAGAGGGTGAGTGCCTTCCGGAGGACGACGTCCCCTTCGAGGCTCGACCTGAAGCCGGTCTCCCGTCCGTAGACGGCCGTGAGGAGCTCTTCGCGCAGCGCCCGGTCGATCACCCTCGGGTCCTTCTCGGACGCATATTTCTCGCGCGCCTTCCCGTCCCAGCCCAGCTCGGGCTTTGCGTCGAGGAAGAGGAAGAAGTCGTCCCGGACGGCTTCCGTCACCTGGAAGTCGCGCGGGACCTCGGGATGCTGCGCGCGGTAGTGGACCGCGTACTCGAAGAAGATGCCGCGGGCATAGAGCGTCGCGGCGAAGCGCGAGAGCGGTTCGGCCTTCACGAAGACGTCCGGTGAGATGCCGCCGCCGCCGTGGACCGTCCGGGCGGCGTCCGTCCGGAAGGTCTCCCGGCTCTCGGTCGTGTCGGACGTCTCCTCGGCACCTTCTTCGCCTTCCGGCGCGAGGTACTCGAGGACGTCCTTGTAGTCCCGCTGGATGCAGCGCCCCGACGGCGTGTAGTACTTCGCCGTCGTCAGGGCGAGCCCGGCCCCGTCCGAGAGCGTGAAGACGGACTGAACGAGGCCCTTGCCCCAGCTCGTCTGGCCGACGATGAGACCGCGGTCGTGGTCCTGCACGGCGCCGGCCACGATCTCGGAGGCCGAGGCGGATCCCTTGTTCAGGAGCACGACGACCGGGATGCGGGCCTTCGTGTTCTTCCCGGGGGCGAGAAACGTCTGGTCCGAGCCGGCGGAGCGGCCGCGCGTGGAGACGACCTTCTCCCCCTTGGCGAGGAAGAAGTCGCAGACGCCGACCGCCTGGTCGAGGAGGCCGCCGGGGTTTCCGCGGAGGTCGAAGACGAGCCGCTTCATCCCCTGCTTCTCAAGCTTCTCCCAGGCCTCGGCCAGTTCCTGGGACGACGTCTGTGTGAAGTCCTTCAGCCGGATGTAGCCCGTCGCCGGCTCGACCATGAAGGCGTAGGCGACCGAGTTCGTCGGGATCTCGGCGCGCGTGACGGTCATCTGAAGGGGCTCGGGGAGCCCGGGCCGGACGATCGTGATGCGGACCTTGGACCCCTTCGGCCCCTTGAGCCTCCGGACCACGGCGTCCACGGGCAGGTCGTCGATCGGCTGCCCCTCGACGCGGTCGATGATGTCGCCGGCGCGAATGCCGAGGCGGTCGGCCGGGGAGCCTTCGAGCGGCGTGATGACGGTGATCTTCCCGTTCCGCTTCGAGATGATGATCCCCAGCCCGTAGAACGAGCCGCGCTGCTTCTCCTGCATCGCGCCGTATTCCTCGGGCTCCAGGAAGTTCGTGTGCGGGTCGAGGTTCCCGAGCATCCCCTGGATCGAGGCGTAGACCAGCTTCGAAGGGACGATGTCGTCGGCGTACCACGCCCTCATCGTGGCCAGGAGGTCCGCGTACTCCTTCATCCCGGCGCTCGTGGCGTCCGGGACCGCGACGAGCTTCGGGCCGATCAGCCCGCCGGCGAGGGTGACGGCGGCGAGGAAGGCGAACGTCGCCAGGCGGCGGCGGAGGGCGGATTCCTTCGGGGCGGTGTGGGTCACGCGGGGACCTCCCTGACGTGCGAAGGGTAGCACTCCGGCCACGGCCGCCCGCCTTGACTTCATGAAGGGAGCGGCCGATTCTCGGGCGGGCGCGGAAGGAGGCGCTTCTCCGGATGGGCAACCTCGGCATGCCTGAGCTGATCCTCATCCTCGCCCTCGCGCTGCTCCTCTTCGGGCCCCAGAAGCTTCCGGAGATCGGCAAGCAGGTCGGCAAGGCTCTCGGGGAGTTCAAGCGGACCTCCAACGAGCTGAAGCGGACGATCGAGGACGAAATGGACCGGGCGACGAAAGACGCTCCCTCCGGCGAGCCGCCGCCGCCGGGGACCGCACCGGCGTCCGAACCGCCCCAGTCCGCACCGGAGAGCGGACCGGTCAAGCCCTCGTGATCGACCGACGCGCCGGCGGGGACCCGGAGGAGGACCTTCCGCGGATGACCTTCCTCGAGCATCTCGAGGACCTCCGCAAGCGGCTCATCTGGTCGTTCGTCGCCGTCGCCGTCGGCTTCCTCGTCTGCTGGTGGCGGGCAAGAGAGGTGTTCCAGTTCCTGTCGGCCCCGGTGCTGAAGGCGCTGCCGCAGGGGACGAAGCTGGCTTACACGCAGCTCACCGAACCCTTCATGATCTACATCAACGTCGCGCTGATCGCGGGGATCTTCGTCGCGAGCCCCGTGCTCCTCTGGCAGCTCTGGCTGTTCGTGGCGCCCGGCCTGTACAAGCACGAGAAGCGATGGGTCCTCCCGTTCGTCTTCTCCTCCGTGGTTTTCTTCGTCGGGGGCGGCTACTTCGGCTACTCGGTGGCCTTCCCCATGGTGGCGAACTTCCTCGTCTCGACGGGCGAGGACTTCATGCCCGTCCTGAAGATCGAGGACTACCTGGACATCGTCACGAAGATCCTGTTCGGGATGGGCATCGTCTTCGAGACGCCGCTTCTCATCTTCTTTCTCGCGCGGATCGGCGTCGTGGACGAGAAGTGGCTTCTCGCCAAGTTCCGG
>DATIWM010000116.1:0-12773 GCA_035519355.1 Thermoanaerobaculia bacterium | reverse complement strand
GAAGGTCCGGCACGCTCTCGGTGCGCGCCGCGACCGCAGCCGACTTGTCCATGAAGCGCCGGAACCTCTGTTCCGGATCGCTGGGCACGAGCTCGGCGATCGACGTCTGCTGGGTTCCCCCGGCCGGGCATCCCGCGGACTCGAGGTCGTCGGAAAGGAGCCCCCCTCCCGAAGTGAGGGTGTAGAGATACGAGACGCGGCCGCCGGTCGGGAGCGTCAGCTCCCGCAGGGTCCCGTTCGCGACGTTGTTGTCCGTGAGCGTGCCGTTGTACTGGAAGCCGTACCTCGCCAGCTCGCCGGAGCCGCCCTGGCCGTCGGCCCCGGTCATCCGGATCGACGTGAGCTGCGGCGGATAGACGGTTCCGTTCGTCGGGACGTAGCCGGGTACGTTGGGGTCGGGAAGGTGGGCCGTGTCGAAGCTGTTCCGGGTGAAAGAGCTGAGGAGGAGATCGGCGTTCCGGTCGAACGCGACCGTCAGCGTGCCGTTCGCCGACGGGAACTCGACCGATGTCAGCACGGGCCATTTCGCCCCGGGAAGATTCGTCCAGGTCCCCCAGTTCCAGACGATGACCCGCTCGACTCCCGCGAAGTCGGGCGGAGGGGTCAGGTGGATCCGCCAGATCTTCCAGGCGTCGGCCGGCAGGCCCGTCAGGGCGTCGAGGTAGTCGATCGAAAGGACCCGCTTGCCGAAGCGGTCCGAGATGGCGGTCAGGCCCCAGCGAGGCCGGTCGGCCCCGTAGACGTCGTCGCTGAAATCCTGCGTGGCGGGCGTCTCCTCCGGGCTCGGCCGGGGACGGAAGAACCTCTTTCCGAAGATGTGCCGGGCGCCGTCGGGGAGCTCGATCGTGTACCCGGAGGCGATGTCGCCGGTCCTCCGGAGGCCGCTGCCGTCCCTCGAGACGGAGATGCCCGAGGCCGACGGGAAGACGTGCCGTCCCGAAGCCGGCGAAACCCAGGACTGGTCGTCCACGAAGCCGGCGTGAAGGCTCCATCCGACCCCGAGAGTGGGGAATCCCGCAACGTAGGCATAGCGGCGCTCGCCGCCGCCCGGCAGCTCGACCGTGTCGAGCGTCCAGATCTTCGACGAGTACGTGGCCTTGAGCTGCCACGCGAGGCCGGGCGAGAGGGGGTACTCCGGTCCGAGCGGGATGACGATGCCCACGTCCCCCGAGAAGAGGTTGACGTGGTCCACGCCGCCGACCTGGTACACCTGCTGGCTCTTGAACCCCGGCAGCGTCTCGTCGGGCTGGCCGGTGCCGGCGAGCAGCGGCAGGCCGGCGAGGAGGAAGGGCGCCGAAAGGACAAGAAGCCCGAGCTTCCGTGTTTCGCTCATGATGGCCTTTCCTTTGAGGAGTCCGGGGTCGCCGGGGACCGATTCGTGCTTTTCTTGAAACTGCCGCCGAAGTACGATTTGTCCCAGGTGTTCAGCCCCGTGGCGGAAGAGCGTGAGTGGCGCGAGCTCGCGGAGCTGGCGCGCCGGGCCGCCGCCCGGCTCGTGCCGTGGGACCGTGCCGAGGACATTTCACAGGAAGTGTTCCTCCTGCTCCTCGTTTCTGACCCCCCACGGGACGCCCGGACCTTCGTCTCCGCCGTGGCGCGGAGGCTCGCCCGGGGCCATCTGAGGTCCGAGCGCCGCCGGCAGGAGCGCGAGAGGGCCTGGGTGGAAGGCTCGGCGCCCCCGCTGATCGAGCCCGAGGGACGCCGCGACGATTCCCTCGGACTTCGCCGTCTGCCCGCGAGGGAACGTCTCCTGGCCGCCATGCTCTTCGAGGGGCTGACGGTGCGGGAGATGGGAGCGCGGCTTCGGGAGCCGAAGTCGAGCGTTCAGCGCGAGATCGAGAAGCTCCGCGGTCAGTTCGGCCGGGCGGCTTCGCCCGGGAGCGGGTCGCGCCGGACGAACTCCCTCACGTCGCGGCCGACGATCTCGAAGAAGCGCTCGGCGTAGCTGGCGACGCTCCCGACGCGGGCGTCCTCGAAGATCTTCTCGACGCGGTGCATCGGGACGAACAGGGTCGTGACGCCCAGCTCCTCCTCGCCGGCGGCGCGGTGCTGGCGCGCCCAGTCGTCGAAGAGGCCGACCTCGATGCCGCGGAGCGTCACCCCGGCGGGCCCCATCGACAGCAGGAGCCCCCAGTACTTCTCCTTCGGGTCGACGAGATGGAGGAGAACCAGTGTGCCCGCTTCCATCAGGAATCTCTTTCCGGAGGGGGACCGGGGCAACCAGCAACGTGCTGGTTCAGCCCGGTCCCGTTTCAGAAGTTGACGTGCTGGACGAAGAACTTCGACGGGGTCGTCCGCCCCGTCACGAGACTCTCGGCGTCCTCGGGGGAGATCTCGAAGTGGCCGGCCGACTCGCCCGCGGAGGTGGCGAGGTACATGTCGACCTTTTCGAGCGCCTTGCCGAGGGCGCGCGACTCCTTCAGCCCGCGCCCCGCCGCCGCGATGGCGCCGAAGACCTGCTGCTCGGTCTCGGTGATCACCTGCAGCCGGACCCCCTGCGGGATGGAGACCAGCCGGACGCCGCGCAGGCCGGCCCCCTCGAAGGCCTGGACGAAGGCGTTCATCATCTGGAGGTCCATCGCCCCGCCGCCGCCGGGTTCGGAGACCTTCAGGGCGGCGGAGAGGCGCGCGCCGACGTCGGTCTCCGAAGTGCCGCCGCCCGCATCGGCCGGGGCGGACTTCATGATCTTCTTGTTCTGCTTGATGTAGTCCGAGAGCGACGGCTTCTTCGCGGTGTTGTCCGGGATCACCTTCACGCCGGAGGACGGGTCGCCGAGGACGTACACCCCGCCGAGCCCTTCCTGGTTGGCCTTCAGGGTCCGCTCCTCGTCGTAGTCGGCGATGGCCATCGACTGCTGGGCGCCCAGAGGCGACCGGAAGAGAAGGCGGTTTCCCTGGACGACCGGCTTCTCGCGCGCCGGAATCCGCTGCCCGTCCTTGGTGTAAATCGTGTAGTTGGCCGCCAGGAGGACGGCGGGCAGGAAGAGGGCCGCGGCGAGCGCGAAGGCGATTTTTCGGAACCTGGCCATGGGAGAAACCTCGTCGGAGCCGGAAAGCGGCCCCGGCCCGGTTGAAGTATAAACGTGGGAGGGGGAGGCGCCTTGCTCATCGTCATGGACCGCACGGCCACCGACGAGGACGTCGGCCGCGTCGTTCGCGCCGCCGAGCGGCTCGGGCTGAAGGCCCACCCGATCCCGGGCGCCCAGCGGACGGCCATCGGCCTGACGGGGAACAAGGGGGCCATCGGCCCGGCCGCCTTCGAGAACCTCCCGGGGGTCCTGGAGGTCATCCGGGTCTCCCACCCCTACAAGCTCGTCTCGCGGGAGTTCCACCCCGAGGACACCGTCGTCTCGATCGGATCGGTCGCCATCGGCGGGCCGCGGATCGTCGTGATGGCGGGGCCGTGCGCGGTCGAGTCGCTCGAGCAGACGGTCGCGATCGCGCGCGACGTGAAGCGCCTCGGGGGCGACCTCCTCCGGGGAGGCGCCTTCAAGCCGCGGACCTCCCCCTACTCGTTCCAGGGGCTGGGGGAGGAAGGGCTGAAGATCCTGGCCGCCGCCCGGAAGGAGACCGGGCTTCCCGTCGTCACCGAGGTGCTCGACACGGCCTATGTCGACCTCGTCGCCCGCTACGCGGACGCCCTTCAGGTCGGCGCGCGGAACATGCAGAACTTCGAGCTGCTGAAGCAGGTCGGCCGGGCGGGCAAGCCGGTGCTCCTGAAGCGCGGGATGTCGGCGACCCTGGAGGAGTTCCTCCTCGCCGCCGAGTACGTCATGGCGGAGGGGAACCCGAACGTCGTCCTCTGCGAGCGGGGCGTGAGGACGTTCGCGGACCATACGCGGAACACACTCGACCTCTCGGTCGTCCCCGCGGTGGAACGCCTGTCCCACCTTCCGATCGTCGTCGACCCCTCGCACGGGACGGGGCGGCGCGACAAGGTGATCCCCATGTCGTGCGCGGCCGTCGCGGCCGGGGCGGACGGCCTCATCGTGGAGGTCCACAACAAGCCCGAGGAGGCGCTCTCGGACGGGCCCCAGGCGCTCACGCCCGAACTCTTCGCCAGCCTGATGGGGCGCCTTCGGCCGATCGCGGCCGCCGTGGGGCGGAGCGCGTGACCCCGGCGGCTCTCGTCCTCGAGGACGGCCGGCGGTTCTTCGGCCGGGGCGTCGGGGCGGAGGGGACGACGTTCGGCGAGGTCGTCTTCAACACCGGGATGGCGGGGTACCAGGAGACCCTGACCGACCCGTCGTACAGCGGCCAGATCGTCGTCATGACGGCCTCCCACATCGGGAACTACGGCCTGAACGACGAGGACGTGGAGTCCGACCGGATCCAGGTGTCGGGCTTCGCGGCGCGGCACTTTCCGGACCGCTTCTCCTCCGCGCGCGGCAAGAGAACCGTGGCCGAGGGCCTCGTGGCCGCCGGAATCGTCGGAATCGACGGGCTCGACACGCGGGCCCTCGTGCGGCACCTCCGGATGCTCGGCGTCATGCGCGGCGCGATTTCGACCGGGGCGGCGACCGAGGCGGGCGCAGACGCGCTCGTCTTGGAGATCAAGAAGCAGCCGACGATGGCCGGTGCGGCGCTCGCCCTGACCGTCGGAACGAAAACGCGCTACGACTGGACGGCGGGGCTTCCGGCGTCGGGAGCCCGGAAGCGGATCGCCGCGATCGACTACGGCATCAAGTGGAACATCCTCCGGATGCTCGCGGCCCGCGGCCTCGCCCCGACCGTCTTCCCGGCCACGGCGACGCCGGCGGAGCTCCTCGCGGGGGGCTTCGACGGGTTCTTCCTGTCGAACGGCCCGGGGGACCCCGATGCCCTGCCGGCCTGCGTGAAGACGGTGGAGGCCCTCGTGGCGTCGGGCAAGCCGGTCTTCGGCATCTGCCTCGGGCACCAGCTCCTGGGCCTGGCGCTCGGCGGAACCACCTACAAGCTGAAGTTCGGCCACCGCGGCGCGAATCACCCGGTCAAGAACCTCCTCGACGGCACGGTGGCGATCACCTCGCAGAACCACGGATTCGCCGTCGCGACCGACTCGCTTCCGGCCGAGGTCGAGCCGACGCACGTGAACCTGAACGACGGGACGTGCGAGGGGTTCCGCGTGAAAGGCGCCCCGGTCTTCGCGGTGCAGTACCACCCGGAGTCGGCGCCCGGCCCGCACGACTCCGACACCCTCTTCGACCAGTTCACCCGGCTCCTGTGAACGTTCCCGCCTTCCTCGCGCGGCGCTTCCTCTCCGGCCGCCGGGGAGGCCTTCTCGGCACGGTCTCCACGCTGGCCCTTCTCGGCGTCTCGCTCGGGGCGGCCGCCCTCGTCGTGGCGATGGGGCTCATGTCGGGCTACCGGCACGACCTGGCCGAGAAGCTGGCCGGGACGAACGCCGAGGTCCTCGTGATGGTGGAGAGCGGCCGGGACCGCGTCTCCCTCCGCCGGGACCTGGCGAAGCTCCCCGCCGTCGCCGCCGAGGCGGAGACCGGCTTCGCGCCGGCGATCCTCCTCTCGCCGGCGGCGCCGCGGGGGACGGACGCCCTCGTGAAGGCGCTCGATCCCGCCGGCGGGATGGCGACGACGCCGCTTCTGGCGCGGATCCCCGACCTGACCCGGAAGCTCGAGAGCCCCGGGCCGGGCGGACAAACACCCGCCGTCCTCGGGGCCGGGCTCGCGAAACGGCTCGGCGTGGCGACTCTCTCGTCCGTCGTCCTCGAGACGGCGTCGCCCGCGCTCGCGAAGGGAATCAGCCCGCCGCGGCGGACGGCGCTCTTCGTCGCCGCCGTCGTGGAGACGGGATTCTCCGAGGTGGACGACAACTGGGCCGTCGTTTCGCTCCCCGTCTTCGAGCGGTTCGCCCCGCCGGACGCACGAACCGGGATCTGGGAGCTGAAGCTGACGACCGCCTCCGCGTCCGACGCGACCGTCGCCGCCGCGCGCGAGGCCCTCGGCCCGTCCGTCACCGTCCTCGACTGGAAGGCGATGAACCGCGACCTCTTCGCGGCCCTCGCCATCCAGCAGACGCTTCTCTTCGTGGTCCTCGCGCTCATCGTCGCCGTGGCGGCGGGGACGGTCGTCTCCTCGCTCGTCGTCCTCCTCGCGGAGAAGACGCGCGACGTCGGCGTCCTGGCCGCCGTCGGGGCGCCGCCTCGCGTAATCCACCGGACGTTCCGTCTCGCCGGCGCGCTGCTCGGCGGCGCGGGGCTCATCGGCGGCATCCTGTTCGGGGTGGCCGCCTGCCGGGTCCTGACGGTGCTGCGCCTCGTCCGGTTCCCGCCCGAGATCGCCAAGGTCTACTACCTCTCCTGGATGCCGTTCCGGCCGGAGCCGCTCCACCTTCTCGCCATCTTCGGCGTCGGGATGCTGCTCGTCCTCGTGGCGGCGGCGCTTCCGGCCCGGCGGGCGTCGAGGCTGAACGTGGCCGACGCCCTGCGGTACGAATAGAGCGATCTTGACAAGGATTTCGTCCTTGCTAGAGTAAGGACAATGTCGAAGGTCACGAGCAAGCTGCAAGTCACGCTCCCCAAGGCGCTCGCCGAGCGATACGGCATCCGCCCCGGTGACGAGATCACGTGGAAGCCCAGTGCGGAGGCACTGCGGGTCGAACTTCCCGGGCGGGAGGAGACGTCCTCGCTGACGCGGGAACAGAAGCTCGCGTTGTTCGACGAGTCCTGGAAGCGCCAGCTCAAACGGCAGGCGAGACGTCCTCGGAGCCGTCCGCCCCGTACACGCGGCTGGACCCGCGAGGAGCTTTACGGGGACCGTGGCCGCCCTCGTTGACACGAACGTCCTCGTCTATCGGCACGACGACCGCTTTCCGGTCAAGCAACGGACCGCGAATGCCCTCCTTCGGAAAGGGCTCGCCACGGGACAGCTCCGGATCCCTCACCAGGCCCTCCTGGAGTTCGTCTCGGCCGTCACGAAACCCTCGCGAGACCGGGCCGGACTCCTGAGCCGGCAGGAGGCCCTGGAGGAGGTCGAGAAGCTGCTGAAGGAGTTCGACGTCCTGTATCCCGTCGAGGCCGTGCTTCGAACGGCTCTGCAGGGAGCAGCGGCCTACGGCCTGTCGTGGTACGACGCCCATCTCTGGGCCTACGCCGAGCATTACGGTCTCTCGGAGATCTTCTCCGAGGACTTCCAGCACGGGCGTCTCTACGGCTCCGTCCGGGCCGTCAATCCGTTCTTCAAGGCGTAGACTTTCGCGCCATGAGCGCCGTTCTCTCGCCGTCCGTCGACCAGGTCGCCCTCGAGGAGCGGGCCGCGGCGCTCGGGAAGCGGTCGATCAAGAAAGAGGCGAAGGTCGCCGGGCTCCGCCTCGCGATCTCGCTCTGCGACCTGACGACGCTCGAGGGGAAGGACTCGCCGGGGAAGATCCGGCAACTGTGCGCCAAGGCGGTCCGCCCCGATCCCGAGGATCCGTCGATCCCCTCCGTGGCCGCCGTCTGCGTCTACTCCGACCTCGTGGAGACGGCGAAGCGGGCCCTCGCGGGCTCGGGCGTGAGGGTCGCGAGCGTCTCGACGGCGTTCCCCTCCGGCCGCGTGCCGCTCCCCGTGAAGCTCGCCGACGTCCGCCGCGCCGTGGCGGCGGGGGCCGACGAGATCGACATGGTCATCGACCGCGGGGCCTTCCTCGCCGGCGATACCCGCCTCGTTTTCGACGAGATCGTGGCGACGAAAGAGGCCTGCGCCCGGCGAGACGGCTCCGCCGCGCGCCTGAAGGTCATTCTCGAAACCGGCGAGCTGGAGACGTACGACAACGTCCGGCGGGCCTCGGACCTGGCCATCGCGGCGGGGGCCGACTTCATCAAGACGTCGACGGGGAAGATCTCTCCGGCCGCCACACCCGCCGTGACGCTCTGCATGCTGGAGGCGATCCGGGACCACTGGCTCGCGACGGGCGCACGGGTCGGCATGAAGCCGGCCGGCGGCATCCGGACGGCGAAGCAGGCGCTCCACTACCTCGTCCTGGTCAAGGAGACGCTCGGAGCCGACTGGCTCGACCCCGACCTCTTCCGCTTCGGCGCCTCGAGCCTCCTCAACGACCTCCTGATGCAGCTGAAGAAGGAGCGGACGGGGCGGTATCGTTCCGACGAGGAATTCACGAAGGATTGAGATGTCCGAAAGCGACGGGGGATCTTCTTCGAATGAGTAGGAACGTCCGGGGCCGGCCGACGGCGAGCGTGTCGCGCGAGCCCGACTTCGAGGGGACGTGGGAGTACGCGCCGGCGCCGGAGTCGACCTCCCACCTGAAGATCGATCCGCGTTACGGCCTGTTCATCGGCGGCCGGTTCGTCCCGCCGAGGTCCGAAGCGTGGTTCGACACGATCAACCCGGCGACGGAGGAAAAGCTGGCGAAGGTGGCCGAGGCGGGGGCGGCCGACGTGGACGCCGCCGTCCGGGCGGCCGAGCGCGCGTACGAGAAGAGCTGGCGGCGGATGCCCGGGAAGGAGCGCGGCAAATACGTCTTCCGCCTCGGCCGGATGCTTCAGGAAAAGGCGCGCGAGTTCGCCGTGCTGGAGACGATGAACGGCGGCAAGCCGATCAAGGAGTCCCGCGACCTCGACGTGCCGCTGGCCGCGGCGCACTTCTTCTATTACGCAGGGTGGGCCGACAAGCTCGACTACGCGTTTCCGGGGCGCAGCGCACGCCCCCTCGGCGTCTGCGGGCAGGTGATTCCCTGGAACTTTCCCCTCCTGATGGCCTCGTGGAAGCTGGCGCCGGCCCTCGCCGCGGGGAACACCTGCGTTCTGAAGCCCGCCGAGACGACGCCCTTGACGGCGCTCCACCTCGCGCGCCTCGTCGAGGAGGCCGACCTCCCGCCGGGCGTCGTGAACGTCGTGACGGGCGCGGGGGCGACCGGAGCCGCGCTCGTTGAGCACCCGAAGGTCCGGAAGGTCGCCTTCACCGGCTCGACCGAGGTGGGAAAGAGGATCCAGCGGGCCCTCGCCGGGAGCGGCAAGAAGCTCACCCTCGAACTGGGCGGCAAGGCCGCCAACATCGTCTTTGCCGACGCCGCGATCGACCAGGCCGTCGAGGGGATCGTGAGCGGGATCTACTTCAACCAGGGGCACGTCTGCTGCGCGGGCTCGCGCCTCCTCGTGGAGGAATCGGTCCACGACCTCGTCGTCAAGAAGCTCGCCCAGCGGATCCGGACGCTCCGCCTCGGCGACCCGCTCGACAAGAACACCGACGTGGGCGCCATCAACTCGAAGGCGCAGCTTACGAAGATCCGCGAGCTGGTCGACTCCGGGGTCCGCGACGGAGCCGTCCTGACCCAGGCGGCCTGCCGGATCCCGGCCCGGGGGTTCTGGTTCCCGCCGTCGTTCTTCACGAACGTGGCGCAGAGCTTCCGGATCGCGAGCGAGGAGATCTTCGGCCCCGTGCTCGCCATCCAGACCTTCCGGACGCCCGAGGAAGCCGTCGAGAAGGCCAACAACACCATGTACGGCCTCTCGGCCGGCGTCTGGACGGAGAAGGGGTCGAAGATCTTCAAGGTGTCGCAGCAGCTCCGGGCCGGCGTCGTGTGGGCGAACACATACAACAAGTTCGACCCCTCCTCCCCCTTCGGCGGCTACAAGGAATCGGGATTCGGCCGGGAAGGCGGGCGTCATGGTCTCTGTGCCTACCTGGAACCTGTCTAGGCCGTGGGGGTCCGGGGGCGCCCGGAGGTAAGCCCCCGGCGAGCGGCAGCAGGCGTATCTCGAGGCGTCGTAAACGTCTGGAGCATCGGTACCATAGGCGTCCCGTCCGGCAGGAGCAAGATTGGGGCATGGCCGAAGCCCTGCCGCCCGAACGCCTCCGGAACCGCTGCGACCCGTCCCGGTTCGAGTTCGAAACCACCGCGGATCTTCCCGGAGCGGCCGGTCCTCTCGGGCAGACGAGGGCCGAGGAGGCGATCCGGTTCGGGATCGGGATCGCGAGACACGGCTTCAACATCTTCGCGATGGGGTCGGCGGGGCTGGGAAAGCACGAGATCGTCCGCCGCCTCCTCGACGAGAAGGCCGCGTCCGGCCAGACCCCTCCCGACTGGTGCTACGTCCACGACTTCGAGAACGGCCAGAAGCCGAAGGCGCTGAAGCTCCCGACGGGGCGCGGCGCGGAGCTCGCTCATGCCGTGGACCACTTCAACGACGAGCTTCGGAGCGCGATACCGGCCGCCTTCGAGACGGACGAGTACCGTGCTCGCCGGCGGGAGATCGAGACGGAGCTGGAGGAGAAGCAGGAGCGCGCGTTCGACGAACTGCGCGTGAAAGCCCGCGAGCGGGGCCTCGACCTCGTCCGGATGCCGATCGGGATGGCGCTCGCGCCGTTCAAGGACGGCGAGGTGATGGACCCGGCCGTCTTCGGGAAGCTCCCGGAGGAGGAGCAGAAGCGGATCGGCGCCGCGATGTCCGAGCTGCAGGGGGCGCTCGAGACGACCATCCGGGAGGTTCCGCGTTGGCGGCGCGAGGCGGGGGAGAAGGTCCGTGAGCTGAACCGGACCGTCATCCGGGCCGCCGTCCACGACCTCGTCCTCGAGGCGAGGAAGAAGTTCGAGGACCTCCCGGACGTGCAGGCGTTCCTGAACACGATGGAAGAGGACGTCCTCACGCATGCGGAGGGCTTCCGGCCGGGGAAGGACGGCGAGCCAGCCACCTTCCGCGGCGTCCCGTTCACCCAGCCCGACGGCGCCGAGACCGCGCTCCGGCGCTACCGCGTGAACGTCCTCGTGAGTCACGCCGGGAAGAAAGGGGCGCCGGTCGTCGCCCTCGACCACGCCACCTTCCCGAACCTCGTCGGCCGGATCGAGCACCTCTCGCAGATGGGGAACCTCGTGACGGACTTCGGCCTCATCCGGCCCGGCGCCCTCCACCAGGCCAACGGCGGCTACCTGCTCGTCGACGCGCTCGACGTCCTGTCGCAGCCGCTCACCTACGGCGCCCTGAAGCGGGCTCTCCGGAGCGGATCGATCGTCGTCGAGCTGCCGGGACAGTCGCTCGGTCTCGTCACCACCGGCTCGCTCGAGCCGGAGCCGATCCCGCTGGACGTGAAGGTCGTTCTCCTCGGCGACCGGATGATCTACGGCCTCCTCCACGACAACGATCCGGACTTCGCCGGGCTCTTCAAGATCGCCGCCGACTTCGACGAGGAGGCGCCGCGGGACCCGGAGGGCCTGCTCGGCTTCGCGGGCGTCGTGGCCGCCTTCGCCCGGGAGGAGGGGCTCTGCCCGCTCGAGCGGGAGGCGGTGGCCCGGCTCGTCGAACACGCCTCGCGGAAGGCCGGAGACGGCGAGAAGCTCTCCCTCAAGCTGCGGGACCTGGCCGACCTCCTGCGGGAGTCGGACCACCTGGCGCGGGAGGCCGGCCGGGCGGTGATGGCCGCGGCGGACGTGGAGCGGGCTCTCGAGGCCCGGGAGCGGCGGGCCGACCGCCTTCCGCGGAGAGTCCTCGACGAGACGGCGCGCGGGACGCTCCTCATCGACACGTCGGGCGCGAAGGCGGGCCAGGTGAACGGCCTCGCCGTCCTGACCTTCGGCGGCTCGTCCTTCGGGCACGCCACCCGCGTGACGGCGCGCGTGCGGCAGGGGAGCGGCAAGGTGGTCGACATCCTGCGCGAGGTCGAGATGGGCGGCCCGCTCCACTCGAAGGGAGTCCTCACGCTCTCGGGATTCCTCTCGGGGCGCTACCTTCCCTCGCTGCCGCTCTCGCTCTCGGCCAGTGTCGTCCTCGAGCAGAGCTACGGCGGCGTGGAGGGGGACAGCGCCTCGTCCGCCGAGCTCTATGCGGTCCTCTCCGCGCTGGCCGAGGCCCCGGTCCGGCAGTCGCTGGCCGTGACCGGCTCGGTCAATCAGCAGGGCGAGGTGCAGGCCATCGGCGGCGTGAACGAGAAGATCGAGGGCTTTTTCGACCTCTGCGCCCGGCGCGGCCTGACGGGGGAGCAGGGGGTCCTGATTCCGGTGTCCAACGTCCCGCACCTGATGCTCCGGAAGGACGTCGTGGCCGCGGCGGCGGCCGGGCGGTTCCGGATCCATCCGGTGACGACGATCGACGAAGGGATCGAACTCCTGACCGGACTCCCGGCGGGGGAGCGCGACGCCGGGGGGCGTTTCCCCGAGGGGAGCGTCAACGCCCGCGTGGAGGCGCGGCTCCTCGCCTTCGCGAAGGCGGCGCGCGCGGCGGACAAGGCGGCGGAGGACCAGAAGGAGGGAGCGTGAGAGCCCGACGGATCCTCGTCGCGGTGGACGGCTCCCCCGAAAGCCGCGTGGCGCTCGTCGCGGCGGCGCGGCTCGCCCGCGCCACGGGAGGCGAGCTGGCGGGGCTCTTCGTCGAGGACGTCGAGCTCCTCCGCCTGGCCGGCCTGCCGTTCGCCACCGAGGCGGGCGTCGCGTCGGGTGTCTTCCGCCGCCTCGAGACCACCGACATCGAGCGGCGATTCCGCGTGGCCGCCGAACGGGCGCGCGAGGCGCTGCGGGAGGCGGCCTCGGACCCGGGGCTCCGGACCTCCTTCCGCGTGACGCGCGGACGGGTCGTTTCGGAGATTCTGGCCGCCGCCCCGGGAGCCGACGTCGTCGCGGCGGGAAAGCGGGGCGGACACGGGCCCCCGGGACGCCGTCTCGGCGCCACGGCCCGCAGCCTGATCGCCCACGTCGCGGTCCCGATTCTCGTGGGGGGGCTCAGGGACCTTACGCCGGGGCCCGCGGTGGTCCTCTCGGCGGCTCCCGACGTTCCGCCGGACGCGCTTCGTTTCGTCGCGCTCCTCGCCCGGGCCTTCGGAGCGCCGGAAGTCGTGGTCATCGCCGGCGG
>DATIWM010000115.1:0-11302 GCA_035519355.1 Thermoanaerobaculia bacterium | reverse complement strand
GCCGCGTCCTTGGCCGAAGCGAGGAGCCGCGCTTTCGCCGCTTCGTCGTCGCCGTCCGTCCGGCCCCGCGCGATCGTTCCCTTGATCGGCGCGCTGGCGGCCGTGCCCGCGACGAAATCGGCATCCAGAAACAGCTCGGGGGAATTCGACACGACCGCCCAGCCCTCGCCGGCGAGCGTGACGGCGTAGGGGACGGGATTCTCCCGGAACAGGGCTCCGGCGAGGGCCAGCGGCTCGGCGCCCGTCCGGAGGCGGGTCCGGCGGGTGAGGTTCACCTGATAGACGTCGCCCCGGGCGATGCCCTCTCGGATCGTTTCGACGCCTCTCTCCCAATCCCGGGAAGACAGCGACGTCTCCGGTGTCGCCCGGGGAGCTTCTTCGAACGTGAATCGGGCCTCGGGAGATGCCGCTCTGCCTCGCGCGGCGTTTCGGATCCGGTAAAGGCCAAAAGCGGCAAGGGGCGTCCCCTCGGGCTGACGGAAGAGCGGCGTCGACCCCTCCAGGAGGACTCCCGCCTCGTAGGTGATGAAGCCGATGGCGATCAGGTCCGGATCCTTGGAGGCCGCGACTTCGTCCAGCGAGGCGAGGAGTGTCCCGAGCTGCTCCGGCTCGTCGGCCTGTATCCGTCCCTCTTCACCTTCGAAGAAGAGCGGCGTGGCGAACGCCCAGCCGTCGCCATTCAGTCGGGCCTTGAGTCCCACGTCGGCTAGTCTAGGCGCGGGAGGCGCCATGGAGACGGGTCCGGTCGTCGAGTCTCACGTGCGGGTCCGCTACGCGGAGACGGACGCGCAGCGGATCGTCTACCACGCGAACTACCTCGTCTGGTTCGAGGTGGGCCGGACGGACTATTGCGAGGCCGCGGGATACCCTTATCCGCGGATGGAGTCGGAGGGGACCCTCATCGCCGTCACGGAGGTCCGGGCCCGCTTCCGGAAGGCCGCCCGGTACGGCGACGTCGTGACCGTCCGGACGCGCCTCGGCGGGATGAAGAGCCGGGGCTGCACGTTTCTCTACGACGTGGTGCTTCCCGACGGTTCCCTCGCGGCCGAAGGCGAAACGGATCACCTCTTCCTCGACGGCGACGGTCGGCCGCGGCTCGTGCCCGCCGGCGTTCTGGAAGCTCTCCGGGCGTTCGCCGGGGGGTAGGCGCCCTCAGGGCCGCCGGGGCATCTTCCTCTGGAGAGCGCGGAGGACGAGCGGCGGGACGAGCCCGGAGACGTTCCCCCCCAGTTCGTGGACCTGCTTCACGAGCCGGCTGGAGAGGTAGGACAGCTCCTCCTTGGGCGTCAGGAAGATCGTCTCGACCTCCGGATCGAGCCGCCGGTTCATGAGGGCCATCTGAAACTCGTATTCGAAGTCCGACACGACGCGGAGGCCCCGCACGACGACGTGCGCCTTCTCGTTGCGGACGAAGGAGACGAGGAGTCCCGAGAACGCCTTGACCGAGACCTTCGGCTCCCGCCGGAAGACGGCGCGGATCATCGCGAGCCGCTCTCCGACGTCGAAAAGCGCGTCCTTCTCCACGTTCCGGAGGACGGCCACCACGACCTTGTCGAAGATGTGACAGCCGCGCCGGATCAGGTCGACGTGCCCGTTCGTCATCGGGTCGAACGAGCCGGGGTAGACGGCGATGCGTTTCACGAAGAACGGATTCTAGACCGCTCGGCGAGGGCATCCCCGAGCCGGCGCGCCGAGAGGACGAGAAGCACGAGCGCGACGGCGGGAGGCAGCACGCACCAGGGAGCCGTCGTGACGACGTCCCGGGCGTCCGCGAGCGAGCGCCCCCACGAAGCGGCGGGAGGGGGCGTCCCCAGGCCGAGGAACGAGAGGCCGGCCTCCGTGAGGACGGCGGCGCCGAGCACGTAGGGCGCGGTCGCGAGGGCGGGCGGGAGCGCGTGCGGAAGGACGTGCCGGAGGAGCAGCCGGGCCCGCGGCGCCCCGGCGGCGCGCGCGGCCTCCACGAACGGCGCGCTCCGGAGGCGCCGCGACTCGGCCCGGACGATCCGCGCCGAATCCGTCCAGGCGGTCAGGCCGATCAGGAGGGCGGCGAGAAAGAACGACGGCGGGAGGAATGCCGCGAGCGCCGCCACGAGGACGAGAGCGGGCACGGACTGGACCACCTCCACGACGAAGAGGACCCCCCGGTCCGTCCGCCCGCCCGCGAGGCCCGCGACGGCGCCGAGGAGAGAGCCGGCCAAGAGCGCGACGGCCGAGGCGAGGGCCCCCGCCCCGACGGAGACGCGGCCGCCGTGGAGGAGACGCGACAGGACGTCGCGGCCGAGCTCGTCCGTGCCGAGCCAGTGGCGCACGCCCGGCGGGCGGAGGCGCTGGTCGAGGTCGACGGCGTCCGGATCCCACGGAACCGGGGCGGAGAGCGCCGCTTCTCCGCGCGCCGTCTCGAGCCACGGGCGCGAGCGGGCGAGGAGCGGGGCGAGGAGAGCCGCCAGGACAATGGCGACGAGGCCGGCGGCCGCCCGGGCCGCGCTCGGGCCGCGTTCCGCGGTCACGAACGCCCCTCGAGGAGCCCGGCGTCCCGGAGTCGCGGGTCGAACCACGCCGAGGCCAGATCACCGGCCACGCTCGCGACGACCACCGCCCCTCCCGCCACGAGGGTCAGGCCGAGGACGACGGGTACGTCCCGCGCGAAGACGCCGTCGGCGAGAAGGCGCCCCGCCCCCGGCCAGGAGAAGAGCCGTTCGACGAGAACCGAGCCCGTGACGAGCGACGGGACGAGGACGGCGGCCAGGGCCGAGAGGGCGCCCGCCGAACGGCGGAGCGCCCGCCGCACCGACGCGCGGCCGCTCTCGCCGCGAGCCCGGGCCGCGAGGGCCGCGGGATCTTCGAGGGCCGTCCGGACGCAGGCGCGGACGAAGCGCGACAGGAGGGCCACCGCGCCGAGGCCGAGCGTGGCCACGGGGAGCGCGATCCCCGCGGGGCCGAGCGCCGGGTCGGAGAAAAGCGGGGTGACGTGGAGCTTCACGGAGAAGACGAGGAGCAGGAGCAGCCCGAGGACGAACGACGGCGTGGCAAAGAGAAGGTCGAAGACGGCTCCGGTGAAGCGGTCGAACCGCCCGCCGGGCCTCCGCGCCGCCGAGACGCCGCACGGCACGGCGGCCAGGAGCGCGAGGAGGAGCGCGCAGCCGTTGAGGTAGAGGGTGGCCGGAAGGGCCGCCGCCAGTCGCTCCCGGACCTCGCGGCCGTCCTGGAACGAGCGGCCGAGATCGAGCCGGACGGCGCGCGCCGCCCAGGTGGCGAACTGTACCGGGAGAGGCCGGTCGAGTCCGTGCAGGCGGCGAAACGCCGCGAGCGCCTCCGGAGAGGCGGGACGCGCCGCGGAGCTCCGCGCGGCGAGCACCGCCGGATCGCCGGGGGCCGCCGAAAGGAGGACGAAGACGAGCGTCAGGACGCCGAAGAGCGTGGCGAGCGCCGAGAGGAGACGCCGCAGCGCGAACGCCAGCATGCGGTGATGTTACGCGGCGTCGGCCGGCGTGAGCGCGGCCTCAGAGAGGCGCGGTGCCCGGCCCCAGCCGCCACCGGGAGCCTCCGGGCCAGAAGAGGAAGAGGCCGATCGGCGACGTCCGGACGTCCTCCAGCCGCTTCGAGAGCCCCCAGCGCGTCTTGACGGTGTGGAGGAAGGTCACGGGCTCGTCCTCGTGGATGACGCGGAGCAGCTCGGCGTAGAGGCCCCGGGCCTCCTCCCGGTCGAACGTCGTCCGGAGGCGGTCCATCAGGGCGTCGGCCTTCGGATTCTGGTACCCGGAGGTGTTCCACCCGTTCGGCGCCTTCTGGCTGGAGTGCCAGTAGACCGCGAGATCGGGGTTCGGGTCGAGGCTGAAAGCCAGGATCGCCGCCTCGAAGTCCCCCGCGTCCACCTTCGACGCGAAGGCGGCCCACTCCATGGGGCGGATCGTCATCTCGATTCCCGAAGCCCGGAGCGACTGCTGGATGACCTCCGTGATCTGGCGCTGCAGCTCGCTCCCGGCGCCGAGGAGCAGGGTGAAGGCGAACCGCTCGCTCCCCCGCCGGAGGACGCCGTCGGGTCCCGCCCGGAAGCCCGCTTCGGAAAGGAGCGCCGCCGCCTTCTTCGGATCGTACGGCCAGGGAAGGATCGACGGGTCGTACGGCCAGAGGCCCGGGGGGATCGGGCCGGACGCGGGCCGCGCCAGGCCGCCGTAGAGCGTCCGCGCGATCGTCTCCCGGTCGATCAGCATCGTGAGGGCCCGGCGGACCTTCGGCGAGGAGAAGAGCGGATGGTCGTTCTTCCAGCCGATGTAGGAGTACCCGAGTTCGTCGAAGAGAAGAGGCCGCGCCGAGGCCGATGCGTCCGCTTCGAGCCTCGTCTTCTGCTCGTAGGTGACGCGCATCTCGTGCAGCTCGCCGGCCAGGAGCGCCTGGAACGCCGCGGCGTTCTCGGGCACGACGCGGAAGAGGATCCTCTCGGGCCCGGGGTGCTCGCCGACGTACTGCGTGTTCCGGACCAGCTCGAGGGTCCGGCCCGCTTCCCACCGGCCGAGCCGGTAGGGCCCGTTCGCCAGCGGCGCCCGGTTCCGGGGGTTCGTGTTCACGTCGGTTCCCTCGTAAGCCGCCGCGGGGAGGAGCGGCAGGTTGAAGGCCAGGATCCGCTCCGCGTAGGGCTCCTTGAAGACGACCCGCGCGGTCCGTCCGTCCTCGACCTCGACGCGATCCAGCCCGTCCCAGTAGCTCTTCCGCGAGAGGGCCGGGGTCTTCGGGTCCACGAGCGTCCGGATCGTGCAGGCGACGTCCTCGGCCGTCACCGGGCGGCCGTCCTCCCACCGGAGTTCCGGGCGGAGACGGACCGTGTACGTCCTCCGGTCGGGAGAAACCTCGACGCTCTCCGCGAGGCCCGGCACCAGCTCGAGCTTTTCGTCGTATTCGAGCAGGTTCCGCTCGAGAAGCGCCAGGACGACGTTCTCGGGGTCCGTCGTGGCGAGAAGGGAGTTCAGCGTCTTGGGCTCCCCTTCCAGCCTCCGCTGAATGACGCTCTCGGCGTTCTTCCCTTTCCGCCCGCACGCAGCCAGCGCGAGAAGGGCGAGGAGGGCGGCGACCCTTCGCCGCGTCACCTGAAGTCCTTCGGGTACTCGACCGACACGGCGGCCGAGTTGCCCGCGGCGTCCTGCACGCGGATGGAGAGGATGGCGCCCTTCGCGGGCACCGGCACCCGGAAGACGAAGCGCTCGGTCGGCGAGTCGGCGGCACCGTCCTCCGCGCCGAGCGGGCGCCACCGGTCGGCGTTCAACGTCCCTTCCGCCTTCGTCACGGGCGAGAGCGCGTCGGTCGCGAGGAGACGCACCTCGAGATCGGCGCCGGCCGTCCGGGCCGACTCCACCTTCAGGACGGGCGGCGTGTTGTCGATCACGACGAGGCCGGTTTCCTCGGTCGCGGTGAGGGCTTCATTCTCGGGGTTCGCCGTCCGGTCGCTCGCGGTCACGCGGAAGCGGTACTTTCCGTCGGGGAGAGCGGTCGTGTCGAAGGAGCAGTGAGCGTCCTCGAGGTCCTTCCGGACCGGAAACCACGCGTCGGTCCCTTCCCGCTTTCCCTCCAGGTCGTACCGAAGAGGGTCGCCGTTCGGATCCACGCCCCGCCAGGTGACGGTCCGGAACCCTTTCCGGAAGAGGCGGCGTCCTCCGAGGTCGGCGGCCGGCTCGCGCGGCGCTTCGAGGCCCGCATAGATGCCGTTCTCGTCGGGATTCGTCACGGAGAGAACGTTCGCCCCCGCGCCGCCCCCCCGCGAGATGACCGCCCCCGGCTCGAGGACCGTCAGGTTCTCGAGGACGGGGCGCGCGTTCCGCTCGGCATAGGAGAACTCGACGCGCTCGACGACCGGCGCGGCGCCGCCGCTCCCCGGCGTCAGCGTGGCTCTCCACTGGAAGAAGCGGGCGGCCGGCAGCTTCGCCGCGCCGTCCGGGGCGACGGGGGCCCAGTCCGTCCACGTCGCATCGGGCTTCTCCGAATTTCCGGCCCGGACGGCGAAGGCCAGGTTGCTCCCGCCGGGCGTGGATCCTTCCCAGCGAAGATGCCCGAACGCCGAGAGGCGGGACGCGTCCCGCGACGCCGAGGTGAACGTTCCCGCGCCCGGTGCCGCGCCGGGGCGGAAGACTCCCGCCGCGCCCATGGTCACGGCGGCGAGGCTCGGTCCGAGGACGGGCGCCGACACCGCCACGCGCTCGCCCGTCTGCGCCGCGAGGCGGAGGCGCCGATCGGCGAGGACGTAGACGCGACCGCGCGGTCCGGTCGTCACGACCAGAGCGCCGTCGCGGTCGGCCCGCATCGAGTAAATCACCTCGTCGGGAAACGTCCACGCCGGCTCGACGAATCCGTCCGCGAGGACGGAGACGATCTCGCTGCTTCCGCCACCCGCGGGCGCGGGCGTCGGAGCGACCCGCGCCGTGCGGGTCGAGACGGAGACCGTTCCCCGCGGCGTTTCCTCGTCCGCGGGAGGAGGCGTCGGCGCGGGGGTCGGCGTCGGCGCCGGCCGGCCGGCACGCGCGTCGGCCAGGGTCGATCGCGGGGCCGCCACCTCGGCGCTGGAGGCGGCCGCGTAAAGCGTTCCCTTCCCGTCCACGGCGATGCCCACGACCTCCGGGCGGGAAAAGTCGTGAAGCGTCCGCTTCTTCCCGTCCGGCGCGATCGCGACGAGCAGCCCGCGGTCGGACGTTCCGGCGTAGAGCGTTCCGTCCGGGCCCACGGCGAGCGCCCGGACGTGGACGTCCTCGATCTCCTGGAACAGCTCGAGCTTCCCGGCGGGCGTCCGCCTCCAGATCCGCCCCTTGTTTCCCGTTCCGGCGAAGAGCGTTCCGTCCTTCCCGAACGCGAGGGCCCAGACCGCCGCCTCCTGCGGGTTTCCCCACTCGGTCCCGGCGGCCACCGGGTTCGTCGCCTTCGGATCGACACGGTAGATCTTCCCGTTCGGCGCCGAGGCACAGACGACGGTTCCGTCGGGGCCCACGGCCACGGCGGTCAGATTCGCCTCGGGCGCCCTGAAGAGCAGCGTGATCCGGCCGGAGGGCCCGGAGACGAAGAGACGGCCGAGCCCGCCCCCTGTCGCCACGAAGAGCCGGCCCGCTCCGTCGGACGCCGCGCCGAAGACGACGGCGTCCGCCGCGTCGTCGGGCCATTCCTTCGGCCCGAGGGGAATGCCGAGGGTCAGCCGTCCGTCGGCCGTGACCGCCGTTCCCCGGGCGTCGCCGGCCAGGAAGTCGCGCGCCGACGCCGTGGCCGCGATCCGGGTCGTCGCCGCCCGGAGCGGGGAGGCGGCACATAGGACGAAGAGGGCGACGATCGCCCCCGAAACAGGGCGATCAATGGAACGGCGGGACTCCCGCGCGATCACGAGCGGGGCCTCTCCACGTCGAATTCGAGCCGGACCGAGCCGGCCACGGGGCGATCCAGGACCAGGACCTCCTCGGCCACGATACGGGAGCCCAGACTGGCCTTCGACCCTTCGCTTCGCTCGCCCTCCGACAGGAGGGCCGCCGTCGTGGGCGGAAGCGCCGAGAGGGTGTCGGACCCCGTCGCCGCGCCGCGCCCGGAAACGACGATTGCCGCCGCGAGACGGTCCCCGGGGACGATCCGCTCCAGCCACCGCCGGACGTCGGCCAGCGTCCGCGGCTCGCCCGGATTGAGGGCGATTCGAAGACCCGACAGGACGTTGCCGTCCCCGATCACGAGGGTCGCGCGTCCGTCCGGGAGTTCCCGCGGAACGCGCAGCCGGACGGCTCGCGCCGTCTCCTCGCCCCGCCGGTCGGCGAGGCGGACGGTGGCGACGAGTTCGGCGCCCGGGGCCACCTTGCGGGACGCCAGGGCGGCATCGAGGATCTTCAGCCGCCGTTCGCCCCCCTCGCTGGAGACGTCGATCGTGAGAGAGGAGATCTTCGGATCCTCGAATTCGTTGTCCGCAAGGAGTCCCGCGAGGACGGCGGCCGAGAGAACGGCCGTTTCGCGGGCCCGCGGGCCCGTGAGCAGGTCCTCCCACGTGAAGGGGCCGGCGGCCGTATCGAAGGTGACGCGAAAGCGGATCGTCCGGTCGCGCGACGTCGGATCCGCTGACGCCAGGGCGGCATCCGTCGAGATCGAGAGGAGGAGGGGGAGGAGACGGGGGTGCGGCGCGAGCCGCCAGTTCAGCTCGCGCGAGGTCGCGCCGGCGTTGAAACGGAAGCGGACCGGCACCATCGGCGCCGATCGATCCGTGCGCCCCGCGACGCCGCTGTCGCGGTCCATCGTCAGACGCCACGAAGGAGTCGACAGGGCGTGGCCGATCTTGAAGGACTGGTAGACGCTCGGAAGGACCGTGACGACGTACGCCGGCGCGACCGGGAGCTCGAGCTCCCCGAAGCCGAGAAAGGGGTGCCCGAACGCCACGAACCGGCCGTCCGGCCCGACGCGCGTCACCGTTCCCGTCGCGCCGAGCTGCAGGTCCCCGTCCACGAGGAGGGCCGTGATGGCCGCGCCGCCGGCCAGAGGGGAGGCCGCGACGGGCGACGGCACCGGAGCCGGGCCGGCCCGGGCCGCCTCCGCCGGAGCCACCGGGAGCCCCAGGCGCGACAGGACCGGGGCGCTCCGGACGAGCGTCTCCGCCGGAAACCCGCTCCACGAAGGAGCCAGGAGCGAGGCCGCGGGAGACGGAAGGAGGGCCTGCATCTCCTCGAACCGTCTGCGAAGGAGGAGGAGCCGCTCCTCCTCGCCGCCGACGAACGCCGCGAGAAGCGTTCCGGCCCCGGGAAGAGCGGCCGCACGGACGCCGCGGGGCGGGGGCGGGCTTTCGTCGATGGCGAGCATCGGCTCGATCGGCGTGACGCCGCCGACGGGCTCCTTCGAGAAGGGAAAGCCGCTCGAGAGCGCCCCGGCCAGCTTTCCCTCGAGGTAGATCGGGCTGCCGCTCATTCCCGCCGCGATCCCGAGCTTTTCGAGCCCGAGCCCCGAAGCCTTCACGACGATCACGGAGCGCCCGGGTGCCGGGGCGGGGATGACGCCGAGCACCTCGACCTCGAAGCGTTCGACCTTCTGCCCCTCGAGGACGGTCAGCCCGTATCCCTTCATCCCCGGGACGACGCTCGAAAGCGGCAGGATCTCCTCGGCGTTCCCTCCGGCCGCGAGCAGGAAGGCGGCGAGAAGGGCGACCGAGGTCACCGTTTTTGACCGGGCGCGAAGGGCCGTGCTACCTTGCGCCGGCGGACCGCGACGGGCCCGTCGCCGAAGCGCACCGAAGGAGGCCATGACGGAAACCGGCGGCAGCAACCTTCTCCAGCTGTTCCTCAGCGTCGGCTGGACGGCCAAGGCGGTCCTTCTCATCCTGGCGGTCTTCTCCCTCGCGTCGTGGGCGATCATCGTCGCCAAAGCGTGGAGTTTCGCACGGGCCCGCACCCAGACGCGCGGCTTCCTCCACCACTTCCGGAAGAGCCGGAAGTTCGCCGACGTCCTCTCCGTCTGCGACCGCTACGAGGGAAGCCCGCTGGTCGGCATTTTCCGTTCCGGCTACACGGAGCTCGACCAGCAGGTGCGGGACGGGCGCGACGTGGCGCCCGCGGACTCCGGGCGCCTCTTCGTCCGGAGCCTCCCCGCGATCGAACGCGCCCTCCAGCGCGCCGCCGGCGTCGAGACGACGCGGCTCACGCGCAAGATGCAGTTCCTCGCGACGACGGCCTCGGCGACCCCGTTCATCGGACTCTTCGGGACCGTCTGGGGCATCATGGTCGCCTTCTCCCAGATCGCCGCCAAGGGCTCCACGTCCATCGTGGCCGTGGCGCCCGGAATCGCCGAAGCGCTCATCACCACGGCGGCCGGCCTCGTGGCCGCCGTCCCCGCGCTGATCGCGTACAACAACTTCAACGGCAAGGTCCGGGTGATTCGCGCCGAGATGAACGATTTCGCGCTGGAATTCCTGAACCTCGCCGAGCGCCATTTCACCTGAGGCGGCAGAACGGCGATGTCCTTCCGGCTCGACGACGAGACGAACGCCCTCTCCGACATCAACGTGACGCCCCTCGTCGACGTGATGCTCGTCCTCCTCGTCATCTTCATGGTGACGGCGCCGCTCCTCCAGCAGGGGATCGACGTCCAGCTCCCGAAGTCGGTCTCGCAGAACCTCCCGCAGGAACCCGAGGACCCCCTCATCCTGTCCATCACGAAAGGTCAGGTCTACTACCTCAACGAGACGCCGATTCCGAAGCAGCAGCTCGCGGAGCGGCTCAAGATCATTCTCCGGAACCGGCGAAGCAAGGCCATCTATCTGAAGGCCGACCGGAACCTCTCCTACGGGACCGTGGTCGAAACGATGGACGTTCTGAACCGGCTGGGCGTCGAGAGCCTCGGCATGGTGACGGAGCTCCGGAGCCTGGAAAAGCCGTGACGGTCTCGGAGATTCTCGAGAGACGCCTCGCGACGGCCGACGCGCCGCCCGCCTTCGGGCCCCTCGTGTCGTTCGCGGCCCACGCGCTCTTTCTCGTCGTTCTGGTCCTCGTCTCGAGGCCTCGTGCGGTGACGGTGCTTCCTCTCGCTCTCCCGGTACGCGTCGTCTCGCCCGCCTCGCTCGGCGCCCGGACCGCGGTGCCGGCACCGAAGCCGGCGCCCGCCCCCCCGCCGGCGCCCGAAGCCCCCGCGAAGCCGAAGCACGTGATCGAGAAGCTGACCGAGAAGCCGGTCCCGTCGGCGTCGGCGCTTCCGGATCCCTTCGCCAAGAAGAAGAAGGCGCCGACGCCCGTCCCGGCGGTCGCGCCCGCGGCCGGCGGCCCGGCCCTCGAGCTTCCGACCGCGGGCGGCAACGGCGCGGCCGGCCCCGTCGCGACCGGCCTCAGCTTCGGCACGTCCGTGGCCGCCCTCGACGTCGAATTCCCGTTCGCCTTTTACGTCGACCAGATGCTGACGCTGATCGGCGCCAACTGGCTGAAGCCCGAGGTGACCGAGGGAACGGCGGCGGTCGTGGCCTTCAGCATCCAGAGGGACGGCCGGATCACCGACGTCAAGCTGATCACGCCGTCCGGCCTCGGGGTCTATGACCGCGCCGCGGTCCGCGCCATCTACGCCGCCAACCCGCTTCCGCCCCTTCCGCCCGAGTTCCAGGGCGAGCGTCTCGGCGTCCATCTCCGCTTCCGATAGTCCGCATCCGGAGGTTCACCTGATGATTCGCACCATCGCCCTTTCGACGCTGCTCGCCGGCCTTCCGGCGCTCGCCGCTCCGCAGTCCGCGCCGCCGACGCCCCTGCCGGCCTCGCCGCAGGAGACGATCATCGCGGTCGACATCACCAAGCCGAGCGGCGCGCGGACGCCGATCGCGATTCCGCCGCCG
>DATIWM010000114.1:0-8846 GCA_035519355.1 Thermoanaerobaculia bacterium | reverse complement strand
ACGACCGAGTAATGGGAGACGCTTCGCCCGATCAGGGCATCCACGGCGGCCGACATACCGTCTTAACTCTACGACATGGACTCTCGAGGCTCGCGAGAAGCCGGGGAGAATGGGCAGCTGCCGGGATTCCTGGCGGGCGGGTCAGCGCGCAACGAGCGCGCGGAGCTCCTCGCTCGTCCGGTAGACGCCGCCGCGGACGACGCCCTTCACCTTCCGGACGTTGGCGATGTCGGCGGACGGATCGGCGCCGAGAACGAGCAGGTCGGCGATCTTTCCCTTCTCGATCGTCCCGATCTCCTTCTCCCGCGAGAGGGCCTTCGCGCCGACGCGCGTCGCGGAGGCGAGAACCTCCGCCGGGGTGAGGCCCGCCGCCTGCATCGCCTCCATCTCGGCGTAGACCGACGGGCCGTGAAGCGTCCCCGGGTTGCCGGCATCGGTCCCCATCGCGATCGGGAGCCCCGCGTCGCGGACGCGCTTCAGGTTCGCCGCCATGATCTTCATCTGCTCGGCGACGCGCGTCTCGCGCGCCCGGACTTTCTCGGCGATCAGGCCCGCGCCGATCGCGGGGGTCTCGGCGAGGAGCGCGCGCGTCGCGGCGTCGACGCAGCCGTTCGGATCGTCGGCCTCGAAGGGCTTCCCGGCGGCCGCCGCCCGGGCGAGGTTCACGTACCCGTCGGCGACGGTCAGGGTCGGGCAGTAGATTGCCCCGCTCGTCTTCAGGAGGGCGAGGAACTCGTCGTCGATGGGCAGATCAACGACGCTGTGGACGAGGAGCGACGCCCCCGCGCGGAGGGCGACCTTCGCCTCGGCGAGGCCCGTCGCGTGGACGATCAGAGGAAGCCCCCGCTTTTTCGCCTCGGTGCCGACCGCGAGGACGGCCGGGGCGGAGGCCTCGACGGGGCGGTCCTTCGTCACGATGTACCAGACCTTGACCGCGTGGGCGCCGCGCGAGGCGAGGTAATGGACGCCCGTCCGGGCGGCGTCTTCGTCCTTCAGGAAGATGAACTGCCGCTCGGCCGGGACGTTGAGCCAGAAGTCGATCGTCGAGAGAAGCGGCCCCGCGGCGGCGACGTGCGGCGCGAGGGGGTCGGCGTCGGCGCGCGCCGGAAGCTCCAGCGACCACGGGTAGCCGCCCACGTCGAAGACGGCGGTCACACCCGAGCAGAGGTACGAGCGGAAGAAGCGCTGCGGGTGCGCGCGGAGGGCGCTCTCCACCTCGTCGTACGGATGGGTCGCGCGGACGTCGAAGGCGTCGGGGCGGCCGTCGGCCCACCCCGTCTGGGCGAAGTGGACGTGGGAGTCGACGAGGCCGGGGGTGAGAAAGGCGCCCGTGAGGTCGGTGACGGCGACGCCGTCGGGGACGGGGCAGGCGCTGCGGCTCCCCGCACACTCGATCTTCCCCCCGCGGACGAGGACGACGGCGTCCGCGACCCTCGGCCGGCCCGTTCCGTCGATCAGCGTCGCGCCGACGAAAGCCCGCGGCGGCGGAGGCGTGCCGGGCGGAGCCTCGAACGCCGAGGTGACGGTGATCCTCCAGCCGGCGGGAGTCTTCACGAAGAGCCGCTCGGAGATCCCGAAGCGCTCGTCGCCGCCATAGCGGACGCGGTAGCGGTACGTCCCGTAGACGACGCCGTCGCGGACGGGGAGGAGCGCGAGGTCCAGCGCCTCGAGGACGTCGGGCCACTGGTCGCCCGCCTGCTTCGCGAACTCCTCGAATCCGGGAACGGGCCCTTCGGGCGAGGTCCGAACGAGGGTCTTCGCGTCGAGGTAGCAGGCGAGGTAGGCGGCCTTGTCGCGCTTCCTTATCGCGGCGAGATTCCGCGTAAAGAGGGCGCGCGCCTCGGCGAGGTCGGTCGATTCCGCGGCGCCGGCGCCCGGGGCGAGCGAAGAGACGGCCGTGACGACGAAGAGGAACGCGGCGAGGCGCTTCATCGGATCACCTCGCGGGAGCGGCGGCCTTCGCGATCCCGTCGCCGCGCCGTGCGAGGCCGGGAATCGAGACGGGGAGCTTCCCTTCGAGGCCCGCCTCGCCGAAGAGCGCCTTGGCCGCCGCCTTCTGCATGACGTCCTGCGTGCCCCAGGCGCAGACGTAGGTCGAGAGGTCGGGGAAGTCGCGGAGCAGGTACGGGCTGCCGAACGCGACGGCGACGACCGGCCTTCCGCCGGCGAGGAGCTGCGAGACGGCCGCCCGGGCCGGCTCCGGGACGGCCACGGGCCCCTGCCCGGAGCGGGCCCTCACGAAGAGCGACAGGAGGACGGCGTCGGCGTCCTTCGCGGCGGCGACGGCCGCCGTCACCTCGTCGAGAGTCGAGCGGGGGTCGAGGCGGACGGTCGCCAGGCCGGGCACGCGCGACGACAGCTCGGCCGTCAGGACTCCGGCGGGGCCGTTCAGCGTCGCCTCGTCCGAAACGACGAGCGACAGGAGTTTCGCGTCCTTCCGGAGCGGCAGCGTTCCCGCCTTCTCCCGGACGAGCGTCAGCGAACGGCCGGCGATCTCGGCCTCGATCGCCCGGTTCTCGGGACTGTCGACGACCGAGCCGATCTTCTTCAGGTCGGGCGCCGGCCCGTCGAAGAGCTTGAGCGACCTCTTCAGCGTCAGGATCCGCTCGACCGACTCGTTGACCCGCGCCTCGGGGAGCCGTCCCGCCTTCACCGCCTCGAGGACCGCCCGGATCGCGCCGTCGGGGTCGGGCGACATCAGGAGCACGTCGACCCCCGCGAGAAGGGCCCGAACGGCCGCCTCGCCGGGCGGCAGGTGGAGCGAGATGGCGTTCATGCCCATCGCGTCCGTCACGACGAGACCCGCGAACCCCATCTGTTTCCGGAGCAGGTCCGTGACGATCGGCGCGGAGAGCGTCGCGGGCGTCGTCGCATCCTTCGGGATCTCGCCGGGCGTCACCTTGTACTCGAGCTCCTTCGGCGCGTCGCGGAGCGGCGGGGCCGGCGTCGGGTCGATCGCCGGGACGGCGAGGTGCGACACCATGACCGACCGGGCGCCCGCTGCGAGGCCGGCGCGGAAGGGGAGAAGCTCCACGGCGTCGAGCCGGGCCCGGTCGGCCGGGACGACGGGGAGCGCGCGGTGGGAGTCGACCGCCGTATCGCCGTGCCCCGGAAAGTGCTTCAGGGTGGCCGCGACCTGGCCGGCCTGGAGCCCCTTCACGGTCGCCACGACGAAGCGGGCGACGTCCTGGGGGTCCTCGCCGAAGCTCCGGACGTTGATGACGGGGTTGTCGGGGTTGAGGTTGACGTCCGCGACGGGAGCGTAGATCTGCGCGATGCCGAGGGCGCGCGCCTCGGTGGCGGTCGCTTGGGCGTACCGCTCGGCGAGCGCCACGTCCCCGGTCGCCGCGACGGCCATCGCCCAGGGTCCGGCCGTCACGTCCTCGAAGCGCATGCCGGTCCCGGCCTCGAGGTCGGCCGAGACGAGGAGCGGCACCTTCGCGAGCCGCTGCAGCTTCTCGTTCAGGACGGCGGTCTCGTAGACGCTCGAGCGGAACCAGTGGATCCCGCCGACGCGGTTCTCGGTCACCTGCCGGGCCAGTTCCTTGTAGGCCGGCGCCTCCTCGTTCAGGAAGACGCCGTGTCCGGCCACGACGAACATCTGCCCGACCTTCTCCTCGAGCGACATCCCTTTGAGGGCGGCCGGCACGGTGGCCGGGGCGGCGGCCGGGGCCTTCGCCGGCGAAGCCGGCGTCGCCAGCCCGGATCCCGCGGAGATGGCGGGTGGCTCGGCCGCCGCTCCCCCTTCAGCCGGTTTCTTGGAGAGATCCCAGACGATCGGCTCGAATCCGGCCTCCGACCCCGACTTGCACGAGGCGACGGCGAGCGCGAGCGCGGCGAGAACCGGGATGAGGAGGCCGAAGCGGAGGCGGCGAAGGACGTGGCTCATGGAATCCTCCCGTCGAGAATCTGGCTGCGGAGAAGCTCTTCGAAGGTGCCGCGGCGGCGGATCAGGATCGTCTCGTCGCCGTCGACGAGCACTTCGGCGGGGAGCGGCCGGGCGTTGTATTCACTGGTCATTGAAAATCCGTAGGCGCCGGCGTCGAGGAAGACGACGAGGTCGCCGGCGGCGGCGCGGGGAAGCCTCCGCCCCTCGGCGAGGAGGTCGCCCGTTTCGCAGACGTCGCCGGCCACGTCCGCGGTCTCGGCGGGTCCCGACCGGCCCACGACGCGGACCCGGTGATAGGCGCCGTACATCGAGGGGCGCATCAGGGTGTTGAAACCGGCATCCACGTTGAGGAAGGTCCTCACCGGCGTCCGCTTGACGGAGTTGACGCGGGCCACCAGGAAGCCCGACGGTCCGACGAACCAGCGCCCGGGCTCGATCCGGAGCTCCGGCTCGTACGCGAGCGCCCGGATTCCCTCGCTCCAGACGGGGGCGAGGGCCGCCGCGAGGTCGCCGGCGGACATGACCTTCTGGCCGTCCTCGTACGGAATGGCGAGGCCGCCGCCGACGTCGACGAAGTCGAGGACGACGCCGAGTTTCTCTCTCAGTTCCCGGGCGAAGGCCAGGAGGCGGCGAAGGGTCTCCGCGTGCCCGGCCGGGTCGACGATCTGGGAGCCGACGTGCGCGTGCAGGCCGCTGATCCGGAGGCCCGGCCGGGAGGTCGCCCGGCGATACGCCTCGAAGGCGAGGCCCCCCTCGAGGTGGATGCCGAATTTCGACTCCGAGATCCCGGTGTTGATCTGGTGCAGCGTGTCCGGGTCGACGCCGGGGTTCACCCGGAGGGAGATGGTGGCCGTCGTCCCGGACCTCGTCGCCTCCTGGGAGACCTGCTCCAGCTCGTCCGTCGAGTCGACGTTCAGGAGGATCCCGTTCGCGACGGCATCGGCGATCTCGTCGGGCGACTTCGACGAGGAGGTGAAGAGGATCTCGCCGGGAGGAACGCCCGCCGCCCGGGACAGGAAGATCTCTCCCCGCGAGACGACCTCGGCGCCGGCGCCCAGGCGGTGAAGGAGCCGGATCAGCGCGACGTTCGTGTTCGCCTTGACGGCGTAGAAGATCCCGAGCCTCCGGAAGCGCGCCGCGAAGGCGACGCGGAGCGCGTCGAACTGCGTCTCGATGGCGCGTCGGTCGTAGACGTAGAGCGGCGTTCCGAACTCCCGGGCGAGACAGGAGAAGACGAAACGGGCCGCGGGAGAGTCCGCGCGGTCCTCCCGTGCGGCGTTCAGGCCGTCGCGGAGGGTGAAGTCCGGGGTGGTCACGCGGCCGGTATTGTGCGGGTGGCGCGGGGAGCCGTAAAGATGGATGCCGATTCGTGTGCGCTCCGGACGGGAGAGCGCTAGGATGGTGGAGCCATGCACGTGGACGAGGGAACCATGCACGTCAACGTCCGAAAGGTCGAGGACGTCGTGATCGCCGACCTGAAGGGGCAGCTCCACGCCGGCCTGGGCGACGAGATCCTCCGGGGCGTCGTGAACGAGCTCCTCGCGGAGGGGTGGAGAAAGATCCTCCTCAACTGCTCGAAGGTGACGTCGATCGACAGCGCCGGCGTGGGGGAGCTCGTCCAGAGCCTCCGGATCTGCCGGAAGTTCGAAGCGGATCTGAAGCTGCTCAACCTCCACGACCGGATCAAGCGGAGCCTCCACCTCGCGCAGCTCCTTCCGGTCTTCCACGTCTACGATGACGAGGCCGAGGCGCTGAAGGGGTTCGGGACGGCCGTCGGGTCGGGGCGCTGAAGCTCCCGGCCCTCTTCGTCTCGCACGGCTCTCCGGACGAGGCGCTCCGCCGGAGCGCCTGGGGCACGGCGCTCGCCGCGTTCGCGTCGTCTCTTCCGCGCCCGGGCGCCGTCGTCGTCGTTTCGGCGCACTGGGAGTCGCCCGGACCGGCGCGGGTGACGACGGCGCCGGCGCCTGCGACGATCCACGACTTCAGCGGATTCCCGGAGCCCCTCTACGGGATCCGCTATCCCTGCCCGGGCGCGCCGGAGCTGGCGGAAAGGACCATGGAGCTCCTCGGCCGCTCCGGCCTCGACACGGCCGGAGATCCGTCGCGCGGCCTCGACCACGGGGCCTGGACGCCGCTTCGCTTTCTCTATCCGGAAGCCGACGTGCCGGTCGTGGCCGTCTCGCTTCCGCGTCCGCGGACTCCGGAGCTGGTGCGGACGCTCGGCACCGCCCTCGAGCCTCTCCGGGACGAGGGCGTCCTCCTCGTCGGGAGCGGAGGCCTCGTCCACAACCTCCGCCTCCTCGAATGGGAGGAGCGGAGTGCGCCGCCGGCCGGCTGGGCCGTGGAGTTCGAGACGTGGGTCCGGGGACGGCTCCTTGCGCAGGACGAGGCCGGGCTGCTCGGTTACCGCTCGGGCGCGCCGCACGCCCTTCGCGCCCACCCGACGACGGAGCACTTCGATCCGCTCTTCTTCTCCCTCGGGGCGGCGAAGGGCGATCCCTGCCGCTCGCTCTTCGACGGGTTCGACTTCGGAACGCTCTCGATGGGGAGCCTCGTCTTCGGCCGCTAGAATCCGCGCCATGCTGACGAGCCGGCGCTCCTTTCTCGAGGACGTCTCCTTCGCCTCGCTCATCGCGGGGTTTCCCGCCCCCGCCCGGGCGGCTCTGACCCGATACGCCGAGAAGCCTCCCGAGCCGCTCTTTCCTGAAGCGTTGAAGAAAGGCGACACGGTGGCCCTCGTCCGCCCCGCCTCCCCCTCCTTCGATTACGAGGCGAACGCGATGACGGCGGAGATCGTGGCCAGCCTCGGCTTCGTGCCGAAGCTGATGCCGAATGCCGCGAAGAGGCTGGGGTACCTCGCGGGCACCGACGCCGAGCGGGCCGCCGACCTGAATGCCGCCTTTGCCGACCCGAAGGTCTCCGCCGTCTGGTGCCTGAGGGGTGGCTACGGATCGTCGCGCATCCTGCCGCTCCTCGACTACGAGACGATCGGGAAGAACCCGAAGCCGTTCATCGGCTACAGCGACATCACAGCCACGCTCAACGCCGTCCACAGGCTGACGGGCCTCGTCACGTTCCACGGGCCGGTCGCGGATTCGATGATGAGCGACTACTCCCTGGCGGCCTTCAGGAAAGTCGTCATGGACGGGGCCACGGGACGTATCGCAGAGCCGCCCCCCTTCACCCCGCACGAGGGAACCGTCGATTCGGCGAACCGCGTCTGGAGGCTGGCTGGCGGGAAGGCGAAGGGGCGCCTCGTGGGGGGAAACATCAGCGTCTTCGCGACCCTCGTCGGGACCCCGTTCGAGCCGGAGCTGAAAGGGCGAATTCTCTTTCTCGAGGAGGACGGCGAGGACCCCTATCGGATCGATCGATGGCTGACGCAGTTCCTCCTGACCGGAAAGCTCGCCGGGCTTGCTGGTGTCGCACTCGGCAAGTTCACGGATTGCCAACCCGACCCGCAGCACAGTCTCAGCCTCCTCGGAAGCTGGAACTGGCAAGAGGTCTGCGCGGACCGGCTCGGAAAGCTCGGAATCCCGGTGGTGGCCGGCCTCTGCTTCGGGCACGCGCGGGACAAGGCGACGCTCCCCGTCGGGGCGATGGCCGAGCTGGACGGGGAGGACGGGACGCTCACGCTCCTCGAGCCCGCGGTACGATAAGGGGTATGAAAGAACATCGCCACCTCATCGCCGTCGGCCTCGCCGCCCTACTCCTCGGGCTGCCCGGCTGCGTCGCCAAAAGCAAGTTCGACGAGTCCCAGAAGCAGAACGAACAGCTTAAGAAGGAAGCGGAAACCCTGAAAGGGGAGGTCCAGTCGGTCGGAGCCGCGAACACCGAGGCCCAGGCGACGCTGGACGAGGTCCAGAAGTCGCTCGAGGACCTCCGCGTCAAGGAGCTGAAGGCCGTCCGGACGTCCCTGGCCATCGCGCAGGAGGGGAAGGCCTCCGGCAAGCGCGAGGAGCTGAAGGCCGAGATCGCCGAGATCCGGAAGGCCATCCAGCTCAATCTCGAGAAGCTGGCGACCGTCACCCGCCAGAAGAACGAGGCGGAGAAGAAGGCCGGCGTCCTCGCGACCCGGGTCACGACGCTCGAGCGGCTCGTCGACGAGCTGAAGCGCTCGCTGGAGGAGAAGGAGGCGATGCTCGCCGAGCTCGAGGAGAAGGTCCTCCAGCTCCAGAAGACGACGGAGGAGCTGAAGACGACCGTCGCGGCCAAGGAGGCCGAGATCGTCGACACCCAGGAGAAGCTCGCGACGGCCTACGTCGTCGTCGGGACGAAGAAGGAGCTGGAGAAGGCCGGCCTCATCGAGAAGAAGGGGAGCATCCTCGGCCTCGGCGGAAGCTGGAAGCAGACCGGCAAGTTCGACGAGGCGCTCTTCCGGAAGATCGACGTCCGGAAGGACACGGAGGTCACCTTCCCCGCGCCGCCGGACAAAGTGCGGATCCTGACTCAGCACCCGAAGGAGAGCTTCGAGCTGACCGTCCAGCCCCCCAACTGGACGAAGCTGAAGATCCTCGACGCGACGGCGTTCTGGAAGGGGAGCCGGTACCTGATCGTCCTGATCCCGGGCTAGGGATGTCCGACCCCGGGTCCCGGCAGGGACACGGCTACGCGACGGCGTCGATCCTCGACTGGCTGGACGGGCTCCACGCGCCCCACGATGACGCCCTGGCCCGGGCCTTCGAAGCGCCCGGGCGCCGCGGGATGCCGGCCATCCAGCTCGGGCCCTCGGAGGCGAGGCTTCTGGAGCTTCTTCTCGGGCTCGTCCACGCCGAGCGCGTCCTCGAGATCGGGACGCTCGCGGGGTACTCGGCGATCCGGATCGCGCGGGCGCTCCGGCCCCCCGGCCGGCTCTGGACGATCGAGGCCGACCCGGGGCACGCCGCCGTCGCGCGTCAGAGCCTCGCGGCGGCGGGGGTCACGGATCGAGTGACCGTTCTGGAGGGAGCGGCGCTCG
>DATIWM010000113.1:0-8665 GCA_035519355.1 Thermoanaerobaculia bacterium | reverse complement strand
CACCGGGAAGATCTTTTCCCCCGTGACCGTCTTCTGCTGCAGCTCGATCGGTCTGCCGCTCAGGACCTCCTCGAGCCTGAAATAGCCGTCCTCCGGCGCGGGCCTCAACCAGGGATCGGGCGGGTCGGTCGGACCGAGGTCCGGAGCGGGGTACCGGGCCTGCAGGTCGACGCGCACGTCGGAAACCAGGCAGCGCGTGCTCCCGAACGCCAGCATGCGGCCGTCCGGGTCGGTGATCTCGATCATCGACAGTCCCACCTGGCTTCCCGAATGGACGGTCTCGGCCCGGCCGACGATGTTCGCCGTCTTCCGACTCATCGGTCGAACGAACGACATGTTGAGCTCGGACGTGGCCACCGCTTTTCCGGCGGGAAGAGTCGTCCAGATGGCAGAAGCCAGAGGCGCATCGGCGAACAGCGCGTAGACGCCGCCCCAGTAGAGCCCGAACCCGTCCTCCAGCCACCGGGTGATCGGCATGGTGAATGTGGCCTTGCCGAGAACCGCCTCGGTGGGCCGCATCCCGACCAGCCGGGATATGGGAAAAGCGGGCAGCTCGCCCCGGATGTAGCGCTTCAACCCTTCCAGCCCGGGCTGCTGGAAAGCTCGCAGGTCCCCGATCGATCCTCTGAAGCGCTCGTCCGTGATGTTGCCCATCGACGAGTCCCCCGGGAAATCCTACGACGCTCGCGGTCGGTGTGTCGAAGCCTCCCTCTGATCGCTCAGGAGGTGTCTACGAAGTCAAGTCGACATCTCCATTTCGCGCCGGTGCGACTGCCACTCATGCGTCCTGAGGATCGACCGTTATGACGACCTTGCCTCGGGCATGGCCGTCTTCGAGATAGCGGACCGCTTCAGCGACGTCGCCGAGCGGGTAACGCCTGTCGATGACGGGAACGAGCTTTCCGGCCGCGAGAAGATCGCCCAGGAACGCCAGATCCGTCCTGGTGATCCTGGCCATGAAGAAGGTCATCTTCCGGCTCCCGAACCATGAGAGCAGGGGTCCCAGAAACAGTCCCTGAAGGATCTGGGACCAGCCGCCGCCGACCATGACGTACGTTCCGTTCCGACCGAGCGCACGTCTGTAGTCGAAGATCGGGCGATGCGAGTTGGCGCCGATGATCAGGTCGTAACGCGACCCGCTCTTCGTGAAGTCTTCTCGTGAGTAATCGATGACACGGTCGGCGCCCAACGATCGCGCCCTTTCCACGTTCCCCGTGCTGCACACGGCCGTGACGTCGGCTCCGAACGATTTCGCCATCTGGACCGCAAACGTGCCCACGCCACCAGACGCGCCCTCTATCAGAACCTGCTGGCCGGGACGGATGCCTCCCTGGTCCCGGAGCGCCTGCAGCGCGCTGATGGCCGCCACGGGCACCGACGCCGCCGTCTCGAACGAGACGCTGGCCGGCTTCAGCGCCAGTTTGTCCTCGGCAGCACACGCGTACTCGGCGAAAGCCCCCCGGCACACTCCGAATACCTCGTCTCCGGGCTTGATCCCGGTTACGGACCGGCCAACCGCCTCAACCTGGCCGGCGGCATCGACGCCTGGTCGTGCGGCCTTGGGCCTGCGCAATCCCCCGAGCATCAGGCGGATGAACACGGGCTTTCCTCTCAGGAGGCGCCAGTCGAGTGGATTGACGGAGGCTGACCGAACTCTGATCAGGACGTCGTGGTCCGTTGGGGTCGGTCTTTCGACGTCCGTGAGCTTCAGAACGTCCGGAGATCCGTATTCGGTGCAGGTGATCGCTTTCATAGGGCTCAGACTACGGGACGTCCAGGCTTCCGTAGATTCGCTCGCGGAGGGCTTTCTCCTTCGCAAGGTCGCCGAGCTTGAGATAGACGTCGGCCAGCTTCAGAAGAGCGCCGGGAGACGTCCGGGCACTCTGCTCGTAAAGCCGGATCGCCGTGTTCCAGTCGCCTGCGGCAAACGCGGCGTCGCCCCGCCTCTCCGACCACTCCGCGGCGGAACGGCCTGATCTTTCGAGACGCTCGATCATCCGGTCGGCGTAATCGGCCGCCGCATCGGCAAACCCGTTCACAAACAGCGCCACGAAGTACTCCTCGGCGAGCATCTTCGTTTCCGGGGCCTCGCAGCTTCTTTCCGACTCGCCCGCGCCCGGCGGCGCCGAGCGTTCCGCGAGGAGCTCTTCGGCGGGCCGCCGAAGCACCTCCTCGGCCCGGGCCAGATCCCCCCGCGCGGCGCCGACGATCGCGAGCGCGAGCGTGTACCTCGGATCGCCGGCCCACTCGGCCGACGAAGCGCCGAGAATCTCGTCCGCCTCGACGAAGCGACCGAGCGCCGCCAGGGCCAGCGCTGTGGAAAGGCGATAGATGCGGCCCCGGGATTTCGAGGAGGCCGACTCGAAGCGCGTGAGGGCCCTCCCCGGATCGCCGCTCGCGAGCGCCGCGCAGCCTTCGCGCCACTCGCCGGCCGCTTCCAGAAGATCCGCCGGCCGGCCGGAGAGCTCGTCGGGCCGCGCGCGCGGGGAAGGCTGCCGCCCCGTCGCGAACGCCTCGAGCCGCTCGAGCGCGCCCGCATTCTTCAGCGTGGCCACGTCCGGGACGTCGAGGCCGAAATCAACGGGCTCGGAGACGGGGAAACACGCGGGACGGCCCTGAAGGAGGCTTCCGTCCCGAAGGAGCCTGTCCACGAAGAGCCGGCGCCGGCCGGGAGCGGCGAAGGGCAGCAGGGGAATTCGCTGGTCGGTCCCGATGACCACGTCGTCGACGTAGTAGACGACCTGCGAGACGTCGTCCCCGATGTCGCCCACGAACGAGAACGTGTTCACGACCGAGCCGGGCTGGCGGGCGGCGTTCGGCTGATTCTCGAGAAGGAGACGGGGACGCCGGTCGCCTTCCTGCCGGATGGCGAGGTCGTAAGACCCCGCCTCGACGCGGTACGTCACGTCCACGAAGTACCAGGTGAACGGCTCCAGCGCGAAGAGTCTCCTCGGAATGCTGTCGGAGGTGTGAAGGAGAAACCCCTCGCGTGCCTGGAGCCAGAACGCGATCCCGTTTCGCGCCAGCCGGAATCCAGCGGGTCCCGCGAGCGCGACATTGAACTCTTCGAAGGCCGTCGTCGTCAGGAGCGCGAAATGCGCGTAGAGGGTCCCTCTTGCAATCGCCGGGAAGTAGCCCTGCAGCTCCGGGAAGTCCCCGTCGCCGGCCACGTCCCGGAGTTCCACGGAGCTGTCGCCGCTCCAGCGGTAGGCGTGGGAGAGCCGGACCGTCCCTTTCGAGTTCGAGAAGACGTGAAAGGTGTCCGGACCGGTCTCGATGAGCTCGTCGTCGAAGCTGTACCGGACGAGGATGCCGTCCGCCGGCACGTCCGCCCCCCGGACGCAGGGAGCGACAAGAGAGACAGAGAGCGCGAGCGCCGCCCGGAACGCCCGGCTCGTCACGAGGCGAGGCTCGACCGGTACTGAGCGAGCCACCGCTGCCACTCTTCGATCTGCCGGCGGCGCTGCTCCTCGGGCGCGTTCGGCTGGAACAGCTTCGTCTGCCCCGTCTGGATCTGGAGCGCCAGAAGCGCGATTTGCCGGACCTGGAGAATCGGGCTGCCGAGCGCCTCGATGAGCCGCTCGTAGAGATGCGCCTTCTGCTTCGGCGTCAGATGGATCTGGTCGTAGGCCAGAGAACAGGCGGCCTTGTCGCGGAAGAGCGGATTCTCGTCGTGCTCCATGTTGTCCACGAGCGCGTCGACCACGTCCAGGTCGTCCGAGACGCTCCCGAGCGCGTACTGGACGTGGAGACGCAGGGCCTGATGGCGCGTGTGGATGTCCTTCATGAGGACGCGCTTCGCCTCGGGCGAACGCCACTTGAGCTGATAGAAGATGGCCGCCACCTTCTCCCGGCCGTCCTCGTCCGACGACTCGTACATCCGGACGAGCTCGGGAAGGACGGCCGGTCCCATCGGGCGGATCGACTGGCCGTCGTACTTCGAGACCAGCTCGGCGAGACGGGCGCGGTCCACGGGCGCGTCGCCGGCCGGCAGGCCGTGCGAGGAGAGCAGGAACAGGGCCGCGACGACGTTCCGCCCGGAAGCCCGCGCGCGCCCCGAAGAGGCCATGGCCCGAAAGAATACGCCCCGGGTTTGTGCTGACTTCGGATTCGGGAGCAGCCGGGCGTCACAAGCCCAGATAGGCCTCGCGAACCCGCTGGTTCTCGAGGAGCTCCGCGCCGGTCCCCCGGAGGACGACGCGGCCCGACTCCAGGACGAAGCCCCGGTGGGCGATCCGGAGGGCGTGCTCGGTGTTCTGCTCCACGAGGAGCACGGTCACCCCCTGGCGGTTGATCTCCTCCACGACCCCGAACATCTCTTCCACCAGCGCCGGCGCCAGCCCCAGGCTCGGCTCGTCGAGCATCAGGATCCGCGGCCCGGCCATCAGGCCGCGGCCGATGGCCACCATCTGCTGCTCGCCCCCCGAGAGGGTCCCGGCCATCTGGCTCTGCCGCTCGCGGAGCCTCCGGAAGATGACAAAGACCTTCTCCAGCCGTTCCGCCTGACGGGACCGCGCCGAGACGTGGAAGCCCCCGAGGAGGAGGTTGTCGCGCACCGTCATCTCGGGAAAGAGCTTTCTCCCCTCGGGAACGTGGATGACGCCCCGCTCGACGATCTCCATCGTGGAGCGGCTCTCCAGCGGATCTCCGTCCAGCCGGACCGTCCCGGACTCCGGCTTGAGAAGCCCCGAGATCGCTTTCAGCGTCGTCGTCTTCCCGGCTCCGTTCGCGCCGACGAGCGCCACGATCTCGCCTTCCTCGACGTCGAAGCCGACGTCCCAGAGCGCGGTCACCTGCCCGTAGCAGACCTTCAGCCCCTCGACGTGCAGCATCACGCGACCCGTTTCCCGAAGTACGCGGCCAGGACCGCGGGCTCCGCCACCACGCGCGCCGGAAGCCCCTCGGCGATCTTCTCGCCCTGGTTGATCACGACCACGCGGTCGCTGATTCGCATGATCGCCTTCATGACGTGCTCGACCAGGATGATCGTCACGCCCGACGCCCGGATCTGATTGACGAGATCCGAGGCCACGTCGACTTCGGTGGCGTTCAGGCCCCCCATCGGCTCGTCCAGCAGCAGGAGACGGGGCCTCGTGGCCAGCGCCTTGGCCGTTTCGAGGCGTTTCTGGTCCATCAGCGTCAACCGGCTCGCGATCTCGTTCACCCGGCCCGAGAGGCCGACCCGCCCGAGGACCGCCGTGGCGGCCGCCTCCGCGTCCTGGCGCGCCGGGTGGCGAAGGAAGGCGGCGAGCGTGACGTTCTCGAGAGCCGAAAGGCCGGGAAACGGCTGGACGATCTGAAACGTCCGGGCGATCCCCTTCCGAGCCACGGCGTGAGGCCGCATCCCGACGAGGCTCTGCCCGTCGAGCCGGATCGCGCCCGCGTGGGGGCGGATGAAGCCGGTGATCAGGTTGAAGACCGTCGTCTTCCCGGAGCCGTTCGGCCCGATGAGGCCCAGAATCTCCCCTTCGTTCACCGAGAAGGAGAGATCGGATACGGCGCGCACGCCACCGAAATGGCGAGTCAGGCCCTGGACCTCGAGCAGCCCCACGTCAGGCCCCTGCCTTCAGGCCGGCGGTGAGCCGTCGGACGCGGCCCCAGATCCCTTCCGGCATGAACCGGATCACCAGCATCATGAAGAGGCCGTAGAAGATGAGGTGGCCCATCTGGAAGCGATCCCGCACCAGCTCGGCGACCGCCGTGAGGAAGACGGCGCCGATCAGCGGGCCGCCCACCGTTCCGAGTCCCCCCACGACCGCGATGAAGACCATCTCCATCGAGAGCCCGATGCCGGCGACGGCGTCGGGATCGACGTACCGGAAGTAGAACGCGTAGAAGCCTCCCCCCATGCCGGCGAGGAAGGCGGAGAGCGCCAGCGTGACCACCTTGGCGCGGACCGTGTCGATCCCCACCGCCTCGGCGGCGTCCTCGTTCTCGCGGATGGCGACCAGGTAGGCGCCGAGCCGTGAGTTCCGGAGCCACCCGGTCGTCAGGAGCGCCACGATCGCCAGCGCCGCGGCCGCCGCGTAGAAAGGAAGCTTCTTTTCCCAGTTCACTTCCAGGCCGAACAGACGGACCGGAGGAAGCGTCGTGATGAGGTAGCCGACGGACCCGGCCGTCACCGATTCCCAGTTCAGGGCCACGAGCTTGACGATCTCCGCCACCGCCAGGGTGGCGAGGGCGAAGTAGGGGCCGCGAAGCCGGAAACAGAGAAAGCCGATCGGGACCGAGACGAGGGCCGCCGCCAGGCCCCCGAGGGGAATTCCCCACCACGGCGCCAGACCCCCCTTCAGGAAGAGGATGACCGTCGTGTAGGCGCCCACCGCGAAGAGCGCGGCGTGCCCGAAGGAAACCTGCCCGGCGAAACCGCCGAGGACGTTCCAGGCGGCGCCAAGAACCGTCCACATCAGGACGAGGATGCAGACGTGGAGGAGGAACGAGTTCTGAACGAAGAGCGGAATGGCCGCCAGAACCGCCACGCCGGCGAGCGTCAGCGCCAGCCTTCGCGTCATTTCCCGGCCCCGAACAGCCCCGACGGCCGGTAGAGGAGGACGGCCAGGAAGAGAACGAACCCGATCCCGTCCTTGTAGGTGCTGGAGACGTAGACCGCCCCCAGCGACTCGACGACGCCGAGGAGGATTCCGCCCGCGATGGCTCCCGGGACGGATCCGAGTCCCCCCAGGACGACGATGACGAAGCACTTGACGATGAGGAGCTCACCCACCGTCGGGTAGAGGTAGAGCGACGGAGCGAGCAGGATCCCCGCGGCTCCGGCCAGAGCCGTCCCCAGGCCGAACGTGACCATCGCCACCCGCTCCACGTCGATCCCCATCAGGACGGCCGCCTCGGCGCTCTGACTCGTGGCGCGGATGGCCCGCCCCAGATTGGTCCTCGAGAGGAAAAGCCAGAGCGCCAGCGTGACGAGGATCGCCAGGACGAACGCGATGGCCAGGGGAACCGAGATGGCGATCCCCAACGGCCGGACCGGCGTGATCCCGTACGACAGCGAGATCGTCCGGTAGTCGCCGCTCCAGGCGAAGAGGGCGAGGTTGGCGATGAGAAGCGACAGGCCGGCCGTATAGAGGAGGGTGTTCAGCTCGCCGCCGGGAATGATCTTCTTGAGAAGGAACCGGTAGACGAGCATCCCGAAAAGGAACATGAGCGGGGTCCAGACGAGGATCGACACGAAGGGATCCAGCTTCCAGAGCCTCTGGCCCCAGAAGGCCCCGAACATCCCCAGCATCACCATCTCGCCGTGGGCGAGGTTGATGATCCGCATCACCCCGAAGACGACGGTGAGCCCGATGCCGATCATGGCGTAGAGGGCCCCCGTCAGGACCCCGCTCACGAGGCTCTGGGCAAACGTGTCCATCGATCAGTGGTCGGCGATCGGCGGCCGGTCCCGCCGAAAGCCGGCGGGCGCGGCGGTTACTTCTTCACCGGCTCGGGAAAGACGAGCGTCGTCTCGGCGAAAGCCTTCGGCCAGACGTTCAGGAGCTGGCCCCCCCTCCACTGCGCCATGACCGTCTGCTCCGGCGAGTAGACGTTCTGGTTCGTGTAGGCGTCGCCCAGGGGGCCGGCCCAGTTGCCGAACTTCACTTTGCCGAACACGGTGATCATGTCGGTGGCGAGCAGCGCCTTCCTGATCGCGTCGCGGTCCGCGTCGAGATCGCCGGTCAGCTTCGCCCGCCTGATCGCATCGGCCAGGATGTAGATGGCCGAGTAGCCCTCCACCTCGTGCTCGTGCGGCCAGATGTCGTACTTGGCGTGGAACTTCTCGTAGAAAGTCTTCGTCTTCGGGTCGTTCGGATTCCCGGACCAGGCGGCCGACGAGAAGACGTTCTCGGCGAGCGGGCCGAGCTGATTCGTGAAATCGGCGATGCCGAAACCGCCGCCGAATCCGACGAAGGCGCGCGGAGAGAGCCCCATTTCCCGGGCGTGGCGGGTGAGAAGGACGGCATCGGTGGGGGCCACCGCGACGAGGAGCAGGTAGTCCGGATTCGTCCCCTTCACCTTCGTCATGGTCGGCTTGAAGTCGAGCGTATTCACCGGATAGGCCTCATCGGCCACGACGGGGACGTTCTTGGCCTTCAGGATCTTGATGACCGCGCCCCCGATGGTCTTGCCGAACAGCGTGTTGTCGTACACCACGGCCGCCGACTTCGGCATCGCGCCCGGGAAGTTCGTGATGAAGTCCGAGAACGCCATCGGGTAGATCGACCCGGTCGGGTTGTTGCGGAAGACCCACTCGAAGCCCTTGGCCGTGATCATGTCGGCCGACGGGTGGTCGACGAGGTACGGCGTCTTCAGGCGCTGGCAGACGGAGGCGATCTCCATCGCCTGCCCGGATGCGCGCCCTCCGGTCATCGCCAGCACCTTTCCCTCGGTGATCAGCTTCTCGGCCACCGTGGCCGCGAGCTGGTTCTTGGCCTGGTGGTCCTCGATGACGATCTCCAGCTTCCGGCCGTTGATCCCCCCGGCCGCGTTGATCTCCTCGAGGGCCATCCCGTACGCCTTCTTGAATTTGTCGCCGAAGGGGGCGTCGGGCCCGGTCACCGGCTGGGGGGCTCCGATTCTTATCGGCTGCGCCAGCATGGAGGTCGAGACGAGGACTCCCATCGCCGCCAGAGCCTGAGACATCACTCTGCGCATCACGTTCTCCCTC
>DATIWM010000112.1:0-6637 GCA_035519355.1 Thermoanaerobaculia bacterium | reverse complement strand
TCACCCGCCGATGAATAGAAACGGCCCCCCGATCAGGGAGGGTTCGCCTCCTGCAGCAGGGCCCGGATGACCGGCCCGCACCGCTCGCCCCGGCACTCGCCCGTGGTGCAGCCCGTCGCCTTCGCGATGTCCTCCACGGTCCGAGCCCCGGCGTCGATCGCTTCCTTCACGCGGGGGTACCGGATCGTGTTGCAGATGCAGACGGGCCGGTACTTCAGGAGGACCAGCGCGTGCTTGGGGGACAGAGTGCCGTCGGATTCCATGTCAGCTAGGGCCGAGGGGGGACCGGGGGGAACGCCCCCGGCGCTGCACCTCGCAGGGACGGTCGTCGTTCCCCCCGATCATGATCAGTAATCAATCGTGTACCGGATGGAGGCGCGGTCGCGGACCCGATCCAGATAGACCGTGCCGTCGAGGTGATCGCTCTCGTGGAGGACGACGCGGGCGTGGAACTCGTCGGCCAGGAAGTCCAGCGGCCGGCCCGCCCGGTCGAGAGCCTTCACCCGGATCTTCCGCGGCCGCGGGACCTTCGCGGCGAGGAAGGGGACCGAGAGACAGGCTTCGAATTCCTCGGTCTCCGTCGGATCGAGGATCTCGAAGGTCGGGTTCACCAGGATCGTCGGCGGGACGGTCAGCCCCTTCCCCCGGCTCTCGGACTGGATCTCGTAGAGGACGACGCGGAGCGGCTGCGAGACCTGCGGGGCCGCCAGGCCCGTGCCGTTGTACTCGGCCATGGTTTCCATCAAATCGTCGAAAAAGAGCTTCAGCCGCCCCTTCTTCAGGTCGTGGGTCTCGATCTCGGAGGCGCGGGTCCGGAGGACCGGCGCGCCCAGCCTGACGACTCTCAGTACGGCCACGGCACCCTCTCTCCTAGAATGTTACCCGTTGCCGGACGAGAAGATCGCATTCATCGCCAATCCCGCCGCCGGGAAGGGGCGGGAAGGGCGCGAGGAGCGCCGCCTTCGCGCCGCCTTCGAGAGGGCCGGCGTCTCGGGCGAGTGGCTCGAGACGTCGGCACCCGACGACGGCATTGCGCTCGCCGAACGGAGCGGCCGCGAGGGCGCGACGCTCGTCGTGGCCGTCGGCGGCGACGGGACCGTGAACGAGGTCGTGGGGGGCCTCATGCGCCTCCCGAAGGAGCAGCGCCCCCTCCTCGCCGTCTTCCCGGCCGGGACGGGGAACGACTACTCGCGCGTGCTCGGCCTCACGAAGTGGGACGTGGACGGGGCCGCCGACGTGATCCGCCGGAAGGACGTCCGGGTCCTCGACGCCGGCGAGGTGAACGGGCGGTACTTCGCCAACAGCGTTGGCCTCGGCTTCGACGGCGAGGTGGCCGCCGACGCGGCCAGCCTCCGCCTGATCCGCGGCTTCGCCGCCTACCTGACGGCCGTCTTCCGGGTCCTCCGCACCTGGGAGAATTTCCACCTCAGGGCCGACGTGGACGGCGAGGTCCTCGAGGGCCCCTCGATCCTCGCGGCCGTGGCGATCGGCCCCGCGAGCGGCGGCGGATTCCACCTCGCCCCCGACGCCAAGCCGGACGACGGCCTGTTCGACGTCTGCCGGCTCGGCGATTTCACGAAGCTCGAGGCCGTACGCCACCTCCCGAAGGCGATCAACGGATCCCACGTCCGGCTCGACAAGGTGACGATGCGCCGCGGCCGCTCCGTCACGCTCCGCGCGGACCGTCCGCTGACGGCTCACGTCGACGGGAACCTCCTAGCCGGGGTCGGCTACTGGACGCCGCTCGTCCTCCGGATGCACGCGGGCGCCCTCCGCGTCGCCGGGCGCTGGTGAGAAGCCTGACGGCGGAACATGGTGCCCAAGGCCGGAATTGAACCGGCGACACCGCGCTTTTCAGGCGCGTGCTCTACCAACTGAGCTACCTGGGCACGGCCCGGAAGGTCCCGAAAGAGCGGCACGCCCATTGCGAAAACGCCGCTCGGCGCAGTCCGGCGTTATAAATGGCGCGGCTCCGCGTGTCAAACGAAAGGGAACGAGTGGTTTCGCAGATCCTCCTCGCCGCGCTCCTGGCCGTTCCGGTCCCCCCGGCCGCCGCCTCGGACGACGTGGCGCCCCCGACCCCCCCCACCCCGGCGGCCGTCCCGGGAGCCGCCGGCCTCGAGGTCAAGTGGACCGGGACCTGGGACGAGGCCGTCGAAGCGGCCGGGAAGATCCCGAACGGGCGGATCCTCGTCTATTTCGGAGATGACGACTGCGGAGCCTGCCAGCGGATGGAGGCGCTCATCATCCCGTCGACCTCGTTTTTCGCTTTCACACGCGACAAGGTGCCGCTTCACGTGACCCTGCGGAGTCCCGAGGGGCAGAAGCTCGCCGCCCGGCTGGGCGTCAAGAGGGCCCCGTCCTGGGTCGTCGTGACGCCCGACCTGCTCGTCACGGGACGCCAGACCGGTTCGACGACGCAGATGGGCTGGGTGCAGACCTTCGTCGACGCGGAGCGGCAGTGGGCCGCCTACCGGAAGCTCCTCGACGCCGAGAAGGCCGACCCGGCCGATCCCCGCATCGTCTTCGACGTCGCCAAAGAGAGCTTCAAGCGCGGCGGCGACAGCATCGCCGAACCCCGGTTCGCCCGCCTCGCCGGCGACGCCCGGACGCCGCCCGACCTCCGCGAGCAGTCGCTGGCCTACCTCGCGACGATCCAGCTCGACGCCGGCCATCCGGAGGAAGCGGCGGGATCGCTCGACAGGCTTCTCGAGATCGCCGCGGACCCCGTCCTGAAGCAGCGGGCCCAGCTGCGGCGGGCCGAGGTGGAGATCGCGAGGGGCCGGAAGGACCTCGCCGTGGGTCGTCTCAGGGCCTTCAAGACGGACTGGCCCGGCTCCCCCCTGCTCCCCGAGGTCGACAAGCTCCTCGAGGCGCTGAAGCCCGGCAGCTCCGGAGAGTCAGGGAGCCCGAAATGAGGAACGCTCTCCGGCTGGCGGGCCTCGTCCTCGCGCTCTCGCTCGGGGCGACCGGCGACTCGAAGGCCGACGTCCCGGCGCCGGAGTCGATCGTCGGGGCGTCGCTCGCCGCCGACGCCGACCGCCTCGTGGCGGGGACGACCTTCCGGCTCGTCGTCGTGGCGGAGGTCAAGGCGGGATGGCACATCAACAGCCACCGGCCCAACGAGGAGTTCCTCATCCCGACCCGCGTGTCGCTCTCGCCCGTCCCGGGCGTGCGCTTCGGCGAGCCGTCCTACCCCGCCCACAGGGAGATGAAGCTCGCCTTCTCGGAGAAGCCGCTCGCCGTCTACGAGGGGCGAACGCTCTTCCGGATCGAGGGCGTCGTGGATGCCGGGGCCGGACCCGGTCCGCGGACGCTCCAGGCCGTCGTCGACTTTCAGCCCTGCAACGACGAGCAGTGCCTTCCGCCGGCGCGCGCCCTGGCGAAGCTGACGCTCGAGGTCGCCCCGTCCGGCACCCGCGCGGAGAGCGCCAACGCCCCGCTCTTCGACGGGGGCGCCGCCGCGGCGGCTCCGGCTCCCCGTCCGGAACCGGGAAGCGACCTCTTCGCCGGAAAGTCGCTGCCTCTCGTCCTTTCGCTCGTCTTCCTCTCGGGTCTCGCGCTGAACCTCACGCCGTGCGTCTACCCGCTGATCCCGATCACGGTGGGCTTCTTCGCCAGGCAGGGCTCCGGGAAGACGTCGCGGACGTTCGGGCTCGCCCTCGCCTACGTCCTCGGGATGAGCGTCACCTACTCGGCCCTCGGCGTCTTCGCGGCCCTCTCCGGCTCGCTCTTCGGTGCGTGGCTCCAGAAGCCGGCGGTTCTCGTCGGGATCGCCCTTCTCGTCGTGGCGCTGGCGCTCTCGATGTTCGGGCTCTACGAGATCCAGGCCCCGCACGCCCTCACCGACCGGACGGGATCGAAAGCGGGGCCCCTCGGGGCTCTGACGATGGGGCTCTTCGTCGGCTTCGTCGCGGCCCCCTGCATCGGGCCCTTCGTCCTCTCGCTCCTGACCTACGTCGCCGCGAAGGGGTCCGTCCCGACAGGTGTCGGGCTCTTCTTCACGCTGGCCATGGGGCTCGGCCTGCCGTACCTTGTCCTCGGGACCGTCTCGGGAAGCCTCTCGAAGCTCCCCCGCTCGGGCGAGTGGATGGAAGCCGTCCGGCGCGTCTTCGGCTTCGCCCTTCTCGCGCTGGCGGTCTGGTTCCTCCGCCCGCTTCTTCCGCCGCGCGTTTGGGAGATCGGCGTCGCCGCCCCTCTCCTCGCCGGCGGCCTCTGGGTTCTCTTCCTGGAGAAGAGCGGCCGCGACCTGGCCTGGTTCAGGCCCGTTCGGGCGGTCGTCGCCCTGGGCCTCATCGCCTCCGGAGCCGCCTTCGCCCTCCCGCGGGCGGCGGCGTCGCAGCTCCCGTTCTCCCCTTACAGCGAGCCGGCGCTCGCGGCCGCGTCAGGCCGTCCGGTCATGATCGACTTCGCAGCCGACTGGTGCCTCCCGTGCCAGGAGCTCGAGCACAGGACGTTCACCGACCCGGGAGTCATGGCCGCGGGAAAGGGCTGGACCTTCCTCAAGGCCGACCTGACCCGGACCGGCTCGCCGGAGGTCGAGGTGCTCCGGGAGAAATGGAAGATCCAGGGCGTCCCGACGCTGATCTTCCTCGGGCCGGACGGGAAGGAGACCGGCGAGAGGGTCGTCGGCTTCGAGCCGCCTGAGACGTTCGTCAGGCGTCTCGCGCGCTGAGACGGTCCAGCTCCGCCAGCGCGGCGCGGGCGGCCTCGCGCTGGGCCTCTCTCTTCGTCGGCCCTTCGCCCGTGGCGGTCAGCTCGTCCCCTTCGCCGAAACGGACCTCGTAGACGAACCGCTTCTCGTGGTCCGGCCCGCTCTCCGAGAGAAGCCGGTAGCGCGGGAGCGGCTTGCCGTCCGCCTGGGCCCGCTCCTGGAGGGCGCTCTTGACGTCGCGCCGCGAGAGCTCCTCCGGATCGAGCGCGGCGAGGTCGGCGGAGAAGAGCCGCTCCACGACCGCGCGGCCCGCTTCGAGCCCCGCGTCGAGGTAGACGGCCGCGACGAGCGCCTCGAAAGCGTCCGCCAGCCGGGCGTCGCGCTCCCTCCCCCCGGCGCGCTCGTCCGTCCGGGCCAGCCGGAGGAGCGCTCCCAGGCCGAGAGCGCGCCCCTTGTCGGCGAAAGCCCCCTTCGAGACGAGCTCGGCCCGGGCCTTCGTCAGCCACCCCTGTCCCCATTCCGGATGGGCCCGGTAGAGCAGCTCGGCGACGAGGAATCCGAGCACGCTGTCGCCGAGGAACTCCAGCGTTTCGTTGTCGGCCACTCCGGCCGCCGGGTCGGCCTCGTTGGCGAACGAGGAGTGGGTCAGCGCGCGGAGCAGGAGCGCCCGGTCGCGGAACCGGTGGCCGAGCCGCGCTTCGAGCGATTCGAGCGGTTCGAGCGTTTCGATCACTTCTTCGCGGGAGGGTAGGCCGCGAAGAGCTCCGCCATCACCTTCCGGAGCGTCTTCTCCCGCTCCTCGGGCTCGCGGTCGGGCCGGAGCGTGTCGCTCGCAACGCCGCGCCAGACGGCAATCCCCTTCTTCGCGTCGATGAGATCCACGACGATCGTCCCGACGGGAATCGTCGAGACGGTCGCCGGGGCCGGCCCCCACCAGCCGTAACCCCAGCCGCTGTTCCAGTAGTCCACCCGGTAATCCACCGAGAACCGGGCGTGGACGGCCATCCAGATGTCGCCGCCGTCCTTCACCTTGGTCAGGCCCTTCGCGGCGACGGTGTCCTCGAGGACGTCCTCGATCCTCCGGCTCCAGACCGGGTCCCGGATCTCTCCCGTGTCCTTCCACGAGTAGCTCTTGTAGCGGGAGAAGTCCGCCGCGTGGTCGAAATCGACCGAGGTCGAGAGCGTGGAGCAGGCGGCGGCCAGGAGGGCCAGAGCGGCGGCGGAGAGTGCGGTTTTCTTCACGTTTCCTTCGCTTTCAGAAAGTCCTTTTCTGGTGCCGGAGCCACGATACCGCGCTCAGCGGCGGGCGGGCCGCAGCGACGCGCCAAGTGCCCGACCGGGGCCGACCCATCCTCACAGCTCACGACGAGCGAGATCGTCGACCCTCTTCACGAGCTGGCGCCTCTCGAGCCCCTGGAGAAAGCACTTGATGTCCACGACGGCATCCGGGAGCTCGATATCGAACTCTCCAGCGAGCTGACGCGCGATCTCTTCGTCGTCGAGGCTGCCAAGACGCATCCAGATGAATGACGCCGTGGGATTGAGGCCGATGGCCGTGCTCGAGACGAGGTCCACGACGACGACCTCGCCGGCCACCTGCTGCCATGCGACTCGGGGATCGAGCGTCCACCTCACAACGCCTCATTCTGAACGAGTCGCCCCGCACGGCGCCAGCCCCGCGAGGTGGAGTTCGAGGGCCTCCCACGGCGGTGCCGCGGGATTCCACGTCATACGGTGGACGGTGAGGGTCTCGGTCATGCGGCCGAGGATGTTCAGCGCCGCCGCCCAGACGACCGGCGACGGCGGAACGAGAGCGACCCGGAGGAGACTCCGGAACCCCCCTGCCGGATCGAGTGGCTCCAGGCGGGTCGCCCGTCCCTTCGCGAGCTGAAAGACACCCCGAAGACGAAAGGATCCCCGCGGTGCGTCGACAGCGTCGAGGGACCCCCAGAAGCCGCTGCAACGGACCGTGAAGCCGGACGG
>DATIWM010000111.1:0-4640 GCA_035519355.1 Thermoanaerobaculia bacterium | reverse complement strand
GTCCCTCCCTCCCGGATCCCATGGGCCGCTCGCCCCCGTCCCTCCCGACCGCGTAGACAAGAGACACGTTCGTCGTCGTCCGTGGTCCGGGAGGCCGCCCCTCGCAGCCTCCCTCGGGGTATTGCTTTTCAGCAGGAGGCTCGAATGCCATGACGCTCCGAGACATCGCGCGCCGCGCGGCGCTTGTTCTGATTCTTTCGGTCTTCGCCGTCCTCCCGAGCGCTTCGGTCCGGGCCGCCATGGCCGTGGCAGGACAGGTCCGAGGACAGGTGGTCGGTCCCGACGGCAAGCCGCTCCCCGGCGTGACCGTCGTTCTGGCGAACGAAATCAGCGGGTATCGCCAGCAGGTTTCGTCGGGAAAGGACGGCGCTTACCTGCTCTACAACGTTCCCATCAACCCCTATCACCTGACCGCAAGTCTGGAAGGCTTCGCTCCGGTTCACATCGATCTGGACGTGCGGGGCGCAGCGCCGGTCGTCCGGGACATCGCTCTGCGCCTGGCGGCCACCGCGTCGACGACGGTCCAGGCCGAGAGAGAGCCGGTCGCCCTGGAGACCGACGACCCGTCCACTCACCTCGACATCGACAAGTCGCTCATCCAGCGGGCGCCTGCGGCCATTCCCTCGCGGGCCTTCGAATCCATCGTCATGTCGACGCCCGGGTTCAGCCAGGACGAGAACGGCCGCTACCACTTCCAGGGTGGACACTCCCAGCAGCTCCTCGTGATCGACGGCCAGCCGATCGGTGACCAGATCGGCATCACATTCTCGAACTCTCTCGATCCCGCCGTCGCCGAAAACGTGACGATCATCACGGGAGGAATCCCGGCGGAGTACGGCGAAAAGGCAAACGGCGTCATCAACCTGACGACGCGATCGGGCCTCGGGTACGAACGGATCACGGGGGACGTCTCGCTCGTCGCGGCGAGCTTCTCCACCTTTTCGGGGAACGTCTCCGCCGGTGGCGGCAATAGCCGTTTCGGGTGGTTCACCACCCTGGACGCCTCGACCTCCGACCGTTTTCTCGACCCGGTCTCCTTCGACAATTTCCACAATCGCGGACAGTTGGGGCGGGGATTCCTGCGGCTCGACTCGGTTTCAGGAGATCAGTCGAGCAGCTGGCGCTTGACCGGAAACATCGGGGAGACGAAACGGGACGTGACGAACCTTCCGTCGCAGGAGGCTGCAGGCCAGGACCAGCGCGTCGAGTCGAACGACTGGAACGTGAACCTCGGCTACCAGAAGGTCTTCCCGGGCACCTGGGTCCTGGAGGCCCAGATCTACGCCCGGGACAACCGACTGACTCTCTACTCCTCCCCCTACGACACGCCCGTGCAGGCGGAGCAGAACCGGTCGCTTCAGAACCAGGGCCTGAATCTCGCCCTCTCGAAAACGGTCGGAATCAACGAGCTGAAGATCGGCTTGCAGGCCAAGCGTTTCCCGATTCAGGAGCAGTTCTCGTTCCTGATCACGGATCCGGCCTTCAACGACCCGACGTCGGACGGCTACAACCCCAACCTCGCGCCGTACGACGGGACGCGCGGCGGCTCGCCCTTCTATTTCTCGGGATCGAAGACCGGCGCGTACGTCGCCGGCTTCATCCAGGACAGCATCCGGTGGAACGACCTGACCGTCAATGTCGGCCTCCGGTATGACCATAATTTCCTCTTCGAATCCGAGAACCAGCTCCAACCGCGTGTCGGCGTCGCGTATTTTCTGAAGGCCACGAACACCGTCTTTCGGGCTTCCTACAACAGGATGTTCATCACGCCGGAGTACGAGAACATCCTTCTCTCGTCGTCACCCCAGGCCGCCTCCATCACCCCGCCGGACATCCAGGACTCGCAGCAGCTCGGCGGTGGGCAGCTCTATAACCTCTCAGAGCGGCACGACGTCTACAACGCCGGAATCCAGCAGGGGATCGGATCCAAGCTGCGGCTGGACGTTTCGTACTGGTACCGGAACGTGAAGAATGCGGCGGACCAGGACCAGTTCTTCAACACGGGTATCGTCTTCCCGCTCAATTTCGCGACCGGCACCCTCCACGGGTGGAACGTCCGGCTCGACCTCGCCCCCGTCCTCGGCGGCCTCCACGGCTACGCTTCCGTCGGGCACGTGTACGCGCAGTACTGCAATCCTTTCGTGGGCGGTCTTTTCCTCAGCTCCGATGCCCTCAGCTCCTTCGAGGGGGGCTGCTTCCTCATCGACCACGACCAGAACATCCAGGAGCAGGTGGGTCTTATCTACGACGTCGGGAAGACGGGCCTGTGGGCCGGTGTGACCCAGCGCTACGACTCCGGCCTCGTGACGGACGCGGGGACCTCCGCGGACGTCCTCTCCAGCCCGGACACGGCCTACGCCGATCCGTACATCCGGTACGACACGGATCCGCAGCGGATCAAGTCGCGGACGATCTGGAACTTCTCGCTGGGCGCGGGCCTCCAGAAGGTCGGGCTGCCGCTGGAGCTGGAGGTGGACCTCCTGAACGCCTTCGACGTCAAGGGCCTGTACAACTTCCTCTCCACGTTCGGCGGGACGCACGTCATCCCTCCGCGGACGCTCGCGGGGCGGGTCAAGTTCGTCTTCTGACGGTCCGATGCCGCCGCGACTGATTCTCGACTAGACTCCGTCCAAGTGAGAGGATTGCTCGAGGCCGTGAAATGAATTCTCCGAAGGAATCGACCCTCAATAGACGTGATCTCGTCGCGGCGGCCGGCGCCGCGGCGGTGGTTCTCGGCGCACCGGCAATCCTGAAAGGAGCCCCGATGATCGAACTTCCGCCCCTTCCGTATCCCGACAACGGCCTCGCCCCGGACATCTCCTCCAACACCCTGTCGTTTCACTACGGCAAGCACCACAAGGCGTACGTGGACAACACGAACAAGCTGATCGCCGGCACGGAGCTGGCGGACCTTCCCCTCGAGAAGATCGTCCAGGCCGTGGCCGGAAAGCCCGACAAGGCCGGGATCTTCAACAACGCGGCACAGGTCTGGAACCACTCCTTCTACTGGAAGAGCATGCGGCCGAAGGGGGGCGGGGCGCCGTCCGGAAAGCTCAAGGAGAAGATCGAGGCCGACCTGGGCGGATTGGAAAACTTCAAGAAGGAGTTCGCGAATGCCGGGGCCACGCAGTTCGGCAGCGGCTGGGCGTGGCTGGTCCTCGACGGCGGCAAGCTGAAGTGCGTCAAGACGCCGAACGCCGAGACGCCCCTGACCACGGCGGCCCGGCCCCTCCTGACGATGGACGTCTGGGAGCACGCCTACTACCTCGACTGGCAGAACCGCCGGCCGGACTACATCACGGCGTTCCTCGAACGGCTCATCAACTGGGAGTTCGCCGCGGAGAACCTCACGAAGGCCTAGGCGCGGCTTCTCGCTGCCGGCAGGAGGCGGACGAGACCCGTCAGGAGGAGCGCCGCGACGAGAACCGGTCCGAAAGGCTGGTTCAGGCCGATCGCCGCCGCGAAGGCGACGATGTAGGCGACGACCGCGACCGCGGCAGTCCGCGCGAGGGCCCGCCGCCAGCCGCTCGCTCCCCCGAAAGCCGCCCACGGCGGAACGAAAACGAGCGCGAACGAAGCCATGACGCCGACCGACTGCGTCGCGAGGGCCACCGCGAAGGCGACCAGAAGGTCGAAAGCGAGGTGGATCCGGAACGGGTTCTCTCCGTTCGCGGCGAGGTGGTCGGGGAAGAACCGCTCGAGGAGCAGCTTCCGGGAGATCCACGGCAGGAGGAGCGCGACGGCGGCGAGCAGGGCGGCCGCTCCGGCGAGGTGCGCGCCGGAGGTGAAATAGAGCTGGCCGTCGATGAGAGCGTGGCTTACTTCCTCGCCCTGCGCGCTGTTGGCCGCGCCGAGGAGGGCGACCGACCAGCCGAAGAGAAGAAGCAGGACGAAGACGTCGTTCCCCGAGCGGCGGACCGTCCCCTTGGCCGTCGCGGCGAGACCGGCGGCGGCGAGGGCTCCCGGAATCGGGTGGATGCCGAGGAGGAGGCCGACGACACCTCCCGCCGCCGTGACCTGTGCCATCCCGAGCGACGCGAGCCACTCGTCGCGGAGGCGGACGTACGCCCCGAGGAGAGGCATCGAGACGGCGAGGAGAAGGCCGTTCAGGAACGGGACCCGGAAGAGCGGGTCGACGACGAGCTGCCACTTCATCCCGGAAGCTCCACGACGCGATCGGCCACCTCGGTCACGAAGGCCCGTTCGTGGCTGATGATGAGGACGCCACGGTCTTTCCGCTTATCGTGCAGGATCGAGACGAGCGACTCGATGGTGGAGGGCGCCATGTTGTTCGTCGGCTCGTCGAGGATGTGGAGGTCGGCGTCTCCACCGAGGCAGGCCCAGACCTCGAGAAGCTGAAACTGCCCTCCGGAGAGCTTGTCTACGCGGAGGGCCAGGAGCGGCGCGAGAAGAGACGGGGGCTCTTTGTGGTGCGCGCCCGTGAGACGGAGGAGCTCGTGTCCGGTGAGAGGAATCCCCTCCGGCCGGGCGGGGATCTGCCTCTGCAGGGAGACGGTCAGGACGGCGCGGCGTTCGACCTGGCCCGAGAAGACGCGGGATGCTCCCGTCAGCGCGCCGAGCAGCGTCGATTTCCCCGATCCGTTCGGGCCGCGGAGGGCGACGATCTCTCCCGGCTTCAC
>DATIWM010000110.1:0-12319 GCA_035519355.1 Thermoanaerobaculia bacterium | reverse complement strand
CGGACCGTCCGCGTCATGGCGCGCCTGGCCGGCTTCGCCCGGAAGTGGCGGGACCTGCCGTGCCTCGGCTTCACGCACTTCCAGGCGGCCCAGCCGACGACGATCGGCAAGCGCGCGTGCCTCTGGCTCCAGGACCTCTCTCTCGATTACCGCGAGCTGACGCGCCGGGCCGAGGAGCTTCGTTTCCTCGGCTGCAAGGGCGCCACCGGGACCCAGGCCTCTTTCGTCGCCCTCTTCGACGGAGACGCCGAGAAGGCCGACCTCCTGGACAAGCTCGTCGCCGAGAAGGCGGGTTTTCCGGGACGTCTCCTGGTCTCGGGCCAGACCTACACCCGCAAGCAGGACTCCCTGATCCTCTCGGCCCTGGCCGGCCTCGCCGCCTCGGCGTCGAAGTTCGGCAACGATCTCCGCCTCCTCCAGCACCTGAAGGAAGTGGAGGAGCCGTTCGGCCGAAGACAGGTCGGCTCGTCGGCCATGCCCTACAAGCGGAACCCGATGAAGTCCGAACGGATCAACGCCCTCGCCCGGTGGCTCCTGGTCGGAGCCGAGAGCGGCAACTGGACGGTGGCGACCCAGTGGTTCGAGCGGACGCTCGACGACTCGGCCAACCGCCGCCTCGCCCTCCCCGAGTGCTTCCTGGCCGCCGACTCGATCCTCCTCCTGTGGGACGCGGTGGCCGACGGGCTCATCGTCCACGAGAGCGTCGTGAAGCGGCGCCTCGACCAGGAGCTGCCGTTCCTCGCCACGGAGAACATCCTGATGGCCGCGGTCCGGAAAGGGGGAGACCGCCAGCAGCTCCACGAGCGGATTCGCGTGGTGGCGCAGGCCGCCGGCGACCGGCTGAAGGACCAGGGAGGCGACAACGACCTCCTGGACCGGATCGCGGCCGACCCGGCCTTCGGCCTCTCGCCGGCCGAGATCGCCGCCGCCGCCGACCCGGCCCGCTTCGTGGGGCGCGCTCCCGAGCAGGTGGACGCGTTCCTCCTCGCCGAGATCGACCCGATCCTCGCCGCGGATCCGAACGCGGCGGAGAACGCCGCCGAGGAGGTCCGGGTCTGACGCTGCGGCGCGCGCGCGTCTTCGCCGCCGTCCTGGCGGCGGCCCTAGTCGCCCGATGCGGCCCCCCGCCCAAGCCGGCCGCCGTGTCACCGGCCCCCGTGCCCGCCACGGGCGCGACGGAGAGAGGCCTCGCCTCCTGGTACGGCGCGGAGTTCGCCGACCTTCCCACGGCGAGCGGGGAGATCTTCCATCCCGGGAAGATCTCCGCCGCGCACCGGACCCTTCCCCTCGGCACGGTGGTCGACGTCCGAAGCGAATCGAACGGAAAGGTCGTCCGCGTGAGGATCAACGACCGGGGCCCCTTCGTGGCGGGCCGGATCATCGACCTCTCGAAGGCGGCGGCCGCCGAGATCGACGCGGTCGTCCCGGGCGTCGTGCCGGTCACGCTGACGGTCGTCACGCTCGGCACGAACCAGCGGATCCGCGCCGCCACCGCCGAGGACCTCTCCCGCGCCTCGTCGACCGCGCACGCCGTCTGGGCGGTCCAGGCCGGCGCCTTCGGCAACGAGGAAAACGCCCGCCGGCTCCTTTCACGCCTCGCAGAGAGGTACCCGAAGGCGTGGATCGAGGACTTCTCCGGGCTGAAGCGCGTGAAATTCGGAACCTACCCGACCCGAGAGGAGGCCGAGGCCGCCTGCGCGACGCTCGGCGAGCTCGGCCTCGCCGGCATCGTGGTGCCGGCGCGCTGAGCCGGACAGGAAACGTCATGACGGAAGGCACGGAACGCCCCTTCAGGCCCTGGACGATCCGCGACGTGGTGGACGTCGACGTCCCGGCGTTCGCCCTCCGGACGTATCTCGAGCAGGCCGGCGTCCGGCGCTTTCTCGCCCGGGCGTCCGGCGGGCGGCGCCTCCGGGCCGCGGCCGAGGTCGGCTGCGGGTACGGGCGGCTCCTCCCGGTCCTCGCCGAGTTCGCCGATCGCGTGGCCGGCTTCGAGCGCCAGCCGGAATTCGCGGCCGAGGCGGCCCGCCTCCACCCGGCGGCGGAGATCTCCCGCGTCACGACCCTCGCGAACCTCCCGGCCCCCGATGCCGCGTTCGACGTCGTTCTCACCTTCACGGTCCTCCAGCACCTCCCCGATCCGCTCGTCGAGAAGGTCGCCCGGGAGATCCGGCGGCTCCGCGCCCCCGGAGGCCACGTCCTCCTCTGCGAGGAGACCGACCCGTCCCACCTCCACGGCGACCCGTCCGTGGAGACGGAGATGTGCACCGTGGGACGGACCCCCGGGACCTACTCACGTCTCCTGGCCCCGCTTCGCCTCCTCGAGTCGGCGCCGCGGGTCATCGAACCGACCTATCCGCGGGCGGACGTCGGCCTGTACCTCTTCTTCGGCGAGTAGGAGCGGCGTCAGCGCACCCAGCCGGGGTTGGCTCCCGCCTGGCGGGCCTCTTCGGGAAGCGCCTCGAGCCGCTGCCGGGCCGACTCGGCGCGGAGCCGGCAGACTCTCGCCTGCTTCCGGATCTCCTCGGCGATCTTCAGCATCTCCTCGCTGTTGTGCGCCTTCGTGAACGCCGCCTGGAGACGGGCGTCCGCTTCGGCCTCGTCGCGGCGGGCGCTCTCCAGCTCGTCCCGAAGGCGCTGCGCGCGCTCGCGCCAGTGCGCCTCGTCGGTCCCGGAGGCCGGGGAGGGGTTCGGGGTCGACCGGGGTCGACCCGACCCGGTCCGGGCGGCCGGCTCCTCCGGAACCGGGGCCACCTCCCCGCCGCCGGCGACCGAGAAGGTCCCGGCCTTCTTCTCTCCCCTCGCCTTGTTCTCGCGGGCGACGTCGGCCAGCGACCGGGGCTTCGAGGAGACGGGTGTCGGGACCGGCGACGGGGCCTCGGGCCCCGCGACGGCGAGAAACGCGAGCAGCGTTCCGAGGAGCATCGCCGCACCTCCGGGTTTTTCGCGATTTTAGTTCTTGACGCCCGGCGGCCGGTCGCCGAAAACGATCCCGGTGATGAACCGCCGGCTGATCGCGACCCTCTCGTTCGGCCACCTGATGACGGACCTGAACCAGGGGATGCTGCCGGCGCTCCTCCCCTTCTTCATTTCCGATCGGGGGCTGACGTACGCCGCGGCCGGCGGGCTCGTCCTCGCGGCGAACGTCGCGGCGTCGGCCACGCAGCCGGCCTTCGGCCTCTTCGCGGACCGCCGCCCGGCGCGCTGGCTGATTCCGGCCGGCATCGCCACGGCCGGGACGGGGCTCGCGCTCGCCGGAGCGGCGCCCACCTATGCCCTCATCGCCGTCGCGGTGGCCCTCATGGGTCTCGGCGCGGCGGCCTTTCACCCCGAAGCGACGCGCTGGGCGAGCCACGCCGCCGGCCCGCGCCGCGCCACGGGTCTCAGCTTCTTCTCCATCGGCGGGAACATCGGCATCGCGACCGGCCCGCTCGTCATCACCCCGCTCGTCATCGGCTGGGGCCTCAGGGCCTCGCTCGTCCTCCTCGTGCCGATGCTTCTCGTCGCGGCGGCGCTGGCCGTGGAGCTGCGCCGGTTCGCTCCGCCCGCCGTTCGCCCGAGCACGGCCGGCGCGCCGAACGCGCCCGCCGCCCCGTCCGACGAGTGGGGCCTCTTCGGGCGGCTCTCCATCGCGATCATGACGCGTGCGATGGCCTACGCCGCGCTCTCCACGTTCATCCCGCTCTTCTGGGTCGTCGTCCTCGGCCGGACGAAGGCGGAAGGGGGCGTCGCGCTCTCGGTCCTTCTGGGCGCGGGCGTCGCCGGAACGCTCCTCGGCGGACGCCTCGCGGACCGGTTCGGCCGCCGGATCGTCGTCCTCTCCGCGCTCCTCGTCCTCGTCCCGCTCCTTCTCGCGCTCGCCATGGTGCGCGACGTCCGGCTCGCGGCGGCGCTCCTCGTGCCCGCCGGCGTCGTCCTGTACGTCCCCTTCAGCGTCCTCGTCGTGATGGCGCAGGAATTCCTGCCGAACCGGGTCGGCACGGCGTCGGGAGCGACGCTCGGCCTCGCGGTCACGGCGGGGGGCATCGTGGCGCCCTGGCTCGGAAAGCTCGCCGACCACCAGGGCGTGGCGGCGCCGCTCCTCGTCGGCGCCCTGCTGCCCCTGATCGGCGCGCTCGCGACCTGGAGCCTTCCCGCGGACCCCCCGCCCGTCACCGCCCCCGCAGCGGGCGGGCGAACGCCGAGCGGACCAGCCGGTCGAGAAGGTCCGGCAGCGGAAGGCCCGTCGCCTCCCACATCTTCGGGAACATCGAGATCGGAGTGAATCCGGGGAGCGAGTTGATCTCGTTCACCAGGACCCGCCCGGTTCCCCGCTCGAGGAAGAAGTCGACGCGGGCGAATCCCGCTCCCCCGAGCACGTCGAACGCCGCGACGGCGAGGCTGCGGATCTCGCTCGTGACCGCCGGCGGCAGCTCGGCGGGAATGACGCTCCGGGACTTGTCGTCGATGTACTTGTCCTCGTAGTCGTAGAACTCGTGCCCGGGGATGATCTCGCCCGGGAGCGAGGCCTCGGTCGCGCCCCCCTTCTCCCCTTCGAGAACCGAGCACTCGATCTCGCGCGCGTCGATCCCCACCTCCACGAGCGCCCTCTCGTCGACCGCGAACGCTTCTTCCACGGCGGCCGGCAGCTGCACAGGGTCCTTCACCTTCGTGATGCCGACCGAGGAGCCGGCGCACGACGGCTTCACGAAGAGGGGAAGCGGCAGGTTCGAAAGCCGCGCCAGGACGAGAGCGCGGCGGTCGGACCGGCGCCAGTCCTCGCGGGGCACGACCTGGTAGACGGTCTGCGGAAGTCCCGCGGCCCCGAAGGCGGCCTTCATGAAGGCCTTGTCCATCCCGACGGCCGACGCCGCGACTCCGAAGCCGACGTACGGAATCCCCATCGCCTCGAGAAGGCCCTGCACCACGCCGTCCTCGCCCCAGGTGCCGTGGACCATCGGGAAGACGACGTCGGGCTTCGCCTCGTCGTAGGCCTCGAGGAACGAAGCGACGATGCGCGGCCCGCGGGCGGCGCGTGAGCCGGGCTTCACGCCGTCGAGGAGGAGGTCGCGGCCGGGCCGGGCCAGCTGCCGCCGCATCTCGGCCGCCGAGCCTTCCGGACCGTTCCAGAGGCCGTCCTTGCCGACGAAAATCGGCACGACCTCGTAGAGCTTCTTCGGGAGGTTCTCCAGAAGACACTTCGCCGAAACGAACGAGACCCCGTGCTCGCGCGACGGCCCGCCGAAGACGACGGCCACGCGTTTCTTCGATCCGGACTTCTCCCGGTGCTTCACTTCGTCCTCCTCCCCCCGAGCGCGAGGGCCGCGCAGCCCAGGACGCCGAAAGCCGACAGGGTCGCTCCCGGCACGAGGCCTGGCGGCGCATAGCGCCACGACACGACGTGCGTTCCTGACGGGACCACGACCCCCATCGCGGCGATGTTCGCAGGAACGAGCCCGGCCGGCGCCCCGTCGAGCGTCGCCGCCCATCCGGGGGCGAGCGGCACGTGCAGCAGGGCGAGGCAGCGCCCGTCGCAGTCGATCCGTGCCGTCACCCGGTGCGGCCGGAACTCCAGCACGGCGCTCGAGCCGCCCCCGGCGAGGCCGAGCGGCGATTCCACGACCGCCGTCTCCTCGAAGCGGGTGGCATCCACCCCGCTCTCCCAGGCTCCCGCGGCGGTTCTCTCCGAGCCCGCGACCCGCACGACCGGCAGGGCGCGAAGGTTCCGGTAGATCGTCCCTCCTTCGAAGGCGCCGATCCGCTCCCACCCCTCCGCTGGCGGCGCGCCTTCGGGGAGGGCGGCGGGCGTCAGGAGCCAGCCCACTCCCCACGCGCCCAGGAGGCCGGGCCAGGGAGAGAGCAGGGGCCCGGGCAGGTCGTCCCCCTCCGTGCCGAGCGCCCGGTGGAGCGCGGTCAAGCGGCGGGGCCTGACCGGGTCGTTCGCGCGAAGGTCCGACAGTCCGAGGCGAGCGGCGAGATTGGGTGGAAGGGCGCCGTCCGTTCCGACCATCCGGCGGCCGTCCTCTCCGGCGAGCCGCAGAAGCTCGCGGACGGCCGCCGGCGACGGCGACGGGCGCGACGCCGGAAGGACGTTCCAGACCACGAGAAACGTCTCGAGCCCGACGAGGAGGGGAATCGCGACACCTCCCGGCCCTCCGCCCGCAAGAACGGCGGCGACGACGAGAGCCGGAGCGCCGGCAGCCGCGAGCGCCGTCCGGGGAAGGCGCTTGACCGGCGAAGCCAGAACCGTCGCGACGACCGCCGCCTGGACCAGCACCGCAGCAACGACGAGCCGCCCCCGCCGCGGCCTCGAGAGGAAGGCCTCGAGCCCGAAGGCGCCGAGGAGGACGAGAGCGAAGCTCGTCAGGAAGCTCGCTCGATGCCAGAGCATCCTCGGGAAAAGCGGCAGGGCGAGGGCCAGCTCCCGGAACCCGGGAACGATGAAGAGAAACGCCGCTCCCACGAGGCCGGCCGAGGCGAAGGCGAGTGCCGCGCGGCGATGGCGCCGCCTCGGAAGCGCCGCGACGGCGAACGTCAGGGCCGCCGTTCCGACTCCGAGCGCCACAGCCACCGCCGCGACGGGCGCCGTCCACGAGCCGTCCGCGGGATGTCCGTAGCGCCACGGGACGAGAAAGACCGACGCGACGACTCCCCGGAGGGACGCCGGGAACGAGGGGGCGACGCTGGCGGTGTCGTACTTCGACGAGCCGAGGATGGTCAGGAAGACCGGCAGGGCGCCGGCCGCCGAGAGCGGCAGGACGAGAGCCAGCGGCGCCGCGAGACGTGCGAGCCGCCGCCATTTCCCGAGGCCGAGGACGGCACCCACGAGGGCCGTCGCCAGCAGAAGGAACGCGCCCGCCTCGGGGCTGACGCCCCCGCCGAGGAGCGCGCCGAAAAGGAGCGCGAGAAAAACGGCGTCCCGCCGCCGCCCCCGGACGGAGCCGGCCGCGAGGTAGAAGGCCCACGGGGCGGCCGCGAGGACCCACCCCAGGGGCGAGACGAGCCACGAGACGAGGGGAAGGCCGAATCCCCAGGCGAGGCCTCCGCAGGCGGCGGCGAGAGCGCGGACGCCGAACCGCCGAAGCAGCAGGAACGCGCCGAGCGCCGCGAGCTCCAGCTTGAAGACGCCCATGACGTCCGTCCCGCGCTCCGCCCCGAGGAACCAGACCGGAGCGTGAAGCGGGAAGAGAAGGCACGACTGCCCGTTCGCGAAGAGCGGCACGCCGCCGCCGATCCGGGTCGTGATCCAGGGGGGCTCGCCGTCCCGGGCGATGCGGCGGGTCTCCTCCCACCAGACGTGGAGCTGCGTCGGAAGGTCGACCTGCTCGGGCGAGCCCCCCACCGTCCGGACCGTCCCCCACGCCTCGGCACCGGACGGACCGGGCCCGAGATGAGCTCCCGGGAGAAGGAGACGCCCCGGCAGCAGGAGAAGGCCGACGTCGACGGCGAGCTGGAACGCCAGGGCGGCCCGGCGCTTCCGGAGCGCGACGTGGAGCGCCGCCAGCGGGACGGCGATCCAGAGCGCGACAGCGAGGCTCACCCCGCGATCTTAGGTGAGCGTGACCAGCCGCGCCGACTCGATTCCGGCGAGAGCCGCGACCCCCTGCGCGAGCCCCGGATCGACCGCCGCCCCGTCGGGCCGATCGACCCGGACGATGGCCGCGGCCCGTCCCGCGCGGCCCCGCGCGAGACCGAGGTCGACGATGTTGATCCCCCGCTCCCCGAGAAACGTCCCGATCCGTCCGACGACGCCCGGAACGTCGCGGTTCGTGATGACGAGGAGCGTCCCTTCCGGCGTGAACTCGATCGGCAGCGAGTCGAATTCCACGATCCGGCCGTGCCGGTCGTCGAAGAGCGTCCCGGCGGCCGAGCGCGTCCCCGTCGCAGTCGTCAGGGTCACGCCGACGAGGTTGGCGTACCCGCCGGCTTCGTCCTTCACGGAGTCGGTCACCGCGACGCCGTTCAGGCGGGCGAGCGCCGGCGCGTTCACGAGGTTCACGTCGTCCCCATACGAGGGTGAGAGGACGCCGCGCACCGCCGAGACGGCGCACGCCTTCCGGACCGATTCGGGCACGCCGGCGAGCGAGACGGAGATGGCCGTCGGCGGCGTGCCGGTCGCGTAGGCCAGGAACCGCCCCACCGTCTCGGCGAGGCGCATCCACGGAAGCGCCGCGTGGGGGTCGCCCCCGGGCGGGAACGGCAGATTGACGGCGGCCACGAAGGGCGACCCCTTCAGAGCCTCGGCCAGCATCTCGACCGTCTCCACGGCCACCCGGTCCTGCGCCTCCACGGTCGAGGCGCCGAGGTGCGGCGTGCAGACGATCTTCGGGTGCTTCATCAGGGCGAAGTCCTTCGGCGGCTCGACGGCGTAGACGTCGAGGGCGGCGCCGCCGAGTCGTCCCGAGTCGAGCGCGGCGACGAGCGCTGCGTCGTCCACGAGCGCTCCCCGCGCGCAGTTGACGAGGAAGGCCCCCTTCTTCATCCGGCCGAACCGCTCGGCGTTCAGGAGCCCGGTCGTCTCCGGCGTCACGGGCGTGTGGAGCGACACGACGTCGGACTTCGAAAGCAGCTCGTCGAGCGGAACCGGCTTCACGCCGAGCTCCGACGCGCGCTCCGGGGTCACGTAGGGGTCGAAGGCGAGCAGCGTCACGTGCCAGCCCCGGAGCCGGGCCGCGACACGCGCCCCCACCTGCCCGAGGCCGACGAGGCCGACCGTCTTCCCCTGAAGCTCCGTCCCGACGAACTTCGTCCTCTTCCACTCGCCCGCCTTCAGCGAGACCTGGGCCTCCGGGACCTTCCGGAGCATGGCGAGGAGGAGGGCCACGGCGTGCTCCGCCGCCGAGACGACGTTTCCCGACGGCGCGTTGACGACGAGGATGCCCCGCTCCGTGGCCGCCTTCACGTCGACGTTGTCGAGGCCGACCCCGGCGCGCCCGACCACCCGGAGCTTCTTCCCGGCGGTCAGCAGCTCCCGGTCGACCTTCGTGGCCGACCGGACGACGAGCGCGTCGTAGCCGCCGATCGCCGCGAGGAGCTGCTCGCGCGTCAGGTCCGTCTTCACGTCGGCCGCGAGGCCCGCCGCCGAGAGGACGGCGAGCCCCGATTCCGAGAGCGGCTCCGCGACGAGGACCCGGGCGGGCGCCCCCGTCACGACCCGACCTTCGCCGGGGCTCCCATCGAGGCGGCCACCTTCTCGTACGCCGCGCAGAGCGCCTTCACCGACGCCACGTCGACGTCGCCCATGTGGCCGATCCGGATGCAGGTCGGCTTGAACTTTCCGTAGCCCGAGCCGGGGGTGAACTTCTCCGCCTTCATCTTCTTGTTCAGCTCCTCGGCGTTCACCCCGTCGGGCGGCATGAGCGAGGAGACCGTCGGCGAGTGGGCGCCCGCCTCGGACGAGAAGCGGAAGCCGGCCTTCGGCGCCCAGTCCTCCACCGACTTCAGCATGGCGTCATGCCGCGCCCAGCGGTTCTCGAGCCCCTCGGCCAGGATGTGGTCGAGCTGCATGTCGAGAGCGTAGAGGAGCGAAAGGCACGGCGTCGTGGGCGTCTGCTTCTTCGCCGCGAAGGCATCGATGTCGACGAAGTCGAAATAGAGGCCCCGGAACTTCTTCTTCTTCGCGGCGGCGAGCGCCCGCTCCGACATCGAGAAGAGGGCGAGTCCCGGCGGCAGGGCGAAGGCTTTCTGCGAGCCGCAGATCGCCACGTCGAGCCCCCACGCGTCGACCTCGACCTTCGTCCCCGCCAGCGACGTCACGACGTCGGCGAACATCAGGGCGTCGGAGTTCTCCCGCACGGCCTTCGCGATGGCGGCGAGGTCGGAGATGACCCCCGTCGACGTTTCGTTGTGGGCGACGGTGACCGCGGCGTATTTCTTCCCCGCGAGCTTCTTCTTCACGTCCTCGGCCTTCACGGCCTTTCCCCACTCGTACTTCAGGACGTCGACCTCGAGGCCGAGACGGCTCCCCATCTCGCCCCACTTGTCCGAGAACGCCCCGTTCCCGCAGGAGAGAACGGGCCCCTCGACGCACGAGACGAGCGCGGCCTCCCAGACGCCCGTGGCCGAGCTGGCCAGAGTGTGGGCCTTGCCGCTGGTCCGGAAGATCTTCGGAAGCTTCTCGAGGATCCGCCCGTAGAGGTCCATGAAGGCTTGCGAGCGGTGGGACAGCATGGGACCCGTCAGCGCCTGCAGCACCTGGGGCCGGACCCAGACGGGCCCCGGGTTGAAGAAGCGGACCTGTCCCGCGGAGCCGGAGGTGGAGTCGAAGTTGGTGCTCATGACCGGAATTCTATTTCCTCTCTTCGCCCGATTTCAGGGGAACAGATGCATTAGATCCGGGAGGGAGGCGAGCAACACGTCCGGCCCGGAGGCTTCCAGCTCCTCCCGGCTCGAGGAGCCCGTCGCGACGACGGCCACGGGAAGCCCGGCCGCCCGTCCGGTCAGGACGTCGAGCGGCATGTCGCCGACGTAGAGGGCGTCCGAAGCCTTCACGCCGAGTAACGCCAGCGCCATGAAGACCATGTGAGGGGCGGGCTTGGGGGGGAAACCGTCGTCCGGACCGTGGATCACCCCGAACCGGGCGCCGATGCCGAGGTGCGCGAGGAGCTGCCGCGAGAAGACCCCCGGCTTGTTCGAGGCGACCGCCAGCCGAACTCCCCGTTCGAAAAGAGCCCGGGTCACCTCGTCCGCCCCCGGAAGGAGCCGGGTCGCCTCCGGCCCCGCCGCCCCGTATCGCTCCTCGAAGAGGCGGACCCCTTCCGGGACGTTTCCGGGACCGACCGCTTCGGACATCAGGACCGGAAGCCCCCTCCCGACGCGCCGGCGCGTCTCCCCGAGCGTCCACTCGGGACGCCCCAGCGACCGCTGGACGTGGGCGACGGCATCGTGAATGGCCGCGTAAGAGTCGAGGAGCGTGCCGTCGAGGTCGAAGACGACGGCCCCGAAGGCGCGCGGGAAGGGGGCCGGCGGCGGCGGCGCGCTGGCGGTGGTCAGTCGTCTTCCTTCTCGACCAGCTCGGCGACGACTTCGCGGCGTGCGGTCAGGAGGAGGCGGCCCCCGGAGAGCCTCCACCCGGTCACGTCGGCCAGCGTCCGGAGGAACTCCTGTTCGCGATCCGCGGCTCCGGGACACGCCATCCGCGACGTCCCGAGGTCGGAGAAGGTGAGGCCGTCTCCCCGGATCGAGTAGCGCCCCATCAGCCGGTTGCACCCGGTCGAGCCGGAGAGCCGGTGTCCGGAGGCGTCGAGCTTCAGCTGGAGGGCCATCCGTCCGCGGCCGCCCTTCACGCTCTGGCCGCGGAGGGATACGAGCGTCCAGGTCCGTCCCTCGGGGGTGCCGGGCGGCGCCGCCTGGCCGGGGAGCGGCGGCTGGCACGGTTCGCCCGGCATCGCTTTCTCGAAGGTGTCGACGACGAAGGAGAGCTCCTTCCCGTTTCCTTCCATCTTCGGACGGTCGGCGAGGTGCCCGGCGACGGCGACGAGGAGGGGCTCTCCGGGCCCCGGTCTCTTCTCGACGTAGGCCCTCTCGAGGGCGGCGCTGTCGTTCGCCTGGGCGACCGGAAGCTCGCGGGCGATCGAGCAGAGCGTGATCCGCCCGGCGTCGGCCATGTACCGGTAGAGGCCCAGCACCCGGGCGGGCTCCACGACGGGACGGAACTCCGGATCTCTCTTCAGGTCGTAGTTCAGCCGGCTCCCGATCTCGCGCCCTTCGCCGTCGAGCTTCCGAAGCGTCTCCGGGTCGACGACGCGGAAGAAGTGCGGCGCCTCGGTGCCGCCCCGGAGGGTCAGCGTTCCCTTCTCCTCCACGCTCCACCGGCCGAGGTCCGAAAAGGAGCGGTTCTTCCCGAGGTACTCGTACCGGAGGGCGAAGGACTGGTCCGGATAGAGATCGATCGTCAGCCGGATCCCCTCGCAGTCGGCGCACGGGATCACGCCGGACCAGCTCCGCGGCACGTCGAGCACAGAGCGTTCCTCGGCCGACTGACCGGCCCGCTTCTCGCTGGCGAAACCAGCGACGGACGTCAGAAGGACCGCCATGCAGAAGGCAGCCCGAAACGGCTTTGAGGAAGCGGCGTTCTCGGTTCCCACGGCTGGCAAGAATCGCTCATGTCCGGCGCCCTTGTCGACCCGGAATCGGCTGACGGAAATGCCCGATCAGATGACTTCCCACATATCGGACCCTCGACGACGGCGTAAGATCTCCGATGATGAAGAGCGCGGTGCGGCCTCCGAAGCCTCTCGGCGCGCCAGCCCGCACGGTCGGCAGCAGAAAACCCTCGTCCGGCGGCCTCGTTTCCGCGAACGCTCTTCTTCAGACTGTCATTCGGCTCCGAAAGGGACGC
>DATIWM010000109.1:0-2551 GCA_035519355.1 Thermoanaerobaculia bacterium | reverse complement strand
GGCGGACCTCGACGCCCATCATCAGCGGAAGGGTCCACCCGGCCACGTCGTAGGGCCGGACGATTTCCTTTCCGGCCGTCAGCTTCACCTCGGGATAACGCTGCGGCTCGAACATCTCGGCGACGAACCGTCCGTACGGCTGCGCGAGCGGGATGTAGACGTCGCCGCCCGCCGCCTGTCGCACTTCGACGGCGTGCTCGGCCATCAGACGGGCGAGGCGGCGGGACTGGGCCGGGTCGCGCTGCGCCGCCGGGAGGACGTAGGCCGCGTCCGCGGGGAAGGACGCGATGGCCGCCCGCGCCCGGGCCGCCATGTCGAGGAGGAGATCCTCGCGGTGGCTGGCGCAGGTCTCGTGGAGGGAATCGGAGACGATCCGTTCGTAATCCATGATGTCGCGGAGCCGCCACCAGCCGCCCGGCCAGGGGTTGGGGAAGTTCACCTGCGGCTTGTAGTCGATCAGCCCTTTCCGCCCGCCGGCCAGCTCACCCGGTTCGATGAAGACCGGGGTTCCCATCCGCGCCGAGGCCACCTCCGTCAGCAGTCCCGAGACGTTCTTCCACCACGCCGTGTTCTTCGTCCCGCCCGGCCAGTAGGCGTCGAAGGAGTAGCCGTAGATGACGCCGCTCTTCTTCGCCTGCTCGAGGCGGAGGGCCATGCCGGAGCCGATCAGGTTCACCTCCCGCCAGACGAGGGGGTGGATGTCGGGGTCGACCGGCTCGGAGTACGGCGGCATGAAGATCCGCGGCCCCGTTCCCCCCATCTGGTGCTCGTCGAGCCAGACCTGCGGAAGCCACTCGTGGTAGACGGCGCGCGAGAGAGCCCGCGTCTCCTTCTGCGTCAGCATGAACCAGTCGCGGTTGTCGTCGTGCCCGACGTACGGGTGATAGAGCCAGGGCATCCGGCCCCCCTCGTACTTCGTCCCGAGGTGCTTCCGGTACCACTCCGTCTCCATCAACTGGCCGTCGGGGTTCACCGAGGGGACGATCAGGAGGACGACGTTCGAAAGGCGGCGCAGGGTCTCGGCGTCGTTCGCCGCGGCGAGGGCCTGGACCCATTCGAGGACCATCTGCGTGGCGCCGATCTCGGTCGAATGGATGTTGCACGTCACGAGGACGACGGCCTTCCCCTCCTTCGCGAGCGCCGCGACCTGTGCGTCGGTCAGGCCGCGCGGGTCGGCGAGTTTCCGCGAGATCTCCCGGATCCGGGGGAGGTTTTTCATGTTCTCCTCGGAGGAGACCACCGCGAGAACGAATTCCTCGCCGAGAGTCGTCCGGCCGAGAACCTCGAGCTTCACGCGGGGCGAAGCGGCCTCGACCGCCTTCAGGTAGGAGACGATCTGGCGGTAGTCGGCCAGCGTCCGGTCGGCGCCGATCTTCATCCCGATGACATCGGACGGCGACGGCACGGCGGCGGCCCCCGCGCACGAGGAGAGGACGGCCGCGAGCGCGAGAGCGCACACGAGGACGACAGAACGCTTCATACGCTTCATGAAGAGCCTCCGCTGCGCCGAGTCTACGGCGAGCGGGACGCTTCGGGCTGCGCTAGGCTTCCGTTCGGAGGCGGCCATGAAAGCCCTCTTCTTCGATCACCACGGAAAGAGCGACGCGCTGAGGTATGGCGAGCGACCCGATCCGGCGGCGGGCGCCGGCGAGGTCGTCGTGCGGCTCGAGGCCGCGGCGATGAACCGCCTCGACCTCTTCGTCCTCCACGGCATTCCCGGCGTGCCGCCGTCGCTGCCGCACATTCCGGGCGCCGACGGCACGGGGCGGGTCGAATCGGTCGGTGCGGGCGTGACGGACCTCGCGCCGGGCGAGCGCGTCGTTCTCCAGCCCGGGATCGGCTGCGGCCGGTGCGAGTTCTGCCTCGCGGGGGAGCTGTCGCTCTGCGTCGACTTCAAGATCCTCGGCGAGCACCTCCTCGGCACCTTCGCCGAGCGGATCGCCGTCCCGCGGCGGAACGTCTTCCCGGCGCCGCCGAACCTCCTGCCGGAGAAGGCGGCCGCCTTTCCGCTCGCGGCGCTGACGGCCTGGCGGATGCTCGTGACGCGGGCGCAGATCCGCCCGGGCGAAACCGTGCTCATCCACGGCATCGGAGGGGGGGTCTCCACCTTCGCCCTCCAGATCGCGCGCCTCGCGGGGGCTTCGCTCGTCATCGTCACCTCGTCGTCCGAGGAGAAACGGAAGAAGGCGGAGGCGCTCGGAGCCGACGTCGTCCTCGACTACACGCAGGTGGACGTCGGGAAGAAGGTGCGGGAGATCACGAAGAAGCGCGGCGTCGACGTCGTCGTCGACTCGGTCGGCGCGGCCACGTGGCGTGCCTCGCTGAGCGCGGCCGCCAAGAAGGGGCGGATCGTCACCTGTGGCGCGACGAGCGGGCCGAACCCCGAGGAGGAGATCCGGCTCATCTTCTGGAAGCAGCTCTCGATCCTCGGCTCGACGATGGGGACCGACGCCGAGTTCTCGGCGCTGCTCGCCGCGGTCTCGGCGGGGCGCGTCACGCCGATCGTCGATTCGGTCTTCCCGCTCGCCGAGGGCCGGAAGGCGTACGAGAA
>DATIWM010000108.1:0-28026 GCA_035519355.1 Thermoanaerobaculia bacterium | reverse complement strand
GACGGACGCCGCATCCAGATCATGGAAGTCACCGTAGCCGTCGTGGGCGTTCTCCCACTTGTCGAAGAGCGCCTTCGGAAGGTCCTGGTATTCGAAGAGACCGTACGGATCGTTCTGGACGTTGACGCGGATCTCCTCCTTGACGACGTCCCGCTGGTTGTCGAGGGCGGCCGCCTCGAAGGCGAGGGTCTTCATCCGGTCCGCCTCCAGCCAGAGGAAGCGGTCGAGCGCCGGAGAGGGGAACGACTCCCAGTAGATCGTTACGTCGGGGCGCGTCTGGCCGTTGTTCGTCCCGCCGGATCCCTCGCAGACGCGGTCGAAGACCCCTTTCGGCGCGTTCGGCGTCCCTTCGAACATCAGGTGCTCGAAGAGGTGGGCGAAGCCGGTCCGGTTCCTCGGCTCGAGGCGCGAGCCGATCCGGTAGAGGACGGTGAGCCCCACGACCGGGCTGCCCGGCTGCTCGGAGACGACGACGGTGAGGCCGTTGGACAGGACGTGTGTCTTCACGGGAAGGCTCATTCTCGGCGACGCGGCGCCGGACGGCGGCGCGAGGAGCGCCGGGATCAGGAGGGCGGCGGCGGAGAGCACGGGCGGTTGAATCTCAGGACCTGATCAGCTGCCGCGCGATGACCATCCGCTGGATTTCGGAGGTCCCCTCGCCGATCGTGCAGAGCTTCACGTCGCGGTAGTACTTCTCGGCCGGGTAGTCCTTCGTGAAGCCGTACCCGCCGTGGATCTGGACGGCGAGGCCCGCGACCTTCACCGAAACCTCCGACGCGAAGAGCTTCGCCATGGCGGACTCCTTCGTCGTCTTCGCCCCGCGGTCCTTCAGGACGGCGGCCCGCATCGTGAGGAGCCGTGCGGCGTCGATCTCCGTCGCCATGTCGGCGAGGTAGTTCTGGATCGACTGGAACTCGCAGATCGGCTTTCCGAACTGCTCCCGCTGCTTCGCGTAGCCGAGGGCGCACTCGAAGGCTCCCTGAGCCATCCCGAGCGCGAGGGCGGCGATGGAGATCCGTCCGCCGTCGAGCACGGTCATCGCCTGGACGAACCCCTCGCCGGGGCCCCCGAGGAGGTTCTCCTTCGGAATGCGGCACTCCTCCATCACGAGGGTCGCCGTGTCGGAGGCCCGGAGCCCCAGCTTGTTCTCCTTCTTGCCGGCGGTGATCCCCTTCTGGTGCAGGTCGACCACGAACGCCGAGATCCCGTGCGTTCCGAGCGTCCGGTCGGTCACCGCCATCAGGACGGCCACGTCACCGACGGAGCCGTGGGTGATGAAGGTCTTCGATCCGTTCAGGATCCACTCGTTCCCGTCGAGGACGGCCGTCGTCCGGGTCCCCTTCGCGTCGCTGCCGGCCCCGGCCTCGGTCAGGCCCCACGCCCCGATCAGCTTCCCCTCGGCGAGGGGGACGACCCACCTTCTCTTCTGCTTCTCGGTCCCGAAGAGAAAGAGGTGGTTCGTGCAGAGGCTGTTGTGCGCGGCGACGGAGATCCCGACCGAGCCGTCCACGCGCGACAGCTCCTCGACCACGTTCACGTAGTCGACGTAGGAGAGGCCCGCGCCTCCGTACTCCTCGGGGAAGATCACTCCCAGCATGCCGAGCTCGCCGAGCTTCCGGACGATCTCGCGGGGGTAGCTCTGCGACTCGTCCCACTCCATGACGTGGGGCGCGATCTCCGACTCCGCGAACTCGCGGACCATCTTCTTGACGGCGAGCTGCTCTTCGGTCAGCGTGAATCCGTCCGCGAGGGCTGCGGCGGGTGGGGCCGCGTCGAGAACGGTGTTCATCGGTTCACCCCGGACGCCCCATTCTGGATCTTTGACAGGAGCGTCAAATTTCCTGGCTATCTTACCGCGCCCGCGGCCGGGACGGGAGGAAGCGAGGAGAGGGAGACGAGCCCGGTCCCCGGGTAGTAGCGGGCCAGGATCTCGACGTGCGTCCGGCCCGACAGCGCCATCCCGAAGGCGCCGGTCTGGCAGAGGCCGACGCCGTGCCCCCAGCCCCGCCCGAAGAAGGTGAAGACGGGAGTCCCGGTCTCGTCCTTTCCCGCGACGACCGTGAAGAGCGTCTCCGGAAGGGAGAGCGCGAAACGGATCTCGAGGCCCGTCAGAATGACCGGCCCGGCGTCCGTCGTGACACGGACGCGCTTGGCGCGGCCCGAAGTCCCCCGCTCGAGGACCTCGACCTTCTTCACGACGGTTCCCGTCCGGGACGGATCGCGCTCGCGGAGCTTCCCGGCCAGCTCCCCCCCGGTGAAGCGGCGCGTCCAGTGGATCCAGGCGGACTCCCGGTCGCTCGTTCCCTCGGCCGGGGCGGGCGCGCGCAGGAGGCCGACGGCGCTTCCCCCGCGGACGAAGACGCGCACCCGGTCCCCGGGATAGATCCGAAGGCCCGCCACGGGGACGGCCGCGTCCGCGGTTCCGGTAAGAAGCGCCGGAGCGGCGAGCGGATAGACGCTCTTCCCCTTCGCCGACTTCACCGTGATGTCCGGCGCCGCCACGCCGACGAGCCGTCCCTCGATCTCGTCGAAGTCGCCGAGGCGGGCGAGAAGGCCGGCCCAGAGCCCGGCGACCTCTTCCGGGTGGAGGGCCCGGGACGTCGGAAGCGCCGTGCCGCCGGCGAGCTGGAAGCGCGACAGCAGCGCCCAGGCCGCGCGCGCCTTCGGGCTCCAGGCGCCGGGCGCCCCGTCGCGCTCGACCTCCTCCGTCAGCAGAGAGACGTCGCCGTACCCCCCGCCTTCGACGATCTCGGCGTAGGCGGAGGCCGGCCAGAGGGCGTGCGCGCCGCTCCGCGGGGGAAGGCCGAGCCGCGCCCGGACGGCGTTCCGCGCGGCGGCGGCCCCGGCGGACGTCGGGTCCTTCCCGAGCGACGCGAGGAGCGCGCGGCCGCGCGCTCCGAGGAGCGTCGTCGTCCGGGCGGTCCCCTTGGCGACCGGGCGTCCGTCGAGCGTGACGGGAGTCTCGCCCGAGCAGGGAACGGAGACGAGGTAGGGGCGCGGCGCAGCGGCGGTCGTGAAGACGTCGTCTCCGTTGGCCGTCCTCCCGCCGCAGGTGGAGGTGAAGAGGGCGTCCGCGAGCTTCCCGTCGTAGACGAGGACCTCGCCGGCCGTCTCCTCGACGGCGCGCGTGGAGAGCGGCTGCTCCGCGGCGACGCCGCCGTAGACCTGGCAGCGCGCGGTGGCGCAGAGGTCGTATCCCTCGGCGGCGAAGTCGCCGCGCCGCTTCAGCGCGTAGGTCCGGGCGGCCACGGCCTGCGCCTTGAGCGCTTCCACCTCGTCATAGACGCGGGGCCCCATTTCGGCCGGAACGACCCCGTTCAGATAGTCCTCCAGGTTCACGCGATTGACGACGTGGAGGGTCCCGCGCGGCGTGGCGCGGAGGAGGAGGAACCCGCGGTACGACGTTTCGCCGAACGGGACGGGGCCCCCGTCGGCCCTCCCCAGCGCGACCGGCGACGGCCGCTCTTCGCTCCGTCCGTTCTCTTCGACGAGGACGGCGCCGGAAGCGGCCGCCGGGCGGAAGACGAGCGCGCCGCGACGCAGCTCGATCTTCCCGCCGGAGAGGAGGAGCCACTCGCCGGCCGGAAAGGAGGCTGACGGGCGGTCGATCCCGACGGCCACGTCGAGCGCCACGGGTTTCACGTCCGGAAACGGGGGAATCGGGGCCGGGGTCGGTGTCGGGAGGGTCGCCGTCGGACCGGGCGTCGGCGTCGGCGGGGGCGGGGTGACGGGGGGCGGGCCCGGCGCGCAGGAGGCGACGACGAGGGCGAGGAGGAAGAGAGTGACTCGGCTACGAATCACGAAAGAGGGGTGCCGAGGCGCGCTTCGCGCCGAAAGTCCTTCCCACCCATCTCAACGAGCCGGCACATTTCGAACAGGCGGCTCCTTACGGCAGTTCCGATGCGCAACTCGAGCGTCTCATCTCCCGGTTTTTGAGGCCTGTCTTCGAAGTTCGTCGTGATGATCGTCAGTCGTTTCCTGTTGTACCGGGTATTCAGCAAGCCATAGAGGACGTCGCGAGCCCAGTCCGTCGGGCGCCGGGCACCCAGTTCGTCGAGGACGAGGAGGTCCGCCTCGCGGTAGATCTGGAGGACGTCGTCCTCGGACTCGTCCGATCCCTTCGAGAAGGTCGCCTGGATTCGGGAGAGGAGGTCCGTGAAGTCGCAGAAGACGGCCTTGACGCCCATGGTGTCTATAAGCTCCAGGAGAATCGCAACCGCCAGGTGCGTCTTTCCGACGCCGACTGGCCCTGTGATCAACAGGCCGACTTCGACGGCGCCAAATTCCGTGACGAACCGTCGGGCGACGGCTTTCGCTCTTTCTTGAGAAGGATCCTGGGGCCGATAGTTTGTCAGGTTGCAGTCGCGGTAGCGCTCCGGGATCCGTGCCGCCCGGCGGCGAGCTTCCCGGTCGTTTCCTTCGCGGCAGCGGCAGGGCAAGAGCTTCCGCCCGTCCTCCGATTCGAGGAGGCCGAATCCCTTGCAGACGGGGCAGGGGGCGGGGGATTCCGCGAGAGAGGGCGCCACGGCCGGATTGTATTAGTTCAGGTAGGCCCGCAGCGCCCGGGTCTTCAGGGTCCGCTTGATCCGGGAGATGGCCTGCGCCTCGATCTGCCGGACCCGCTCGCGCGAGAGCTTCAGCTCCTCGCCGATCTCCTGCAGCGTCATCGGCTCCCGCTCGCCGTCGCTCCCGTCCTCCGGGATGCCGAACCGCCGGCAGATGATGGCCCGTTCCTTCTTCGGGAGGACGTCGAGGAGCTGGCGGGTCTGCTCGATCGAGGAGCGGCGCAGGAGCTGCTCGTCGGCCGCCGCCACGGTCGTCTGCTCGAGCGTGTCCTCCAGCGTCCGTTCTTCCTCGATCCCGAGCGTCTCCGAGAGCGACTCGGAGGAGCGCGACATCGCGAGGAGCATCTCCACCTCGGGGGGGGACAGGCCCGCCTCCTCGGCGATTTCGGCCACCGTCGGCTCGCGGCCCAGGCTCCGCCCCAGCATGTCGCGGACCCTGAGGACGCGGGCATGGAGGGTCGCCTGCTTGTGCGGGAGGCGGATCGCCCCCCACTGCTCGGAGAGCGCGTGCGAGATGGCCTGACGGACCCACCAGACGGCGTAGGTGATGAACTTCACTCCCCGTTCGGCGTCGAAGCGCCGCGCCGCCTGGATGAGGCCGATGTTTCCCTCGTTGATCAGGTCGAGGAAGGAGACCTCGGGCGAGTGGAAGCGCTTGGCGTACGAGACGACGAACCGGAGGTTTCCGCGGACCAGCTCGTCCACGGCCTCCTTCCGCGTCTCCTCGGGCGTCGACGGGTCCTGGATGAGGCGCCCCAGCTCGCGCTCGCGCTCGGGAGCAAGGATCGGGTACCGGGCGATGTCCTCCAGATACTTGCGGAGGACTCGGGACTCGTCGTCGGGACGGGCGCGCTGGGTCACGGGACGCCGATTATCAACCCGCACGCGCCGCCGCGAGCGGGGGCCGGACTCCCGTCAGTCGGTCCGGCGGGCCAGGTCGCCCCGGGGGCGGATGACGAGGGCCGTGGAGCGACCTTCGCCCCGCCCGGCGTGATCGGCGGCCACCGCCCGGATCGCGTCCATGAGCCGCTCGACCTCCCCTTCCATCTTCGTCAGGCGGGAGCGCAGGTCGAGGATGACCTCCACGCCGGCGAGGTTCACCCCCAGCTCGCGCGTCAGTGTGAGGATGATCTCGAGCCGCTCCACCGTATCCTGATCGTAGAGCCGCGTGTTGCCCGCGGAGCGCGGCGGCCGGATGAGCCCCTCGCGCTCGTAAAGACGAAGGGTCTGGGGGTGGACTCCGAAGCGGCGGGCCACCACCCCGATCAGCACGTACGACGTCTCTCGGGGCCCCCGGGAGCGAGACGGGGCCGGTCCGTGCGGCCCCGCCCCGTGTCGGTCGTGCTTCATGGCCGGGTCACTTCTTCTCCTCGACGACCTCGGCGTCGATCACGTCGTCGGGCTTTCCCTTCGGCGCGCCCGCCTCCGGGGCGCCGGCGGGCGACGGCCCCGGGGCCGGCGCCGACTTGTAGAGCGCCTCGGCGATCTTGTAGCTCGCCTTCTGGAGATCCTGGGCCGCGCGGCGGAGAGATTCCGCGTCGCCGGCCTTTCCTTCGAGCACCTTCTTCGCATCGGCGATGGCGCTCGCGACGGCCTCCTTCTCGGAGGCGGGCACCTTGTCGCCGCTCTCCTCGAGGAGCTTCTCGGTCGAATAGACGAGCGAATCGAGCTGGTTCTTCGCCTCGACGGCGTCCCGGCGCGTCTTGTCCTCGGCCCGGTGCGCCTCCGCCTGCTTGACGGCGCCCTCGACCTCGTCCTTCGACAGGCCGGAGGAGCCCTCGATCCGGATCCGCTGCTCCTTCCCGGTGCCGCGGTCCTTCGCCGCGACGTGAAGGATTCCGTTGGCGTCGATGTCGAACGTCACCTCGATCTGCGGCAGGCCACGAGGCGCCGGCGGGATGCCCAGGAGCTGGAACGTGCCGAGCCTCTTGTTGTCGGCGGCCATATCGCGTTCGCCCTGGAGGACGACGATCTCGACCGACGTCTGGCCGTCGCTGGCGGTCGAGAAGACCTCGGACTTCTTCGTGGGGATCGTCGTGTTCCGCTCGATGAGACGCGTCATGACGCCGCCGAGCGTCTCGACGCCGAGCGAGAGCGGCGTCACATCGAGGAGAAGCAGGTCCTTCACGTCGCCCGCGAGGACGCCCCCCTGGAGTGCGGCGCCGACCGCGACGACCTCGTCCGGGTTCACGCCCTTGTGCGGCTCCTTGCCGAACAGCTCCTTCACGATCGCCTGGATCCGCGGCATCCGCGTCTGGCCGCCCACGAGGACGACCTCGTCGATCCGGTCGGCGGTCAGATCCGCGTCCTTGAGGGCCTGCCGGCAGGGGGCGACCGAGCGCTGGATGATCTCCTCGACCATCGCTTCGAGCCGGGCCCGCGTCAGCTTGATCGTCATGTGCTTCGGGCCCGCCGCGTCGGCGGTGATGAAGGGGAGGTTGATCTCCGTCTCCACCGTCGAGGAGAGCTCGATCTTGGCCTTCTCGGCGGCCTCCTTGAGGCGCTGCATGGCCATCGGGTCCTTCCCGAGGTCGATCCCCTGGTCCTTCTTGAACTCCGCGAGGAGCCAGTCGACGATCCGCTGGTCGATGTTGTCGCCGCCCAGGTGCGTGTCGCCGTTCGTGGATTTCACCTCGACGACCCCCTCGCCCACCTCGAGGATGGAGATGTCGAAGGTGCCGCCGCCGAAGTCGTAGACGGCGATCGTCTCGTTCTTCTTCTTGTCGAGGCCGTACGCGAGAGCGGCCGCCGTCGGCTCGTTCACGAGCCGCTCGACCTTCAGGCCGGCGATCTGCCCCGCGTCCTTCGTGGCCTGACGCTGCGCGTCGTTGAAGTAGGCCGGGACGGTGATGACCGCCCGCTCCACCTTCTCCCCGAGGTACGCCTCCGCGGCCTCCTTGAGCTTCGTCAGGATCATCGCGGAGATCTCAGGCGGCGAAAACTCCTTCCCCTGGACGAGGACGCGCGCGTCGCCGTTCGACGAGCGGACGACCTTGTAGGGGACCATCTTCATCTCGGCGCTCACCTCTTCCTGGCGGCGCCCCATGAACCGCTTGATCGAGTAGACCGTGTTCTCGGGATTCGTCACGGCCTGCCTCTTGGCGACCTGACCGACGAGCCGCTCGCCCGACTTGGCGAAGCCGACGACGGAAGGCGTCGTGCGCCCCCCCTCCGAATTCGCGATGACCTCCGCGCTGCCTCCTTCGAGGACGGCCACGACGCTGTTCGTCGTTCCGAGGTCGATGCCGATGATCTTGCTCATGGAAAACCCTCCGGTCCTGGCGGACCGGGGTTAAGATAAAACCTTAGCGGAATGTTGTCAAGTCACGGGCGAAGAAAAATCTTCATCGCCGATGTATAAAACGGCAAGTCACTTGAATTCAATGACTTCTTTGTCGGACTTTTGTTCGGATGGGGTCTCTGGCGACTTGAGGACGAGGGTCCGCGAAAAGAGGAGGTCGACGTCCGTCTTCCCTTCCCGGTCGAATCCGACCAGGTAGAACTTGTTGCCCTGAACGATGTAGCGGTAGCGGTTCCCCAGCGGATCGACGAGGTCGGCCGGCTCGAGGATCTTCGCCGCGACGAGCCGCTCGAGCGTCTCGGGAAACCGGCCCGAGAGGAGTCCGAAGGCGTCCACGCCCTCGGCCACCCGCCGGAGGCGAAGCAGGGACTGCGTCTTCTGGAAGTCGTCGAGGACGGCCGCGTGCCGGCGCGGAACCGTCAGGAGGTTCAGCGGGTTCCTCGACTGGAAATGAAGGCCGACCAAGCCGAGAAGCGCGAGGCCGAGGCCGATGAAGAGAGTCACGTCGATCGGGCGGCGGACGGCGACCGGCGGGGTCGCGAGGACGGCCTCCGGTCGGTGGGGTGCGCCCACCTCCTCGACCAGGCCGCGGCTGACGAGGTCGTAGAAGGCCTTGCAGCCATCGAACTCCGAGAGGAAGGTCAGCTCGTTGATCTCGGCGACCGTGCGCCGGGCGTCGACGAGCTCGTAGACGGCCCACTCCGCGCGGGAGATCCGGACCGGGTCGAGGCGGCGGTCCTTCCCCGGCCGCTCTGGCACGTTCTCCACGTCGTCCATCAGCTCCTCGTCGTCGGCCGGGATCACGGGCTGGGCCACCGGGACCCTCTGGTAGACGAGATCGAGCGAGCGGACGACCTTCTCGATGATGGGCCACTCGTCCACCATCCGCGCCCCCTCCATGAGGAGGCGCTCGACCGCCAGCGGCGTCGTCGACTCGTGGTCGTAGTCGACGTGGTCCGTCTGTTCGAAGACGTAGTCGCCGTCCGTCCAGCGGAAGAGGCCGTACGCGATCCGCTTGATCTGGATGTCGAGCCCGTCGCGGAGGTCCTGCGCCGTGCAGAAGCCGTTTTTCAGGAGAATGAACCCGAGACGCTGCAGCGTCTGCGACTGGGTCTCCAGGGCCCGCTGGAGGGCCTCCGGCGAGAGCCGGCGCGTCTTGACCAGCACGGTGCCGAGCCGGGTGTCGAGGCGCTGCGCCGAGGACTCCGCCGAGACGAGCATTCCGTCGACGAATCCGAGCGTGACGGTGTCCGACGGGCTCCGGACGTTCAGGAGCCCCGTCTTGTGCTGCAGCGCGATGAGCTGGAGGATGTCCGCCAGCGAGAAGTCGCGGAGGGTTCCTTCCAGCGCCATCGTCAGCCTCTCCGCGCCGTCGTCTGCCCGAAGATCCATCCGGCCGCCGCCAGCGCGCCCCAGAAGACGAGCGCCGGAAGGGCGGGAGTGAGGCCCGGCCGGGGCACGACGCCGAAGCTCCCCCTCGCGAAGAGGCCGAGGAGCCCGGCGGAGAAGAGGAACATCGCGGCGACGCCCGCCAGCACCCTCGACTCGAGAAAGGCCGACGTGCCGGGCAGGACGAGGTTGAGACCCCAGCGGATTCGCTCCTGGAGCGTCTTCCGGCGGCGGACGTCCTCCAGCTTCTGCATCTTCGTCTCGATGGCGACTCCGTCCTTCTTCAGGTAGACGTGGATGCACTGGGAGCAGAGGAGGCTGCTCTCTCCCGGGGGCTTGCAGGCGCGGCAGAACGTCCGGCCGCACTTCTGGCACTCCGCGGCGTAGGCGTCTCCGCGCTGACGACGCCGGTCGACGAGAATGGCCGCGAGGAGGGCCACGGGAACGCCGAGGAGGATCGGAACCCGCCAGGCCGTGCCGGGTGAGTAGCCGCGGAACAGGCCCAGGAGGTGCCGTCCGCGGGCGTCTCGCTCGAGCGCGGCGGCCTTCGCGCGGGCCTCCTCCGGCAGGTACGGCAGGGAGACGACTTTCACGAGGGTCGGCGCGTCCTGGAAGGCCTGGACCATCGCCCCGTCGAGGGCCCGGGCCTCGCCCAGCATCCGGGCCGCCTCGACCGTCCGGAAGGTCTCGGCGAAAAGGAGCGCGAGGTTGTAGCGGGCCGGCACGCTCCGCGGGTCCCTCCGGAGCGCCTCCTGGTAGTCCTCCTGCGCGGAGCCCAGGTCGCCGTCGACGAACCGGATGTTGCCGCGATTCACGAGCGAGCGGCTCTCGCGGGGCGAGAGCTGGGCGGCCGTGGTGTACTCCGCGACGGCCCGCTCGTTCTGCCCGAGGGACTGGTAGACGCGGCCGAGCAGGAAGCGGATGTCCACGTCGTCGGGCAGGAGGTTCCGGGCCTGCTCCAGGTTGTCGACGACCCGCTGGTCGTAGCGCGACTCCTCGAGGGCCTCGGCGCTCCGGACGATCGCCGACGACGAGACGGCCAGCTCGTAGGACGCCCGGTCGAGGAGCGGCAGGAGCGGCACCGCGGCGGCCAGGGCCCCGACGGCGGCGACCTTCTGCGGCCACGTCGCGTAGCCGAAGACGAGGACGAAGAGGAACAGCCCGAACCAGAGGACGTCGAACGACAGGAGGAGGGGCGCGAGGATCATCGCCGCGACGAGAAGGTCGGCCCCGTGTCCGCCCGGAAGGAGCCGGCCCGCTGCCTCCGACAGGTCGTGCGCGAGGCGCCGCCCGTGCCGGACGTAGAGGACGGCGAGCACGGCGACGGCCGTCGCGAGGCCCGCGAAGGCCAGGACGAGGAGGCAGCGCGTCAGGAGGATGTGCCGCGACTCCCCGTCGGCCAGCGTCGCCCGGCAGGCCCCGAGGAACTCCGGGACGAGCGAGCGGTACTGCCGCATCCGGACGGCGAGGGAGAGGCGCGCCCAGCGCGGCTCGGGAAGATCCGGGTCGAGGCGCGTCGCGGACTGGAAGGACTCGCGCGCCAGCTCCGGCTTCCCCTGGTCGACCTGCCGGCGGCCGAGGATCGTCGCCGCGAGGGCGAGGTCCGTGGCTCTCCGGATCTCGATCTTCTGCGCGTACTTGAGAATCTCGTCGATCTTGGAGCGCGCCGTGATCGAATCCCCCTCTTCCTGCGCCGAGAGCCAGGCGAACCACTGGCCCCGGATCTGCCGTCGAAACGCGAGCTCGGTCGATTCGCCCGGGGCCACCAGGACCTGCGCGGGCGCGGAACCGGCCGCGAGAGCCGCAGCCAGAAGCGCCGCTCCGGCCGCGCCCCGCAGGAAAGAGCTTCCTCCGCGGCCGGCTCGCGGCAGGTCACGGGCGGGACCGGCTCCGGCTCGCCTCAGCCTCGCCTCGCAGGCGTCGGCGCCGGCGGCCGGCCGGCGGGCGGCGCGGCGAGCTTCGCGAAGAGAAGCTGCAGCTCGCCGAGAAGGGACTCGAGCGCGTCGGTTTCCTGGAAGGAGAGGCGCCCGCGCGTCTTCTCGCGAAGGGCGGCCAGCGAGTCGATGATCTGCCGGGCCCCCTGGAGGTCGACCTGCCGCCGTCCGGTCGCGGGGTCGGGGAAACCCTCCATGTAAAGGGCAGCGGTCTGCCCCAGCATGTCGAGAAGGCGGAGAAATCCCGGGTGGGTCTCGGGGACGGGTTCGGCGGCGGCCGGAGCGGGCGCCGCCGCGGGCGGCGCCTCCGGAGCGGCGTCGCTTTTCTCCAGTTCCGCCTTCGCCTCGTCGCGCAGCTCGCCGTCCGCCGTGAAGAGGCGGCGGTCCACCACCTTGATGGTCTTCTCGCCTTCGGTCATAGGGCCTCGCAGGAGTCATTATTCTACGCAACGAGGAGGGACGACGGCGTGAACGAGGAAACCCCGCCCCCCGGGCGCGACGCGGAGGCCGGCGCGGCCGTGGCCGACCTGGTCCGGCTGATGGACCGGCTCCGGACCGAATGCCCCTGGGACTCCAAACAGACCTTCCGGACCCTCTCCGGCTACCTCCTCGAGGAGTGCTACGAAGCGCTCGACGCCCTGTCCCGCGAGGCGTGGGGCGAGGCCGAGGCCGAGCTCGGCGACCTTCTCTTCGAGATCGTCTTCCTCGCGAGGCTCGGAAGCGAGACGGGGGCCTTCGACCTCGGCTCGTGCGCGCGGCGCATCCACGCGAAGATGGTCGCCCGCCACCCGCACGTCTTCGGCGAGGCGGAGGTGCACGACGCCGAGGGAGTCCGGCTCCAGTGGGAGGCGATCAAGGAACGGGAGCGGGCGGCCCGGGGGGCCTCGCCGTTCGACGGCGTCCCGAGGGCCCTCCCCGCGCTCCTCAAGGCCGTCCGGATGACGTCGCGGGCGGCCGATCTCGGCTTCGACTGGGAGCGGGACGCCGACGTCCTGGCCAAGCTCGACGAAGAGGTGGGCGAATTCAAGGCCGAGGTCCTGAAGGAGGACGCCGCGCGGGAGCGCGTCGCCCACGAGATCGGCGACATCCTCTTCACCGTCGTGAACGTCGCGCGACGGCTCCACGTGGACCCGGAGGCCGCTCTTCAGGCGACGAACGCCCGCTTCGCGCGGCGCTTCGAGGAAGTGGCCCGCCGCGTCGCCGCGGCGGGCGGCGAGGTCTCCAGAACCCCGCTCGCCGAGCTGGACCGGCTCTGGGAGGAGGCGAAAGCCTCCGAGCGCTGATCAGTCGAGGAGCTCGGTGATCCGGACGGGGCGCGGCCCCCGGCGCGAGAGCTCCGGGAGCGCCCGAACGAGGAACTCGACGCTCTCGCGGTGCGGGTGGGCGATGAGGATGGCGTGTCCGTTCCGGGCGGCGATGGCCAGCGCCCGGTCCCAGGAAGCGGAAAGCGCCCCGGTCGGGCCGGCGGGGTCCTTCGCCTCCGCCGCCGCGTCGTCGAGGAAGACGTCCCGCGCGAGGAAGGGGACCTTCATCTCCCGGGCGACGCGCTCCACGGCCGTCGCCGGCGTCGTGCGCGAGTCGAGGAAGAAGAGGCCGCGCTCCTTCACGACGGCGAGGACGGTCCGCATCACGCGCGGGTCGGCCGTGGCCTTCGACCCCTGGTGGTTGTTCAGCCCGATGGCCCCCGGCACGGCGGCGAGGGCCGCGAGGACGCGGGCCCGGATCGTCGCGTCGTCGTCGGAGGCACCGATGGAGCCCGGTTCGGCCTTTCCCGTCTCCGGCTCCATCGGGAGGTGGACCATCAGCTCCCATCCCTTCTTCTTCGCGAGGGCGACCGCCTCGGCCGCGCGCGGCGTGCCGGGCAGCACGGAGAGGGCGACCGGCGCGTCGACCGACGCGAGAAGGGAGAGCGCGGCCTCCTCGTACCCGACGTCGTCCAGGAGGACCGCGAGGACGCCGGTCGCCGCGCCGCCTGCCGGCTCGAAGTCGGCCGGCACTCCGGACGGCCGGGGCTCAGGGGGTCGGGGCGACGGCGCCCCGGCCTTCGGCGGAGCGGCGGCGCGCGGCGGCGCCTTCACGGGCTCGGGCGCGCGCCGGCCGCAGAACCAGTAGCCGGCGACGCCCGCGACCACCGCGAGGAAGAGGAAGAGGAGGCGACGGGAGGCGCCGGACTTGCCGCGCTGGCGTCCGCGGCTCACGCCGCCGCTTTCGGCCGCGATTCGGAAAGCACTTTGAGAGCGCGGTCGAGGAAGGGATCGGACGGCGCTCCCGGCGCCGTCTCGTCGGACGGCGTGTGGTAGACGCGGTCGTCCGGCGTCAGGCCCTTCGGCGAGAGAGCCCGCCCCGAGAGGGTCCGGATCTTCCCGACCGACAGCTTGAGCGACCCGCCGCTCTGGAGCTTCACGGTCTGCTGGACGAATCCCATCCCGACGCTCGGCTCTCCGACAAGCCGGACCATCCGCCCGTTCCAGGCCGCGGGCGGCGTCGGCGCGACTTCATCCGGGAACTCGTCCTCGGCCGAGGCCGTCTCGCCCTTCGGCTTCTTCTCGGCCTTCTGGGCGGGGGGGTTGTTCATCGCTTCCGTGACGCCGGCGGCGAAAAGCTCGGCCGGGCCGGCCGTGCCGCTGTCCACGATGAGCACCAGCCGGCTCTCGTGGACCCTCTCGCCCGGTTCCGCCCGATAGCTCTTCGGCTCGATCTTCCGCCCCTTCAGCTCGCCGAGCGCCCCGGCCGGGACGAACAGGGCGGCCGTCCGCGCGGCCTCCTCGAACGAGCCCCAGGCGTTCTCCCTGAGGTCGAGAACGAGGGGCCGGGTCCTGTCGAGCGGCGCGAGGATTACCTTGACCGCCGCCGCCGTGCCCGGGCCGAAGGAGGGGATCTTCACGACCGTCTCGCTTCCCGGCCGGCTCGCCGAGGGCGCCGCGGGCGACCAGCTTCCCCGGACGATGTCGATCGTGCGCCGGCGGGGCTTCCCGTCCCGGATGACGAGGAGGCGCACGCGTCCGCCGGGCTTTCCGGCCAGCAGCGCTTCCACCTCCCAGAGGGCGAGGCCGCGCGCCGAGCGGTCGTCGATCTTCTCGATCAGGTCGTCGCTCATGAGCCCCGCCGCCGCGGCCGGGCTCCCCTCGATCGGCGCCACGACGACCGGGTAGTTCATCCGTCGCGCGAGGACGACGCCGAGCTCCGGAAGCTCCTTCGATCGGGCGGCCTCGTACTTCTCGAAGGCCGGCATCTTCTCGGGCGGGATGTACTCGGCGAAGGGGTCCATCGCCTCCGCCATTCCCGCAAAGGAACCGTAGAGCAGCGACCGGGGTTCCGTTTCCTCGACGTAGTTCCCGCGGACGAGAGACAGGACTTCGGTGAAGAGGCCGAGCGGCCGGTAGAGGCTCTCGCGGGCGCTCTTGTCCTTCTCGTCGGCCCCGATCCCGGGCAGCACGACGAACAGCGCGAGGAGGAGAGCGGCGGAAGCGGCCATGCCAAGGAGACGGTTACGGCTCACGGGCGGATGATACCCGTCCCACGTCTTCGAGACCCAGTGGGAGCTGGGGATCACCCGCGGCGGCGTCGTGCCGCTCCGGCGCCTCCAGGCCGTGGACCGAGACGCCGAGCAGGCGCACGGCGCGGGCCCCCGCACCGGTCTTCGCGAGAAGCGCGGCGGCGCGCCGCGCGATCTCCGGGGCCTCCCGCGTGGCCGGGCGCCGCGTCTCGCTCCGCGTGACCGTCGTGAAGTCGGCGTAGCGCACCTTGAGGGTCACCGTCCGGGCGAGAAGGTTCCGGCGCGACAGCCACCCGGCGACCTCTCCCGCCATCCGCTCCACTTCGCTCCGCATCAGGCGCCGGTCGACGACGTCCCGCGGGTACGTCTCCTCGGTCCCGCACGACTTTGCGGCACGGTCGGGAACGACCGGGCGGTCGTCCACGCCGAACGAGAGCGCGACCAGGGTCTCCGCCCAGCTCCCGACCGTCCTCCGGAGGAGCGCCGGATCCGCCGCCCGGACGTCGACCAGCCTCGCGATCCCGGCCGCCCGGAGCTTTTCCGCCGTCACCGGCCCGACGCCCCAGAGCGCGTCGACCGGAAGCTTCGCGAGAAACGCCTCGACCTTCTCCGGCGCGATGACGGTCAGCCCGTCGGGCTTCTTCCAGCCGGAGGCGATCTTCGCCAGGAACTTGTTGGGGGCGACGCCGGCCGATGCCGTCAGGCCCGTCGCGCCGAGGATCTCCGCCTTCAGCCGGCGGGCGACCTGGACGCCGAGCGGCTCGTTCCAGGCGTTCACGGTCACGTCGAGGTACGCCTCGTCGAGGGAGAGCGGCTCGACGAGCGGCGTGACGCTGCGGCAGAGGTCGAAGACCTGCCGCGACACGGCGCGATACCGCGCGAAATCGGGACGGACGATGACGAGCGACGCGCAGAGTCGGACGGCCCGGGCCATCGGGATCGCCGACCGGACGCCGAATGCGCGCGCCTCGTAGCTCGCCGCCGCGACGACGCCGCGCCCCTTCGGGTCCCCGCCGACGGCCACCGGTCTCCCCCGAAGCTTCGGGTCGTCGCGCTGCTCGACCGACGCGTAGAAGGCGTCCATGTCGACGTGCAGGATCCGCCTGACGCGCTCGCCCACGTCCCCATTCTGCGACGGGACGTCGCCCTACCGCAGCCAGTTCGCCGGGTCGACGGAGGAGCGACTGTCGCGAATCTCGAAGTAGAGCCCGGCGATCTCGTCGTCGGCGGGCGATTCGGCGAGGACGCCCACCGCGTCGCCGAGCGCGACGCGCTGGCCCCGTGCGAGGGTGCTCGGCGCGAGCCGGCCGTAAAGGGAGAAGACCCCGTCGCCGTGGTCGAGGACGACGAGGTTGCCGTACCCCTTGAGCCACTGCGCATAGGCCACGTCCCCCGCGAAGATCGCCCGGATCGTCGAGCCCGAGGGCGCGTCGATCGTCCAGCCCGAAGAGCGGAGGAACGTGTTCGGGAACTTCGGGTTGGCGATCCGCCCGAACGGCAGCGCGACGGCGCCCTTCACGGGCCAGTCGAGCGCCCCCTTGTACTTCCGGATCGACGCGGCGCCCGGGGGGAGCGTCCGGCCGTGGCTCTCGAGAAGGTCGAGGAGCGAGGCGAGGCGCTGCGACTTGTCCTCGAGCGTGGAGACGGCGGATTTCTCCTCCTCGGAACTCTTCCGGACGCGCGCCAGAAGGGCCGCCTGCTCCGTCCGGGCCGCCGCCAGCTCGCGCTCCCGTTTCCGCCCCTCGGCCGCGAGGGCCGACAGCTCGCGCCGGCGCTCGGTCAGCTCCGTCTCCCGCGAGGCCAGCGTCGCGATCGCCTCGGTATACCGCGACAGGAGCGAGGCGTCGCGCCGGGCCAGGTGCGCCAGGACCTTGATGCCGTCGAGGAACGCCGCGCCCGAATCGGCCGAGACGATGGGACGGAAATAGCCGAGCCGGCCGAGACGGTAGAGCGCGGCGAGACGGACGGCCAGGTCGCTCCGGAGCGTCCCGACGGCCGCCGCCGACGCCTCCAGCTCCGCCTTGGCCCGCGCCGCCTCGCGCTCCGCGTCGGCCCTCCGGAGCTCGAGGACGCGCCGCTCGGCCGTCTGGATCTGGAGGTTCAGCTCCGCCGCGGCGTACGCCTCCTTCAGGTCGGCCTCTTTTCTCTTCGTCGCGTCGTAGCGGGCCCGGAGGTCGGCGAGCCGCCTCCGGAGCGCCGCCAGCTCGCGCCGCCGCTCCTCCACGCCGAGCCCCGCGGCCGGCGGCTCCACCGGGGGCGGCGCCTCCGTCTCGGCGGGAAGCGGCACGGGAGCATCCGGCGCCCGCTCCTGCCCCGGAAGCGGCGCCGCGCCGCCGAGGAGGAGCAGGACGAGGACGATCCGCTTCAGAACAGGGGCGCTCCGTCGAGCTTCTCCGGCGCCGGGACGCCGAGGACCTTGAGAATCGTGGCCGGGACGTCGGCGATCGCGGGCTTCTTCCCCGCCAGGACCTTCCGGCTCGAGAAGAAGATGCCGGGGACGAGGTCGGGGTCGAGCGAGCAGTGGTCGCCCGACCAGACCTGTTTGTTGTCCTCGAAGATTCCGGGGGTCACGACGCCGAGGCTGCTCTGCCAGCTCACCCTGTAGCCCCGCGTGTTCGTCACGAAGAGGTCGGGGATGACGTCGGCGTCGAAGGCGCCGTAGGCCTCCTCGCGCGTGAAGACGCGCGAAACGGGGTGCTCGCCGGTCTTCGGGTCGACGACTGCCAGAAGGCCCTCGGCGATCTCCTTCCGGACCTTCTCGTACTCGGCGCCGGGCGTCACGGTCCCCTTCCCCTCGCGTCCCTTCAGGTTGATGTAGATCTCCCCGAGCCCCATCGAGTAGGCCTTCGTCCTCGACCAGTCGACGTTGGGCCAGAACTCACCCTGGCCGAAGAGCTGCTCGAGGTCGGCCTGCTTCCCCTCGCCCCCGGTCAGCGCCATGAAACCGTTCTGAACCAGCCAGGAGTTGTAGTTCACCGACCGCCGCCACGTCGAGAAGCCGTGGTCGGAGAGAACGAGAAAGAGGTCGTCCGGGCCGAGGCGCTTCATCGCGTCGCCGACGATGTCATCCATCTGCTCGTACGTCTTCTGGATCGCCCCGGCCCAGCGGGCGGCCTTGACGGGGTCGTAGGCCGGGTGCTTCGGGTCGATGAAGCGCCAGAAACAGTGGGCCACGCGGTCCGGGAACTCGTAGATCTGGACGAAGAGGTCGATGTCCTTCTCCGCGAGGAAGCCGTCCATCATCTTCCGGAACTGCGCCTGGGTGAAGTCGACGTCCTCGAGGAACGCGGCCTCGTCCAGCGTCTCCTCGCTCATCGACCAGGTGTCGATCTGCCACCCCATCGTCTTGTAGAGGCCGTAGGTCTTCGCCAGCTTCTTCGCGAGGGAGGCGGGCGCCGTGATCTTCACCGCCGGCGGGAGGTCGTCCGGGTTGAAGTGGATCGGAGACAGGTAGAGCTGGATTTCCGGGGAGAGGGCCGCGAGGTGGAAGCGGCCGATGCCCGACAACTTCACGACCGGGTTGAAGGGGAAGGTGAAGACGACCCAGCCCGACCATTCCCCGACCTTCAGCGTGACCGGGTCCGACCCCTTCGGCTCGATCTTCAGCGCCTGCCCCCCGCCGTCGACCGTCAGCGTCATCGGAATCTTGAGGACGGGGGGCTCCTTGAAGAGCTTGTTGTAGGGCCCGAAAACCTCCGTCCGGATCGTCCCCGTGTTCGACTCCAGCCGGACCAGCTCGACCGAGAATTCGTTCTTGTTTTTCGGGGAGAAGAACGGGTCGGACGTGTAGAAACTGGGCGTCCCGATCCGGCCGCGAACGTCGGGAACGCCGAGGCCGGAGACGAGCCGCCCGTGGTCGTAGTCCACCGCCGGAAAGGTGACCGGGACGTGCATGACGACCGACCGGATCCCCTGCTTCGCCGCGGCCTCCCAGAAGGGGACGCCGCGCCGGTTGTTCGTCACGGTGGGCGCCGCCTCGGGGAGGTAGCTCGCGAAGCGGAGCCCGGCGACGGCCGCGAGAGCCGCCAGGACCGCCACGGCGCCGAGCGCGGCGCGGCTCCCCCTTGCGAGAAGCCGGACCGCGAGGAGCCCGAGCAGCAGCACGACTCCCGCGGCGGCCGCCGCGAAGACCGGGCGGTTGGCCGTCCCGAACAGGAAGGCCTTCCGCCCTTCTTCGGCGATGGCGAACTCGGGGCGGTAGGTCTTCGGGTCCCGCTTCAGGAAGTCGAAAATGAGCGTCCGGCCAGGCGAGAGCCCGGTCGAGAAGGTCGACCACGAGACCGGCGTCTGGGCGGGAATCGTCGGGCGTAGCTTCTCGAAGCTCCCCTCGGCCGCGAGCCTGGCGAGGTTCGGAAGCTTCCCCTCGGCCATCCACTTGGCCACCAGTTCGTGGTCGGCCCCGTCGAAGCCGAGGACGACGACCTTTCCCCGCGTCGCGCCGGCGGCCGGCGTGGCGAGGATCAGGACGGCGAAGAGGGTGGCGACAACCCGGCTAGACTTCGGCGGTGTGAAAAGCACGCGAGATTCTAGCGTCTGCTTCCTTCTGGGACTCTCGCTCGTCCTCCCCGCGGCGTGCCGGAGGCCGGCCGCCCCGCCCCGGGACACCCTCGTCGTCGCCCTCGAGTCGAGCCCGATCAACTTCGACCCGCGCGTCGGCACGGACACCGCGTCCTGGCGGGTGCACGACGTTCTCTACAACGCGCTCCTCCGGAAAGGGGCGGGCGGCGAATACCTCCCCGACCTCGCGGAGGGCTGCTCGAGCGACGACGCGGTGGTCTGGCGCTGCCGACTCCGCGATGGCGTCCTCTTCCACGACGGCCGGCTCCTCACCTCGGCCGACGTCGCCTTCACCTATCGGAGCGTCCTGGCCCCCGGACTCGTCACGAGCAAACGCGAACCGCTGAGGGTCATCCGCGAGATCGCGACCCCGTCGCCTCGCGACGTGGAGTTCCGCCTGACGGAGCCGTACGCCTTGTTCCCGCTCCAGCTCCTCCTCGGGATCCTGCCGGACGGGACATCTCCCGAGCAAGCCGCGGAGCGCCCCGTCGGGACGGGGCCCTTCCGGTTCGTCCGCACACTCCCCGACGACCGGCTCGACTTCGACCGGTTCGAGAGGCACTTCGCGGGGGCCGCGAAGGTCGCGCGGCTCGTCTACCGGATCGTTCCCGACGCGACAACGCGTGCGCTCGAGCTCCTTCGGGGGTCGCTCGACCTGTCCGTCAACAACCTTCCGGCCGACCTCCTCCCCCGGTTCCAGAACGATCCGGCGCTCGCCGTCACGATCGGCCCGGGGACCACCTACGCGTATCTCGCCTTCAACCTTCGCGACCCGGTGCTCGAAAAGAAGGAGGTTCGCCGGGCGCTGGCCCTCGCTCTCGATCGGGATGCGCTCGCCGAGGGGCTCTTTCGCGGGACCGTCGAGACGACGGAGACCCTCGTCCCTCCCGGCCACTGGGCGCGCGACGACGGCCTGCCCCCCCTCGCGCGAGACCTCGACCGGGCGCGCGCCCTCCTCGAAGCAGCCGGATTCCCCGACCCCGGGGGCGGACGACCGCGCCTCTCTCTGACGTACAAGACCTCGACGGACGAGGTCGGAATCCTCCAGGCCACGGCGATCGCCGAGCAGTGGAAGGCGATCGGCGTCACGACGACGATCCGGTCGAACGACTTCGCGACCTTCTACCAGGACGTCGTCCGGGGGAACTTCCAGCTCTACGCCCTCCGGTGGCAGGGGATCGTCGACGCCGACCACTACCACGAGGTCTTCCTCTCCACGGCCGTTCCCCCGAAAGGATGGAACCGCGGATTCTTCGCGGACTCCGACGTCGACCGCTGGATCCAGGACGCCCGGCACGTCGTCGACCGCTCGCTCCGGCGCGACCTCTACCTGAAGATCCAGCGCCGCGTCGCCGACGAGCTTCCGTACGTCTCGCTCTACACGATGAAGACCGTGGCCGTCCACGCGAAGGGCCTGACCGGCGTCGGGTCGATCCACCCCTCCGGCGATTTCACCTTCCTGAAGAACGTCGGGTGGAAGTGAGCTCTAGCGCCGGTGACGTCGGGCACTGTAGGCCGAACGTTCCTCGGAGAGGCGGTCGGCGAGATAGACCTTCAGGAGTGACTGGTATGGAACGTCTCGCTTGTTCGCCTGGATTCGGAGCTCCGCGAGCATCGATTCCGGAAGGCGCAGCGAGATCGTCTTCATCGAGGGACGGAGCTTCGGAAACTGGACGCGCCGCGCCTTCGACCAGTCCACGTAGTCCGTCGAGTCATGAGCCGCCCAGAACTCCCGTTCTTCGTCTTCACTCTTGAACCTTGGAATTTTCTTTCTCATGAATCTAAAACCTCCTCCGTTCCCGCCTGCTCATGTCCCTCGCCGAGATGACCCGGATTCGCTTCCGCCGAGTCGTCAAGGCGAGGAATAGCCGTCGACCGGCATCTGTCTTACCAAGCGCTACGTAGCGACTCTCGTGCGCGGAATGTGCCGGGTCTCGCTTGACGAGAAGCGGCTCCTGCAGAAGGGCCTGCTCGCACTCCCACCACGCCACCCGATGCCGCTGCCAGTTCTTCTCGACGTTTCCTTGATCCCAGTCGAATCCGACGCACTCATCGAGGACCTCCCTCACGGGTTGAAGTATATTCCTGCCATATACGAAACCTCAATGAGTCTCCGGAGCCGGAATCCGGCTCACCTCCGCTGCAGCGCCCCCCAGACCGTCCGGCCGGCGACGGCGGAGAGGACGACGGCGCCGCCGAGGAGGGCCCAGGGCGCCGGACGCTCGCCGATGCCGATGAAGACCCAGATCGGCGACAGGACCGGTTCGAGCATCGAGAGGAGGGACGCCTCGGCCGCCGGCACCGCGCTGAGCCCCCTTACGTAGACGATGTAGCTGATCCCCATCTGGACGACGCCGAGGAAGACGACCAGCGCCACCCCCCTCCCGTCGAGAGCCAGGTGCCCCCAGGAGAGCGGCAGCGCGAGGAGCGCCGCGAGGAGGTTCCCGAGGAGGACCGAGGCCATCGCGTCGCGGGTCGTGTCGCGCCGGAGGAAGAGGATGACGCCCCCGAAGAAGAGTCCGGAGAGAACCGCGACGACGTTTCCCGCGAGCGCCCCGGCCTCCAGCCGGCCGACGAAGAACAGCGTCATGCCGAAGAGGGCGACCACGAGCGTCACGAGGTCGGCCCGACGGAACGGCTCCTTCAGGAGAAGCGGCGCGAAGAGGAGGACGTACACGGGCGCCGTGTACTGAAGAAAGATGGCATTCGCCGCCGTGGTCATCTTGGTCGCGGAGATGAAGCTCAGGATCATGGCGGCGTAGATGAGGGCCGTCGTCCACGAGGCGCGGCGCCACCGGTCGAGAGAGGGGCGGAGGACCGCGATCAGGAAGAGGGCCGTCAGGAGCGACCTCCAGAACGCCACGCCGGCCGCCGGCAGGGGAACCAGCTTGATCGCGAGGCCGCCGCTCGACCAGAGGAGGGCCGCGGCCGTGATGAGGAGGCGTCCCGTGCGGGGGGTGACCGGCGTCAAGACGCCGGCATTCTGCGCCGGATCGCGGCGATCGAGACGTCGTCCTCCGGAGGCTCGGCGCCGAGAAACCGCCGGAGCTCGTCCGAGAGGGACGCGACCAGGAGGGACGGCGTCGCGAGGGCCTTCGCCGCGACGGCCTCCACCCGTCCGTCGCCGAATTCCTCCCCGGCAGCGTTCCGCGCCTCCGGAAGGCCGTCGGAGTAGAAGAGGAGCGTCTCACCAAGACCGAGTGTCCCCTCGAACGTCGTCCACTCCCCCTTCTCGCGAACACCGAACGGGTAGGCGCCCGTCCCGATCCGCTCCGCGACCCGCCCCTCCGGAGTGAGGCGAAGGACCGGTGGATGGCCCGCGACGACCGCGGACCACGCCCCGTCGGGGGCGAGAAGCATGACGACCCCCGAAAAGAAGGCGCGCGATCCGGAGGTCCGGCAGGCGCCGGTCCGGCAAAGCGTCCGGTTCAGCGCGACGGCAACGGCCGCCGGCGACGGGTCGCCCTCGATCTGCGTCCGGAAGGCCGACTGCGTGACGACCATGAGGAGGCCCGCGGCCATCCCGTGCCCCGAGGCATCCCCGAAGAGGACGACGAGGCGGCCGTCGGGCAGCGGGGCGAAGTCGTACAGGTCGCCGCCGACCGTGTTGGCGACGCGGTTGAAACCGGCCAGGTCCCAGCGCGCCGTTTCCGGGAGGGCCGCGGGGACGAGGTCGGCCTGCAGGTCGCGGGCCATCAGGAGCTCGTCCCGGAAGTGGAGCTTGTCGACCAGCTCGAGCCCCAGCAGGACGAACAGGACGACGACGGAGACAACCATGAAGAAGAACCCCTCGGCCCGTGCGGCCTCCACGTCCGAGGGGAGGATGATCCCGAGCAGAGTGAGGATGAACGCGGCCGCGAAGAGGAGACGCCGGGCCGGCGTCAACCTCAACATCAGGCCGAAAAGGAGGGCATTCGCCCGCTTCAGACTGCGACGAAACCTCTTCGGCTCCGCCTCGATCTCGTCGCGATGCTCGGCCAGAAAAATCCGGACGGCCTTCCGCCACTCGAGGGCGTAGAGGCCGCGGACCTCCCCCACGCCGACTCCTCGAACGGTCTCCGCGGCCAGCTTCTTCCAGTCCGAGCGGCTCGGCATATGACCTTTGTACGTTCGCTTCGAAGTGGAGTTTCCTTCCCCTCAGCGGCCGGGCGGCTGCGGAAGGCGAGGGAGAAGGTCGGCCAGCGCGGCGACCCGGTCGCCGTTCCCGTACCGGTACCCGACGAAAGCCACCGGTGCGCGGGCGGCGGCCTCGGCGTCGTAGCGCGAGTCGCCGACGAAGAGGCACTCCGCGAGGGGAACGCCGAGGCGGGCGGCCGCGAGGTGAAGGACGGCCGGGTCGGGCTTCCCCGCCCCCGCCTCGTCCGCGGCCGCGATCTCGTCGAGAAGCGGCAGAAGTCCCGTCAGGGCGAGGACCCGGCCGGCGAGCGGGCTCGTCGTGTTCGTCGCGACGCCGATTCCCACCCCCCGCGCGCGGGCCTCCGCGAGAAAGGCGGCCGCCTCGGGGTTGGGGAGGATCTTCGCCAGGTGCCGCTCGAAGAACTGCGCGTAGGCCGCGTTGATCTCCTCGACCCTCCGCTCGGGCATGTACGTGGCCCGGTCGGCCTCCGTCCCGTTCCCGTAGATCGCGTCGAAGGCCTCGCGCGGGATCGCCGGATGGCCGAAGTGGACGAGCGTCTGGTTGTAGACGGCGAACCAGGCCTCCTCCGAGAAGACGAGGACCCCGTCCATGTCGAGAAGAAGGGCTCGCAGCGCCATGCGGCCGGAATGATCACACGCCGGGGAAACGGGCGGGGCGGAGCCTCCGTCAGCCCCGTCCTTCGAGAGAGATCAGCGCGTCGTAGGCCGGAAGCGTCAGGAATTCCGGCATGGCCGGCGCCGCGACCATCTCGTCGAACAGCTTCGACGCGAGGCCGAACCGTCCGGCGGCCCACGCCGCCTCGCCGATCCTCTTCCTCACGCCGGCCAGCTCCTCGTCGCGGATCTTCTCGTAGAACGAAAGGGTGATCTTCCGGCCGTCGTCGAGCGCGGCCCCGTTGTGAACCCACTGCCAGATCTGGGCCCGCGAGATCTCCGACGTGGCGGCGTCCTCCATCAGGTTGTAGAGCGGCACGCACCCCGTGCCGCGGAGCCACGCCTCGAGGTAGAGGATGCCGACGTTCACGTTCTGCCGGAACCCCTTCTCCGTGATCGCTCCCGTCGGGACGGCGAGGAGGTCTTCCGCCGCGACCACGACGTCGTCGCGTCTCCTCGAGATCTGGTTCGCCTGCGGCATCCCCTCGTCGAAGATCCCCTTCGCGACCGGGACGAGACCCGGGTGCGCCACCCACGTCCCGTCGTGCCCCGCCTTCACTTCGCGCCACTTGTCGGCTTCCACCTTCGCCAGGGCCGCCCGGCTCGCCTCCGGGTCGCTCTTGATCGGGATCTGCGCGGCCATCCCTCCCATGGCGTGGATGCTGCGCCGATGGCAGGTCCGGATGAGGAGGTCCACGTAGGCCTTCAGGAACGGCTTCTCCATCGTGATGGCGGCCCGGTCGGGAAGAAGGTGCTTCGAATCGCGACTGAACTTCTTGATGACGGAGAAGATGTAGTCCCACCGCCCGCAGTTGAGACCGCCCGAGTGGTCGCGCAGCTCCCAGAGTATCTCGTCCATCTCGAAGGCGGCGAGGATCACCTCGATGAGGACCGTCGCCCGGATCGTTCCCCGCGGCAGACCGACGTGCTCCTGCGCCATGACGAAGACGTCGTTCCAGAGGCGGGCCTCGAGGTGGTTCTCCATCTTCGGGAGGTAGAAGTAGGGTCCCGTCCCTCGCGCGACGAGCTTCTTCGCGTTGTGGAAGAAGAAGAGCGTGAAGTCCCAGAGGCTCCCCGAGACCGGCTTGCCGTCGAGCGTGACGTGCTTCTCCAGGAGGTGCCAGCCCCGCGGGCGGACGAAGAGGGTCGCGGTCTTCTCGTTCAGCCGGTAGCTCTTCCCCTCGGGCGCCTCGAACGAGATGGTCCCGGCGACGGCGTCGATCAGGTTGGACTGCCCGTCCACGTTGTTCTCCCACGTCGGCGAGTTCGAGTCCTCGAAGTCGGCCATGAAGACGCTCGCCCCGGAGTTGAGGGCGTTGATGATCATCTTCCGGTCGACCGGCCCGGTGATCTCCACGCGCCGGTCGAGGAGATCCTTCGGGATCGGCGCGACGGTCCACTCCGACTCCCGGATCGACCGAGTCTCCGGTAGGAAGTCCGGGAGGACTCCCTCGTGGATCCGGGCCTGGACGGCCTTCCGCCTCTCGAGCAGCTGCTCCCGCCTCTCGCCGAAGGACCGCTGGAGCTTCACGACGAGATCGAGGGCTTCCTTAGTCAGGACGCGCCCGGCCGTTCCGACCGGGGGTCCCGAGATCTTCAGCGCGCCGGACGAGTCGGTGAAGGGGAGGAGGGCGGGCGAGGTGTTCTTGGACATGGCAAGGGAACATTTTGCCGCGGGCGGAGGGAAGTCAATGGGGAAATCGTCCCAGCCGCGGCTTAGAATCGCCCCGTTTCCGGACTCGAGACGTCCTGACTGTGGTCGCAAAATGAAAGAGCTCATTCGATTCCTCCCCGTCGTGGCGGCCGCCGCCCTCTTCGTCCCCGCGCCCGAGGCCGACGGCCAGGACGTGGTCCGCCTGGGCAACCTGAAGTTCGCCCACTACGGCGCCGTCTGGTACATGAAGGAGATCGCACCGAAGTACAACCTGAAGATCGAGGAGAAGATCTTCGCCAAGGGGCTCGACATCGTCCCGGGCATCCTCGCGGGCGAGGTGGACATCGCCGCGAGCGCCCTCGACGCGGCGATCGCGGGTCGCGCGGCCGGGGCGCCCGTCTACGTCGTCGCCGGCTTCGCGAAGGGGGGCGTCCGGATCGTCGGGCGCGCCGACCTCGGACTGAAGTCGGTGGCCGCCCTGAAGGGGAAGAAGGTGGGCGTGCCGCGCGGCGGCGCGCAGGAGCTGGCCCTCCTCGTCGAGCTGCAGAAGGCCGGGCTCACCTGGTCCGACAAGCCGGGCGAGAAGGACGTCCAGATCGTCTACCTCGCCTACGCCGACCTGAACCAGGCCCTGCTCGGAAAGAACGTCGACGCCATCTGCCAGTCCGAGCCGCAGGCGACGCAGGCCATCTCGAAGGGGTTCGCGACCGAGATCGTGAAGCCCTACGACACGCCGATGGGCGAGCCTGTCCGCGCGCTGGTCATGACCTCGAAGCTCTACGCGGAGAAGCCGGACGTGGCGGCTCGCGTCCTGAAGTGCTTCGTCGACGCCACGAGGACCTTCCTCGAGAACCCCGCCCTCGCCGAGAAGTACGTCCGGGAGACGATCTTCAAGGGACAGCTGACGGCCGAGGAATACAAGGACTCCCTGTCGAACGCGGCCTTCACGTACGACATCACCGTGGAGCACGTCCAGGTGACGACCGACTTCATGCAGAAGGTCGGCGTCGGGCGGATGGCAAATCCTCCCGTGGCGAAGGAGTGGGTGAGGCTGGACCTTCTCGCGAAGGCGAAGAAGGAACTCGGCGCGAAGTGAGTGCCGCAGGCGGCGGAACCGGGAAGAGGATCGTCCAGGCGCTCCTCGTCCCGGTGGCGGTCCTCGCCCTCTGGGAGGGGCTCTCCCGGGCCGGGTTCATCAACCCGCTCATCCTGCCGTCACCGACGAAGGTCGCCCTCCGCTGGTGGAGCTACCTCTCGCCCCAAAAGCCGTTCGACGCCGCGGAGGGGCCGTACCTGACGTGGCTCGTCTCGGGCGAGCTGCTCCACGACGCGGCCGCCAGCCTCTTCCGTGTCTTCGCGGGCTTCCTCATCGGCGGCTCTCTCGGGCTCGGCCTCGGCCTCCTGATGGGGGTCTCGAGCACCGTCTACAGGCTGATGAACTCGCTGGTCCAGATCCTCCGGCCCATCCCGCCGATCGCCTACATCCCGCTCGCGATCCTCTGGTTCGGGCTGGGGAACCCGCCGGCCTTCTTTCTGATCAGCCTGGGAGCGTTCTTCCCGATCCTCCTCAACACGATCGCCGGGGTCCGGAATGTTGACGCCATTTACGTCCGGGCGGCCCGGAACCTCGGTGCCGGCGGCCTCGTCATGTTCCGGCGCGTCATCCTTCCGGCCGCCGCGCCCCACATCCTGACCGGCGTCCGCGTCGGCTACGGCGTCGCCTTCATCGTCGTGATCGTGGCCGAGATGATCGCGGTCAACAGCGGCCTCGGCTACCGGATCCTGGAGGCGCGAGAGTTCTTCTGGCCCGACAAGATCATCGCCGGAATGATCACGATCGGCGTCATCGGGCTGGGCATCGACACGGCCCTCAACAAGTTCTCGAACCATCTTCTCCGCTGGCACCGGAGCCTGGAGTCGTCGTGAGCGCTCCGGCATCGCCGCAGATCCTCGCGGAGGGAGTCGACAAGACCTTCCGGTCGCCGGATGGCCAGGAAGTCGTCGCCCTTCGCGGCATCCAGCTCGCCGTGACTCCCGGGGAGTTCGTCTGCCTGCTCGGCCCCTCGGGCTGCGGGAAGTCGACGCTCCTGAACGCCATCGCCGGCTTCTCGCTCCCGACCGCCGGGACGCTGCTCGCCAACGGACGCCCCGTCACCGAGCCGGGGCCGGACCGCGCGATGGTCTTCCAGGAGTACGCCCTCTTTCCCTGGATGACGATCGCGAAGAACATCGCCTTCGGCCTCGAGATCAAGGGCGAATCCCGGGAAACGATCGACCGGAAAGTGGCGGAGCTCCTGAAGCTCCTCTCGCTCGCCGAATTCGCGAACCGCTTTCCGAAG
>DATIWM010000107.1:0-25511 GCA_035519355.1 Thermoanaerobaculia bacterium | reverse complement strand
CGCCCCGCGACGCTCGTCCTGACCTTCGCCGCCTACGGGGCCGCGCTCATCGTCGCGCCCCGTCTCCTCCGCGCCGCGCACGCCACGGAGAGCGTCCCGCGCGGTGAAGAGGAGGTGAAGGGGGTCGACGAGTCCGCGGACGGCGCCCGCCGCCGCGATCCAACGGAGAGATAACCCGGCCTCAGAGGCCTCTCAGCTTCTCGACGACCGTCTCGACGTCGTCGTCCGGCGTCGAGGCCCCCGCGGTCACGCCCACCTTCCGGGCACCCGCGAGCGACGCCGGGTCGAGCTCCGCCGCCGTTCCGATGAGGACCGTCTTCTTGAAGGCTTCCGCGATCCGGGCCAGTTCCTTCGTGTTCTTGCTGTGCTTGCCGCCGATCACGACGATGGCGTCGATCGTCGGATCGTCGCAGAGGACCCGGAGGGCCTCCTGATTCTCCTTCGTGGCGTAGCAGATCGTGTCGGCCACCCGCGCCGTGCCGGCCCGGCGGCGGATCTCCTCGACGTGCGCCGCGAAGTAGTCGGCGTTCAGCGTCGTCTGGAAGACGATCTTCACCTTCGCATGCTTCGACCAGTCGAACGCCGCCACGTCGTCCAGGTCGTAGAAGACCTCGTAGCTGACGGGATCGAGGTCTTTCGTGTAGCCCACGACCTCGCGATGCGTCCGCTGCCCCATGATGGCGATGAAGTAGCCCTCGGCGAGCGACCGGGCGATCTCGACGTGGATGTCCGTCACGAACTTGCAGGTCGTGTCGATGGCCACGAGGTCGAGCGCCTTCGCCTCGGCCCGGACGGAGGGGGCCACGCCGTGCGCGGAGAAGACGATGCGTCCCTCGTGCACCTTCGCTTCCTCGAGGCGCTGGACGGTCGGGAAGCCCAGCCGGGCCATCGCCGCCTCGACGGTCTCGTTGTGGACCACCTGGCCGAGGATCGCCCCCTTCTGGCCCTTGGCCGCCGCGATCCGGACGAGTTTGTCGGCCACGCGGACCCCGGCGCAGAACCCGTACTTCTCGGCGAGGACGACGTTCATCAGCTCTCCTTCTCCGAAAGGTCTACGAGCGCGACGGGCGACGGGATGGCCCGCACGAGCCGGTCGCGCTTGATCAGGTGGAACCCCTTCCCGCCCCGGCCGACGACGTCGTACCGCTTCGTGATCGTATGCTCCGTTCCCTTCGAGTTCTCGAGGACGAGGACGGCGCGCTTCTCGTCGGATCCGAAGAGCGCTGCGCCGACGACCCGGTCGCCGGCCGCGAGCTTCAGCCCGATGACCCCCTTCCCGGGGCCGGCGAGGAGAGGGACCTCCTCGGCCGGGAAGAGAATCGCCCTCCCCTGCTCGGAGGCCAGCGCCACGACGTCCTTTCTCCCCGAGACGCCGACGAAGACGATCTCGTCGTCGGCCGACGGCTTCCCGTAGCGCCGGCCGGCGCGGGTCGTCGGCTCGCGCAGCGGGTCGATCGAGAAGCGGAAGACGAATCCTCTCCGGGTCGCCGCGAGGGCGACGACGTTCTTTTCCGGCGTGATCCGCGGGTCGAGCGAGAGCGCCGCCGCGACGCGCTCCCCGTCGCCGAACCTGAAGAGCTTCTGCACGGGCTCGCCGTAGCCCGTGGAGGGCGGGATGTCGTTCAGCCGGAGGACGTACGCCGCGCCGCGGTTCGAGAAGAGGACCCCGAGCTCCTTCGTGGAACCCTGGAGGACGGCCAGCACCGCGTCCCCTTCCCGGAGGCGCGTCGACGCCGGGTCCTTCAGCTCCCGCTGGCGCTTCATCCAGCCGTCCGACGTGACGATCCCGAACGTCTCCTCATGCTGGATGAAGGCCTCGGCGTCGTATGCCGGCTCGTCGGCCGAGGCCGTCACCTGCGTCCGGCGTTTCTCTTTTTCGAGAAGGCCGCGCAGTTCCACCAGCTCCCGCTGGACGACCCCCCACAGCTTCGCTTTCGACTTCAGGATCGCCTCGATCCGGGCGGCCTCGGCCTTCTTTTCCGAGAGCTCCAGCCGGATGGCGTCGATCTCGAGCCGGGCGAGCTTGTAGAGCTTCGTCTCGAGAACCGCTTCGGCCTGCTCCGCGTCGAGGCCGAAGCGCTTCATCAGCTTCGCTGCCGCGTCGGCCTTGCCGTCCGACCGGCGGATGATCCGGATCGCCTCGTCGAGCGCGTCGTAGATGATCTGGAACCCTTCGAGGAGGTGGATCCGGCGGCGAAGCTCGCCCAGGTCGAATTCGAACCGCCGCCGGACCGTCTCGAACCGGAAGTCGAGGAAGGCGCGGAGGATCGCCCGGAGCGGCAGCCGCTGCGGCTCGGCCACCTCGGGGTTCGCCGTCGGGACGAGACAGGTCAGGTTGACCGGCACGGTCGTCTCGAGCGGTGTGTGCCGGTAGAGATAGGTCATGACGAGCGCCGGGTCCGCGTCGCGCCTGATCTCGAGGACGATCCGGACGTCGTCGGTCGACTCGTCGCGGACATCGGCGAGGGCCGGGAGCTTCCGCTCGAGGATGACGTCGGCGATCCGGGCGACGAGGTTCGCCTTCTCCTGCCCGTAGGGGATCGAGGTGACGACGATCGTCGTTGAGCCGCGCGGCCCCTCCTCCACGGCGTAGTCCCCCCGCAGCTTCAGCGTCCCCTGCCCGCTCTCGTAGATCGCGCGGATCTCGCGCTTGCTCCCGAGGAGGACGCCGCCCGTCGGGAAGTCGGGCCCCCGGATCTCCTTCAGCGGGTCGGCGTCCGGGTCGTCGATGGCCGCGATCGCGGCGCTGAGGACCTCGACGGGGTTGTGCGGCGGAATGGACGTGGCCATGCCGACGGCGATCCCGGTCGCCCCGTTCACGAGGAGGTTCGGGAACCGGGCCGGGAGGACGATCGGCTCGGAGTGGACGCCGTCGAAGTTCGGACGCCAGTCGACCGTCTGCCTGCGGATCTCGGTGAGCAGCTCGAGGGCGAGCGGTCGGAGCCGCGCCTCGGTGTACCGGTAGGCGGCCGCCGCGTCGCCGTCGAGCGAGCCGAAGTTTCCGTGCCCGTCCACGAGCGGCGCGCGGAGCGTGAAGGGCTGGGCCATCCGGACCAGCGCGTCGTAGATCGCCACGTCGCCGTGCGGGTGGTACTTCCCGATGACGTCGCCCACGACCGTCGCGCACTTCTTGAACTTCGCGTCCGGCGTCAGGTGGAGGTTCTGGAACATCGAGAAGAGGATCCGCCGCTGCACGGGCTTCAGACCGTCCCGCACGTCGGGGAGCGCCCGCGACGTGATGACCGAGAGGGCATAGTTCAGGTACCGCCGGCGCACCTCGGCGGGAAGCGACGTCTCGGCGTCGAACGGCAGGGCGGACTGGCCGCCCGCGGCAGCCGCTGCTTTTCGTCGTGCCATCGTGTCTCCGCGGCGCCCCGGACGAGCCCGCCGCCGCGCCGACGGTATCGGCGGGAACGGGGGGCGTCAACCCGGGTAGGCGGACGCCCCATTGACAGCCCCGCCGGTCCCGTGCAGTCTGAAATCGGACAGCGGCGGCAGGATGGTTGGGGATTCGGAGCTCTTCGGCCGGGTCGTTCAGCGGGACCGCGAGGCGTTTGCCGAGTTCTACGACCGCTGGGCGGACGTCCTCTTCCCCGTCTGCGTCCGTATTCTGAGAGACGCCACCGAGGCCGAGGACGTGCTTCAGGACATCTTCGTTCAGGTCTGGAGGGAGGCCGGCCGCTACGATCCGGCCCGCGCGCCGCTGAAAAGCTGGCTCTTTTCGATCGCCCGGAGCCGGTCGCTCGACCGGTGGCGGAGCCGGAAGGCCGCCGGGGCGCGGATCGTCGCCGCCGAGCCGCTCCCCGAGCCCGGGGACTCCGGAGCCGCCGCCGAGAGCAGCCTGCTCCGCCAGGACGTGATCCGGACCCTCGGCCGCCTCTCCGTGAAGGAGCGGACGGTCCTCGTCCTGGCCTACTTCGAGGGGCTGACGCAGACCGAGATCGCCGCACACCTCGGCGAGCCGCTCGGCACGGTCAAGAGCCGCGCCCGCGCCGGGCTCGCGAAGCTTCAGTCCCTTTTTTCCGGGGAGAGAACCGATGTCTGAGCATCCCTGGCTCGAGGAGCTTCCGCTCCACGCCCTGGGTGCTCTCCAGGGCGAAGACCGGGCGCGGCTCGAGGAGCATCTCGCCGGCGGCTGCGACCGGTGCGAGGCGGAGCTCTCGGCCCTTCGCGCCGCGGCGGACCTCCTGCCCTATTCCGTCGCCGGGCGGCGGCCGCCGCCCGGGGTGAAGGAGAGCCTGCTTCGCCGGATCGCGAACGTGACGCCGGGCGTCGAGCTGGCCGCCTTCCCGCCGCCCCTTCCGCGCTCCCGGTGGAGGACGATGGCCCTCGTGGCCGCGGCGGCGGCCGTCTCGGTCGGCATCGGCGTCCTCGTCACGATGGCGCATCGCGGCGAGATCGAGATCCTGAAGGCCGAGAAGCGGAGCCTCGCCCAGATGCTGAAGGAGCAGGAACGGCAGCTCCAGTGGCTGAAGGACCCGCACGTCCGTCTGGCCCTCCTCAAGGGCGCCGACCGCACCGCGGAGGCCCGTTTTCTCTTCCATCCGGACGCGCGCCAGGGGCTCCTCCTCGCCCAGGGTCTCCCGTCCCTTCCCCGGGAGAAGTGCTACCAGCTCTGGGTCTTCGTCGGCGGCGAACCGGTTCCGGCGGCGCTCTTCGATCCCCGGCCGGACGGTACGGGGATCGTCGTCGTCCAGCGGCAGGAGTGTCTCGGAACCAACCCGGAGCGCTTCGCCGTCTCGGTGGAGGCGCGCGAGGGCGCCGCCCGGCCGACCGGGAACGTCGTCCTCCTCGGCGGCCTCCTCTGATGACGGGAAGCGGCCGGCTGTAAACGGTCCGTTCCCCGGTCGCGTCTTTCCTTCCGGAAGCGGCGCCACCCACGAAACGGGTCGGCGGCTCGAAGGAGGGAACGAGAATGAACAGCATCGCGAAACGGCCGGTCACGGGGCTCCTGGCGCTCGCCCTCGTCGTGGGGCTCGGAACGGCCGTCGCGTCTTCCGCCGAGCCGGTCGGACCGGGCGGACGCGGACCCGGTGGGCACGGGCGCCCCTTCCTTCGGGCTCTCCGGGGCGGGCTCGCCACGGTCGGCCTGACGGACGACCAGAGGACGAAGATCCGGTCGATCCTCGAGTCGAAGAAGGACGGTGTCCAGACCCTCGCCCTGAAGACGCGGACCGACGCCCGGGCGCTGCACGACCTCGCGTCCGCCCCGCGCCCCGACACCGCCGCCGTCGGCGCGGCCTTCCTGAAGGTGCAGGCCGACCGGGAGGCGGTCCGCGGAACGGCCGAGAACGTCCTCGGCGAGATCAGGACCGTTCTCACGTCCGAACAGCAGACGAAGCTCGACGGCTACCTGGCGGCCCTCAGGCAGATGCGCCGCGGTCGCGCCGCGCGCGGCTGACCCGGACGATCACGCGAGGGGACTCACAAAGTCGAACTTGTTGACATCTACCAGACCTTTATCTGTCAGCTTCAGCTCGGGGATGACGGGGAGGGCGAGGAAGGCGAGCGTCATGAAGGGGTGGTCCATGGTGGCCCCGAGAGAGAGCGCGGCCTCGTTCGCCTTCCGCTCGGCGGCATCCACGTCCGCCATCGGGGCGTTCGACATCAGGCCGCCGACCGGCAGCGGCACCTCGGCGAGGACCTGCGCTCCGTCGGCGATGACGATGCCGCCGCCGATTGCGGCGGTCCGGCGGACGGCCGTCTCCATCGAGGCGTCGTCGACCCCGAGGACGACGATGTTGTGCGAGTCGTGCGCGACGGAGGAGGCCACGGCGCCCCGCTTCAGGCCGAAGCCGCGGGCGAAGGCGACCCCGACGTTTCCCGTCCCCCGGTGCCGCTCGACGACGGCGAGCTTCAAGAGATCCCTCGCCGGGTCGGCCGCCGCCACGCTCCCCTCGACCTTCGCCGGCGCCGTTCCCGCGCCCGTGGCGAGCGAACCGGCACGGACCTCGATCACCCTGAGGGGAGCGCCGGGAGCGGCGGCGATCCGGAGCCGGTCGCGCGAGAAGCCGGCGACGTGGAATCCCGGTCCCTCGTCCATCGGCACCGGCGGAATCTCCGCGAGGAGCTTTCCCCCCTTCGCCACCCTCCGTCCCCCGAGGACGACGAGGTCGGGTCGGAACTCCTCGGGGCGCTCGAAGGTCAGGAGGTCGGCGCGGAAGCCCGGAGCCACCGCGCCGCGGTCCTCGAACCCGTAATGCCGCGCGCAGGACCAGGAGGCGAGCCGGATCGCGAGGACGGGGTCGAGCCCGAGGCCGATCGCACGGCGGACGTGGTGGTCGAGGTGTCCGTGGGCGAGCAGGTCCCACGGATGCCGGTCGTCCGTGGAGAATGCGAACCGTTCGGAGTTCTCGCGGGTGACCAGCGGGAGGAGGTCGTCGAGGTTCTTCGCCGCCGTCCCCTCCCGGATCCAGATGGACATGCCCCGGCGGACCTTCTCCGAGGCCTCTCCGCGCGAGAGGCATTCGTGGTCGGAACGGATTCCCGCCCCGATGTAGGCGTTCAGGTCGAGGCCCGTCAGGAGCGGCGAGTGGCCGTCGATCGGGACGCCGCGGCGCCGGGCGCCCTCGACCTTCCCGCGAACGAACGGGTCGCCGAACAGGAAGCCGGGGACGTTCATCATCTCCGCGAGGCCGAGGACGCGCGGCAGGCCGTACAGCGGCTCGAGATCGGACGGACCGAGCGCCGCGCCGGCCGTCTCGAGGTGGGTCGAGGGGACGCAGGAGGGAAGCATCACGAGGACTTCCACCGGAAGGTTCTCGGAGGCCTCGAGGAAGGCCCGGATTCCGGGGGCGCCGCGGACGTTGGCGATCTCGTGGGGGTCGGTCACGGCGGCGGCGGTCCCGTGGACGGCGGCGAGACGCGCGAACGTGGCGGGTGTCGTCATCGTCGACTCGATGTGGAGATGGGCGTCCCAGAGCGCCGGGGCGAGAAAGGCCCCGGCGAGGTCGATCTCGTCCTCCGGCCGGGCGGCCCGGTACGCCCCGAAGCCGAGGATCCGGTCCCCCTTGATTCCGACGCTCTCGGCGTGGATCTCGCCCGTCAGGACGTTCACGACGCGGGCGTTCCTGAAGACGAGGTCGGCGGGTGCCTTGCCGCGCGCCGCCTCGACGAAGTCGCCGAGAGGGAGCCTCCACGCGCTCTTCATGGCGTCTCCAGCCTACCCGAGCCGGGCCCGGGCGGGGAGGCCGGCTCCCCGAACGCGGGGAGAGCGAGCCCGGCCTCGCGGGCGAGACGGGCGAAGAGCCGGACGGGAAGTCCGACGACGTTGGAGGGGCTTCCCACGACGCGCTCGATGAAGAGGCCCCCGATCCCCTGAAGCGCGTAAGCGCCCGCCTTGTCGTCGGGTTCGCCGGACGCGGCGTAGGCGCGGATCTCCGCGTCGGTCATCGGCGCGAAGACCACGTGCGTCACCTCGCGCCCGGAGACGACGAGCCCGCCCCGGGCCAGCGCGAGGCCCGTGACGACCTCGTGGGTGCGGCCGGCGAGCGCCCGGAGCATCCGGACCGCGTCCGCGCGATCCGCGGGCTTCCCGAGCGCCTCGCCCCGGAGTATGACGATCGTGTCGGCGGCGACGACGACCGCGTCGCCCCCGAGCCGCGCCGCGGCCCGGGCCGCTTTCTCCTGCGCGAGACGCTCGGCCGCGTCGAACGGGCTCTCCCCCGCCGCGAGGGACTCGTCGACCTCCGCCGGACAGACCTCGAACGTCAGCCCGATCGCGGCGAGGAGTTCCCGGCGGCGGGGCGAGGACGAGGCGAGGACGAGGCGACAGGCCGTCACGAGAGCGAGCATAGCCGGAGAGGGCCCGCCGTGACGGGAGCCGGTCGGCCGGGCGACAATGCGGAGGAATGTCCGATCCATCGGCGGCCAGTCGGGAGGGCATGCATCCGGCCTCGGACGTGACGACGGGAGAGCTTCGCCTCCAGCGGATGCTGGACGAGTCGCCCACGATCACCTGGACCGTCGACGCGTCCCTCCGCTTCACCTCCTCGCTCGGCGCCGGCCTCGAGGCCCTCGGGCTGAAGCCCGGCCAGGTCGTGGGCCAGACTCTCTTCGAATTCTTCGGGACCCGCGATCCGGAGTTCCCCGCCATCGCCGCGGCACGCCGCGCCCTGGCCGGCGAGACCGTCACGTACGAGCTCACCTTCGGCGGACGCCGCTTCCGCTCGCGCGTGGCGCCGCTCCGCGGGTCCGAGGGGAAGATCGCGGGCTGCCTCGGGACCGCCCTCGACGTGACCGAGAGCCATGGGCTGTCGCAGGTCCTCCGCCGGCGCGAGGCCTTCGAGCAGCTCCTGCTCGGCGTGACGGCGTCGCTCGTCCGCGCGCCGTCTCTCCGGCTGGACGTCGAGATCGCACACGTCGTCGAGCGCGTCGGGGCCGGCCTCGGCTCGCCGAGAGCCACTCTCTGGCTTCTGACGGAAGACGGCACCCGTCTCCTGCCCCGCTTCGTCTGGAACGCGCCCGAGTCGGCCGGTCCCGCCCCGGCCCCTCTCCCCTCCCGCCGGGTCGGCTGGCTTCTCACGCGCGCCGGTTCCGGAGACGTCATCGTCCTGCCGGGGGCCGACGGGCTCCCCCCCGAGGCGGACGGCGAGCGGGATCTGGCCACCGGCACGCCGTCCCTCGCGGTCGTTCCCCTCCGCTCGGAGCAGACGCTTCTCGGCTTCCTGGCGCTCCCGGCGCCGTCCGCCTCCTCCGCGTGGCCGGCCGACCTCGTCGCGGCGCTCCCCCTCCTCGGCGAGATCCTCGGGCATGCGCTCGAGCGGCGGCGGGCCGCCGCGCTGCAGGGTGCGCTCGACCGGATCGCCGCCGCCGCGAGCGGGGCCGCCGACCTCCCCGGTCTCCTCGCGACGATCCACGCCACCGTCGAGGACCTCATCGAGGCGCGGAACTTCTACGTCGCCCTGTGGGACGCGGAGAGCCGCCTCCTCCATTTCCCCTACTTCGTGGACGAATACGACCCGGTCCCGGCGCCGAAGGCCCTCGGGCGGGGTCTGACCGAGTACGTCATCCGGACGGGAAAGCCGCTCCTCGCCTCCCCCGAGGTCTTCGACGCGCTCGTGGCCGCCAGCGAGGTGGAGCTCATCGGCGCCCCGTCGCTCGACTGGGTGGGCGTCCCCCTCAAATCGGGGGAGGAGACGTTCGGCGCCCTCGTCGTCCAGAGCTACGACCGCGAGACGCGCTTCGGCGAGCGGGATCTGAGGCTCCTCTCCGACGTGGGCCGCCACGTGGAGGCCGCGATCGGACGGCGGAGCGCCGAAGCGGCCCTCCGGCGCTCCGTTTCCCTCCTCGAGTCGACGTTCCAGTCGACGGCCGACGGGCTACTCGTCGTCGACCTCCGGGGCCGCGTGACGTCCTGGAACCGGCGTTTCGCCGAGCTCTGGCGGGTCCCCCCCGGCCTCCTGGAGAAGCGGGACGACCAGGCCATGCTCGCGTCGGTCCTCGGCCAGCTCGAGAGCCCCGACACCTTTCTCGCGAAGGTCCGGGAGCTTTACGCGAAACCGGAGGCCGAGAGCTTCGACGTTCTCCGGTTCCGGGACGGCCGCGTTTTCGAGCGCTACAGCATCCCGCAGCGTCTCGACGGGAAAGCCGTCGGGCGCGTCTGGAGCTTCCGCGACGTGACGGAGAGAGTCCGCGCCGAGGCCCAGATCGAGCATCACGCCTACCACGACGCCCTGACGGGGCTTCCGAACCGGCTCCTCCTCAAGGATCACCTCGAGCTGGCGCTCGCGCAGCTCGAGCGCGGCGGAAGCCCCTTCACCGTCTTTTTCCTCGATGTCGACCGGTTCAAGCCGGTGAACGACACCCTCGGCCACGCCGCGGGAGACCGCCTTCTCCGGGCCGCCGGCGAACGCCTCCGCGCCGCGACCCGCGCCGGCGACACCGTGGCCCGGGTCGGCGGCGACGAGTTCGTCCTCCTCCTCTCCGGGATGCCCCATGAGAACGTGGGAGCGGCCGCCCAGAAGATCCTCGACTCGTTCGCGGAGCCGTTTTCCGTCGACGGCCACCCGATCTTCGTGACGACGAGCATCGGCATCGCCGTCGCGCCCGGCGACGGCGACGACGCGCCGACGCTCCTGAAGAACGCCGACAACGCCCTCTATCGGGCCAAGGAGCTCGGGCGGAACAATTTCCAGTTCTGCACGCCGGCCCTGAACGCCGCCGTGCGCGAGCGCGTCCACCTGGAGTCCGGGCTCCGGCGGGCCCTCGAGGAGGAGCAGTTCCGCGTCTACTACCAGCCGCAGGTGAAGCTGGCGACCCGGGAGATCGTGGGCTTCGAGGCCCTTCTCCGCTGGGACCACCCCGCGCGCGGGATCGTCTCGGCCGAGCACTTCATCCCCGTGGCGGAGGACTCGCGCCTCATCGTACCGATCGGAGAGTGGGTCCTCAAGGCCGCCTGCCGCTTCGGCGCGAGGCTGCGGGAGAGGACCGGACGCGACCTCCGGATCGCCGTGAACCTTTCCGCGCGCCAGTTCGCCCGGGGCGACCTCGTGCGGACCGTCGAGAAGGCCCTCGAAGGGAGCGGCCTTCCCCCGGGCCTGCTGGAACTCGAAATCACGGAGAGCGTCGCCATGAGCGACGTCGACCAGATCGTCGGGACTCTCGGGCACCTCCGTGCCCTCGGCGCCTCGATCGCCCTCGACGACTTCGGGATGGGGCACTCCTCGCTCGCCTATCTCAAGCGGTTTCCGTTCGACGCGCTGAAGATCGACCGGAGCTTCACGCGCGAGCTCCCCGGCAGCCGCGCCGACGCGGCCCTCGTCCAGGCCATCGTCGAGATGGCGCACAGCCTATCCCTGCGCGTGATCGCCGAGGGGGTCGAGCGGGAGGATCAGGCCGCGTTCCTCGTGACGCGCGGCTGCCCGGTCGCGCAGGGATTCCTCTTCTTCCGGGCCCTTCCGCCCGCGGAGGCCGAAGCCGCCGCGGCTGCGGGCCCCGTCACGGGTAGTAGCCGCTGATCGTGCGGGCGACGTAGGCCGACGGGGACACCTTGACCTCGATCTTCCGCCAGGCGTTTCCCGGCGTCTTGTTCTGCGGAAGGTAGGAGAGGAGGTACTGGCTCCGGAGCTCCTCGTTGATCTCGGCGTAGATTCGCGCGAGGCCCTGGGCGGACTGGACGAAGTACGCGGCGCCCCCCGTCTCGCGCGCGAGCTTCGAGAGCTTCGAGCGGACCTCCAGCTGCGTCCCGGAAATCCGGAGGCCGATGAAGTAGAGGGCCACGCCCGATTTCTTCGCGTAGTCGAGGGCGGCCTCGAAGGGGAACTTCGACGACCGGTCCTCGCCGTCCGTCAGGATGACGTACGCCTTCCGGCCGCGGACGCCCTGGAACTGGAAGAGACCGTAGACGATGGCGTCCCAGAGCGCCGTGGAGCCCTGGGCCCGCATGCCGGCCATCGCCTGGGAGAGACGATCGCGGTCCGTGGTGAAACGCGTGACGAGCTGCGGCTCGTTGTCGAAGTTCACCAGAAAGCAGCGGTCCCGGGGCGTCATGACGTCGCCGAGGAACTCGTTGGCGGCCTTCTGGGCATCGACGAGCGAATCCTCCATCGAGCCCGACGTGTCGATGCCGATGCCGAGCGACAGCGGGAGGTTCGTGACGACCTCAAAGCCGTCGAGGGCCTGCGGCACGCCGTCCTCGAGAATCGTGAAGGCCTCCTTCGCCAGGCCCGTCACCGGCCGTCCCTTGGCCAGGACCGACGTGAAGAGCTCGATGGCCTGGACCCGCTCCTCGGTCAGGTACTTCGGCGCGTTGTAGTAGCGGAGATCCTCCGCCTTCGTGCCGTCGGTCAGGGAGGCCACGACCCGGAGGAACCCGAGGTCCTTCGACTTCGGCACGTCGACCAGCTTCTCCCAGGGCGGCTGCTTCAGGACGCCCGCGCGCGTCTCGTTGACGAAGAACTCGAGGCCTTCGAGCTCCTTCGTTTCCGGAACGGCCAGGTCGGCCACGACCCTCACCGGCCCCGAGAGCTTCACCCCCTTGTCGGGCGCGGTGATCCGGACGCGGAACGCCTCGCGCCCCTCGTTCAGGGTCATCTCGTCCTCGCCGAGGACCTTTCCGTCCTTCGCGAAGGCCACGACCTTGACGACGTGCCGGCGCGGCAGCTCCCCGAGGTCCAGGTCCACGGCGAAGGGCGGGCGGCGTTTCGTCGAGATCTTCACGTTGTCGAGAAAGAATTCGGCGGACGCGATGTCGGGCGACGAGGTGCGCGTCTCGAACCGGATGAGCCCCGTCGCGAACTCGCGCGCGATCGGAAGGAGGAGAATCGACCCCTTGGGCGTACCTGCCTCGGCGACGAGCCGGGCGACGGCCGCCCGCCCCGCCTCCCGGGCCGCCTTCTCCTCGGGCGTCAGCGCGACGTCCGGCACGTCCGGGACCCGGATCGTCTCCTCCACGAGCCCGGCCGCGTTCCGGTTGGCGTCGGCGACCTTCACCTTGATCCGGTACTCCCCCGGGAAGAGCTCGCGCTCGAACTTCAGCGGGACGAACGGGCCGAACACCGACGTCGTCGGGAAGTCGAACCGGTACCGGAAGTTGTCGACGAGCCGTTCCCCCTTCACGACCTCTCCGATGACGTCGAAGTCGAAGAAGTCGACGGGCCCCATCGTCTTCGTCGAGAGCGACTCCCGTTCGAGCAGGAGCGTCAGCTCCATTCTCATCTTGCTGCCGACCATCTCGGGGAACCGGAGAGCCCGCTGGAGGGGCAGGCGCACCGCATCGGGCGGAATGTCGGTCGTCATCTGGAGGATGGCGTCCGCGCCCTCGACGTCGACGGGCTTCTGCCCCTCCTTCAGCTCCGCTCCCATCTTCATGGCGCCCGTGATGCCCCACTGCGACTCGATCTGGTTGAGCGCCCGGATGACGTCGCCGTAGTCGAAACAGGTGCTCGCGTTCACCCGGCGCGGGGTCACCGCCATCCCCGGCATCGCGCCGGCCAGGATGGCGTTTCGCCCGTCCGTCGGCGTCCAGAGGCGGAAGTCACCCCCGCCGAACGGCTGGTAGAAGAGGAGGAGCACCTTCGACATCTTCAGGGCGTCGAGCCGCTCGTAGTACCAGAGGTCGATCGGGTAGAGGACGTCGACACACTCGAACTTCCGCCGGCCGTCGGGGGGCCCGTGCACGATGAAGATCCGGGCCTGATCGCAGTGGAGGTTCTTGAACAGCTCGCGCGCCTGCGTCACGCGCAGCTCGTAGACGTCGCGGAACTCGACCCGGAGTCCGTCGGGCCCGATCGAACGGCGCTTCCAGAACTCCTCGATGAACCGGTCGCGCTGGTAATCGGACGTCAGGCGCAGCAAGGTGTCGCGCTCGAGATCCGTGAGGATCGGATCGACCTCCTCGAGAAACCGTCGGTACCTTTCCGGAAGCTCCGACTCGAGCTTCTTCCGCTCCGACGACGTGAGCGGCTTGTTCGAGACGAGAACCGGCACCGGGGTCGCCGAAGGGACCGGGGCCTTTGCGAGGGCCTCGCGGGCCACGGCCACGAGCCCTCGTTCGGTCAGGCCGCCGCTCCTGTCCTTCTGCCGGGCGGTCACCTCGGCCACGGCGGCCGCGAGGACGGCCGCTTCCGCGCAGGTCGTCTTCTGCGGGTCGAGCGTCCCGAAGGTGAGGTGCGCCTCCGGTGCGAAGAGGAGCGCCTCGCCGTCGAGAAGCGTCCAGTAGCGGTAGACCCCCGTCCCGGGCTCCGGGAAGAAGATGGCCCGTGCGTTGCGACCGAGCCGGGGGTGCTCCAGATAGGTCCAGACCTCCACCGCGCGAAAGAGCTGGGGGCAACGGACGATCGTCCGGGCGTCCGGTGCGCCGGAGAAGGCGTAGACGACCGCCCGGTCGTCGTCGATCCGGTTGAAGAGGTTCAGCGCCTCGAGCCTCCGGCGGGCCTCCCCGGCGTCGGCCGCCGGCCCGGTGGCAGGAACGGGGGTGGGCGGCGGCGCCGCCACCTGCCCGTTCGCGGTGAACGAGACCAGCAGCAACGCGGCCAGGAGAGGCGCTCTTCCCTTCCGGCGCGGGACCGTCTGTCGAAGCGAGCGAGTCCTCACGGCGTCCGATTCTCGCGTAACGCAATACGGATTCCAGGTCGAGACGGGTTGGATCCCGGGAATACCCGGCCTCCCGCCCGCGCCGCATAGAATCGGCCCGGGGATCAGAACGCCTTGTACGGGAGCGACTTGCTTTACGCCGACCACCACGCCACGACGCCCGTTCTCCCGGAGGTCCTGGAGGCCATGGCCCCGTGGACGGCGTTTTCGGGGAACCCTTCGTCCGTCCACGCGGCCGGACGCGCCGCGCGGCAGGCGGTCGAGCAGGCCCGCGCCGAAGTGGCGCGGGCGATCGGAGGACGGCCCGAGGAGATCGTCTTCACCTCGGGAGGAACCGAGTCGGACAATCTGGCCGTCAAGGGCGCCGCGCTCGCGGCCCGCGACCTCGATCCGGCCCGCACGGCCGTCCTCATCACCGCGGCCGAGCATCCCGCCGTCCGGGAGGCGGCGCGCTCGCTCGTCTCTCTCGGTTTCGAGGCCGTCGAGCTTCCCGTCGACGGCAGCGGACTTCCGGCGCGCGAAGCGCTCGACACGCGGCTGGACGGCTCGGCGGCGCTCGTTTCCGCGATCCTCGCCAACAACGAGACGGGCATCGTGAACGGAGAGCTCCCCCGCCTCGCGGCTCGCGCCCGGGCGGCCGGGGTCCTCGCCCACACGGACGCCGTGCAGGCCGTCGGGAAAATCCCCGTCGACACCGGCCAGCTCGGGGTCGACCTCCTCTCCCTCACGGCCCACAAGTTCGGGGGTCCGAAAGGGGCCGGAGCCCTCTGGATCCGGAAGGGGACGCGCCTTGCACCGGTCGCCGCGGGAGGGGGGCAGGAGAAAGGGCGCCGCGCCGGAACGGAGAACGTGGCGGCGATCGTCGGACTCGGCGCGGCCGCCTCTCTCGCGACCGCCCGAAGGGCGTCGGAGAGCGCCCGACTCGCCGCCCTCCGCGACCGCCTCGAGAACGGCCTCCGTTCCGCCATTCCCGGTCTGAAGGTGAACGGGGCGTCCCCGGGAGGGGCCGAACGGCTTCCGACGGCTTCCTCGGTCGTCTTTCCCGGGGTCTCCGGAGAGATCCTGCTCGCCGCCCTCGATCTCGAGGGAATCGCCGTCTCCAGCGGATCGGCCTGCGCCAGCGGAACGACGAAGCCCAGCTTCGTCCTCCTGGCGATGGGCCTTTCGCCCGAGGAAGCGCGCGGCACCCTTCGCTTCTCGTTCGGCTGGACGACGAACCCGGAAGAAATCGATCGTCTTTGCGCTGTCGTTCCCCGCGTCCATGCCCGCGCCGTGCGGGGGGTGGCGGCTTGCTGAACGGGGCGGCCCGCGGTCTAATCGGACCGAAACACCCGGTCTCCCCGGCGGAGAAGAGGCGGCCTTGATCATCCAGTGTTCCTCCTGCCAGGCGCGCTACAACTACGACGAGAGCCGCTTCGCCAGCGCCCTGACGAAGAAGATCCGGTGCACCCGGTGCAACACCATTTTCGAGATCGTGAATCCGGCCGGCGCGGGGAAGCCGAAGGCGCCCGTGCGTCCGGCACCGGCGCCCCCGCCCGCGTCGCCGGCTGAGGCCCGCTCCGCCGGCCCGCCGGGCCCGGACGACTTCGCCCTCGACGAAACGGCCCTGACCGAAGCCAGCAAGCGGCGGCGCGCCATGATGCCCGGCGCCCCGGCGCGCGCGGTCCCCACCGTCGTGACGCCTCCGAGCCCGCTCGAGGCGGCCGTCGTTCCCGACGCCACGGCTCCGCCTCCCGGGTTTCCGAAGCCCGGCACGACGGACAAGGCCGCCGCCGTGGAGGCGGCCGGCCACGAGCGCCGGCTGCGCCTTCCCGTCGGCTACCGCTTTTCGCTCGCCTGCATCTCGGGGCCCGAGGCGGGCCGGATCTTCGAGATCACGAAACCCAAGGTCGTCATCGGCCGCGCGCAGGCCGACATCGTCGTCGCCGACATCCAGTGCTCGCGGCAGCACGCGGCCATCGAGGTTCTCGACGACAAGGTGTTCCTGGTCGACCTGAACTCGACGAACGGCACCTGGATCGGCGAGGAGCGCGTCTCGCGCGTGGAGCTCGAGAACCGCGCGGAATTCGAGATCGGAACCACCACGCTGATGCTCATCCGGAGCGCGACCGAGCCGCCCCACGCCTGAGGACCGGTCAGACCCGAAGCGCCCGAAGCACCTCGTCCAGCGTGGCCGGTAGGCGGCGGGCCGGGTTGGCGAGCCGGGCCCCGCTCCGGTGGTAGGCCGCGGCCGTCCCCGCGAACTTCAGGGCGTGGGCGGTGGCCACGACGACCACCAGATCGTCCTTCCCGATGACACCTTCGCGGCGCAGTTTCGCCGCACCGGCGAGGGCGACGGCGGAGTTCGGGCAGAGGGCGAGGCCGTGGCGGTTGGCGAGGGCTCCCGCGTCGAGGAGCCCGGCCTCGTCGACCCGTGCCACGACCCCGTCGAAGAAGCGGATCTCGCGCTCCGCCTTCGGATGCGACACCGGGGCGCCGATCCGGATGGCCGAGGCCGCGGTCTCCCCCGCGACCCGCGTGACACGCTCGCGGAAGCCCGTCTCGTACGAACGGTAGAACGGATCCGCCGCCTCGGCCTGGACGCCGGCGAGGCGCGGCTTCTTCCCGATGATCCCCAGCTCGAGCCACTCCCGAAGCCCCTTTCCGATGGCCGAGACATTTCCCGCGTTTCCGACGGGGACGACGATCCAGTCGGGGACCTCCCATCCCAGATCCTGGATCACCTCCCACCCGATCGTCTTCTGCCCCTCGATCCGGACCGAGTTCCGGGAGTTGAGGAGGTAGATGGGACGGACGCTCGTCAGCTCCGTGACCAGGCGCATGCAGCCGTCGAAGTCGGTGTCGAGTCCGAGCGTCGTGGCGCCGTAGTGGAGCGCCTGCGAAAGCTGCTCGTCGGTGATCTTCGCGTGCGGGAGGAGGACGATCGCCCGCATTCCCGGCACCTCGGCCGCGTAGGCCGCGAGCGCCGCCGAGGTGTCCCCCGTGGACGCGCAGGCGACGTCGGCGAGGCCCAGGTGCTTCGCCCACGAGACGCCGGCGGTCATGCCGCGGTCCTTGAACGAGAGGGTCGGGTTCTCTCCCTCGTGCTTGACGAAGAGCCGGGCCAGACCGAGGGCCTCGCCGAGAGCGCGCCCCGGATAGAGGCGCGTCCCCCCTTCCGGCTTCGAGACGATGCCGCCCTCGGGAAGGTCGGGGAGGACGAGCTCACGGAAGCGCCAGACGCCGCTCCGCTGGTAGGGCGGCGTCGCCTCCGAGGGAAGAGCCGCCCGGCGCCGGTCGAAGAGGTCCCGCCACTCGGCCCCGCTCCGCCCCCAGGCCTTCAGGTCCGCGTGCACCTCGAGAAGGCCGCCGCAGGAGGCGCACGACGACGCGAGCTGGGAGAGGGACGCCGACGCGCCGCAGGCCAGGCAGCGGAACGAGGCGGAGACGGCGGTCGACGTCACCCGAGCAGTTTACGAAAGCCCTCGGGCGACAGCGGCCGGGCGACCAGGAACCCCTGGATCTCGTCGCAGCCGTGCCGCCTCAGGAACTCGCGTTGGCCTTCCGTCTCGACCCCTTCCGCGATGACCCGGAGGTTCAGCCCGTGGGCCATGGCGATGGAGGTGGCGCCGAGCGCGGCGTCTTTCGGGTCGAACTCCACGCCGCGGACGAACACCTGGTCGATCTTCAGGACGTCGATCGGAAACCGCTTCAGGTACGAGAGAGACGAATAGCCCGTGCCGAAGTCGTCGAGGGCGAGCTGGATCCCGAGACGCTTCAGCTCGGCCAGCTTCGCCAGGCTCCCGGCGGCGCGTTCCATCGCGACGCTCTCGGTGATCTCGAGCAGCAGCGACCGCGCCGGCAGGCCCGTCTCCGAGAGGACCTTCCGGACGGCGTCGACGAGGCCCGCGTGCTGGAACTGCCGCGCGGAGAGGTTGATTCCCAGGCGGAGCAGCGGCAGGCCGGCGGCCTGCCACGCCCTCACCTGCGCGGCGGCGGTCCGGAGGACCCACTCGCCGATCGAAACGATGAGGCCCGTCTCCTCGAGGATGGAGATGAAGTCCGACGGCGGGACCACGACCTTGTCCCCCCGCCGCCAGCGCAGGAGCGCTTCGGCGCCGACGATCTGCCCGCTCGCGAGGTCGATCTGCGGCTGGTAGTTCAGGAGGAACTCCGTCCGCTCCAGGGCGCGCCGGAGGCTCGTCTCCAGCTTCATCCGCTCGCGCGCCCGCGCGTTCATGTCGGGCCGGTAGAGCATGAAGGCGTCTCGCCCCTCGCGTTTGACGCGATTCATCGCGGTGTCGGCGCACTGGAGCAGCGTCTGGACGTCGTCGCCGTCATCCGGGAAGAGGCTGATCCCGATCGAGCCGGTCACGAAGAGCTCGCGGTTGTCGATGTGGAACGGGCGGCGGAGCGCCTCGAGAATCCGCTCGGCGATCGTCGGGATGGCCGACGGGGAGCCGATCCGCGGCATCAGGATCAGGAACTGGTCCCCTCCGAGCCGGGCGACGGTGTCGCCATCCTGGATGCAGTGGCGAAGACGCGCCGCCGTCTGCTGGAGGAGGGCGTCGCCCGCCTTGTGGCCGAGGCTGTCGTTGATGAGCTTGAAGCGGTCGAGGTCGACCACGAGGACCATCAGCGCCTCGCGCGAATAGCGCGCTTTCGAGAGGGCCACCTCGATCCGGTCGGCGAAGAGGAGCCGGTTCGGAAGCCCGGTGAGGGAATCGTGGTAGGCGAGGTGCTCGATCTCCTCCTCGGCCCGCCGCCCCTCCGTCACGTCGAGGAAGCTGCAGACGACCTGCCTCACATCGCCCTCCGCGGAGAACTCCGGTTCGGCGCTCAAGAGCAGCCAGGTCGGGTTCTGCGCTCCCGGGACACCGACGATGACGTTCCGGACGGCGACCTTGCTGACGAGCGCCTGGGCGAGCGGGGATTCGCCCGGCCCGTACGGCGTGCCGTCCTCTCGGAGCGGGCTCCAGGGGTCGCTGAAGACGTTCGCCCCGACGAGGTCGCCCTCGGGGCGGCGCAGGAGGTCGGCGGCCGTCCGGTTGGCCAGCGTGATCGTGCCGTCGGGCGAGATGAGGAGGATGCCGGCCGGAAGGTCCCGGAGGACCTTCCGGAGCATCTCGAAGGCGAAGGACGGGATCCCCCCGGACGGCGTCCGCTCGGCCATCCGCTCTACCCTCTCCCGCCGAAGCGATTCATGGCCTCACGCTCCGCGCCCCCCGCGTGTCGACGCGATGGACCCGAGCCGTGGCGGCGATCCCCTCGCGCGAGAAGGCCGATTCGGCGGCGGCGGCGACGCGGATCGCCGGGGCGCCGGCCCGGCTGAGCGCGAGGAGCGACGGCCCGGCTCCCGCCAGGACGACCCCGAGGGCTCCGGCCTCCTCCATGGCTCGCCGGACGGCCGCATAGCCCCGGACGAGCGGGGCCCGGGCCGGTTCGACGATCGTGTCGGAGGCGGCGAATCGCCCGGCGGCGGCGAGGTCGCCGGAATGGAGCGCCGCGACGAGGCCGGCGAAGGCGGCACCGCTGCGAATGTGGTCTCCGAGCGTCACGCGCCTCGGAAGGACGCGGCGGGCCTGCCGTGTCGCGATCTCGAGCTCCGGATGGACGAGGACGAAACGGAGACGCGCCGGGACGGGAAGAGCGATCGTCGAGAGCGGCCCGGCCGGGTTCGAGGAGGGGACGAGCAGGAGGCCGCCGAGGAGCGACGGAAAGACGTTGTCGCCGTGCCACGCGCCGTCGGCCGCGTGCTCTCCGGCGAGGGCGGCGTGGAGGAGCTTCGTCTTGTCCGCGATGCCCAGAAGGAGTCCCGCCGCGTAGGCTCCGGCGGCAGCCGAGGCCGCCGAGGAGCCGAGGCCGCTCGAAATCGGCAGCCCCTTGACCAGCGTCAGCTCGATTCCGAAGCGCCCTCTTCCCGCAAACTCCTCGAGGACCGCGAGGGCCGCCACGCCGGCCGTGTTCCGGCGCGCGTCCCGCGAGAGGCGGTCCCCGTCCCCCTCGATGGCGACGAGGCGGACCCCCGGCGTCTCCACGAGGCGAGCGGAGACGAGATCGCCCGGCCCGTCGAGCGCCACGCCCAGCGCGTCGAAGCCGACGCCGAGGTTCGCGACCGACGCGGGCGCGAAAACGGTAACGATTCTGCGGAAGTCGAGGGGGTACGGGGGGACGGCGGGGGTGGGGCCCCGCCGTCGCCCCGGCATTCCCCGATGAGCTGACGGACGTCGCCTCCCCCGCATCAGAATTCGACCGCCTTGTGCAGGGCCCGAACGGCTCTTTCCCTGTCCTGGCCTTCCACACAGAAGCTGATGTTGCACTCCGACGAGCCCTGCGCGATCGCCTCGACGTTGACGCCGGCGCGGGCGACCGCCGCGAAGACCTTCGCTGCGATCCCCGGCGTGCCGCGCATCCCCTCCCCCACCGCCGCCACGACGGCGACGGGCGAGCGCGCGGTGACGCCGTCGATGGCGCCGGAAAGCCTCTCGTACCGGAACTCGTGCTCCAGCGCGGCCACGGTCCGGGCACGGTCCACCTCGGGAAGGACGAGGGCGATGTTCTGCTCCGACGAGGCCTGCGAGAACATCACGACGGACACGCCGAGGCGCGCCGTCGCCCCGAAGACCCGCGCCGCGATGCCGGGCACGCCCGTCATGCCGCGCCCGTCGAGCGACAGGAGGCACATCCCCGGAATCGCCGTCACGGCGCGGATCCCCGTCCGCCCGTCTCCCGTCGCCGCGATGGTCGTCCCCGGCTCCTCCGGGCGGAAGGAGTTCCGGATGACCAGCGGGATCCCCGCGGCGATCGCCGGGATCACGGCCGGGAAATGGAGCACCCGGGCCCCGAAAAAGGTCATCTCGGCCGCCTCGCGGTACGAGAGGCGCGGCAGGAGCCGCGCGCCCCGCACGATCCGCGGGTCGGCCGAGAGGACGCCGTCCACGTCGGTCCAGATGACGACCTGCCGGGCGCGCAGCGCGGCGCCGAGGAGGGCCGCCGTCGTGTCCGACCCGGAGCGGCCGAGCGTCGTCGTCTCGCCGCGAGGGCTCTTCGCGATGAAGCCGGTCACCACCGGAACGATCCCCTTCCGGACCTTCGGCAGGAGGAGCCGCCGGACGCGCCCGTCGCTCCTCGCCCGGTCGCAGGTGGCCGCGCCGTGCTTCTCGTCGGTCACGAGCATCCGCCGGGCGTCGACGGGGGCCGCCGGGACGCCCCGCGCCGACACCGCCGCGGCGACGAGGGGGGCCGAGAGCCGCTCGCCGAAGGAGGCGATCAGGTCCGTCACCCGCGGCGAGCGCTCGCGAAGAAGGGCAACGCCGGAGAGGGCCGTCAGCAGCTCCTCGAGCGGGCGGGCATCGAAGGCGATGCGGGCCCGCGTGGCGCGTGCGAGGGCGCGCGCCGTCTCCTCGTGCCGGGCGCGGAGCCGCTCCACGATTTCGCGCGCCGCGGTGATCCGCCCCCCCTCGGCGTCGCGCGCCGCCGCGAGGAGCTGGTCCGTGACGCCGCCCATCGCCGAGGCGACGGCGACGACCGGCCCGCGGCGGGCCGCGGCGCGGAGGAGGTCGGCGGCCCGGAGAATCCGCTCGGCGTCCCCGAGGGAGGTGCCGCCGAACTTGTGGACCGAAAGGCGCTTTGGCATGGCGGGCCAATGGTACAGGCCTCTGGGTCACGCTAGGATCGCGGGCCCATGACCTCGCTGTATCTTCCGGCCGTGCTCTTCCCGCTCCCGCTCTGCCTCCTCCTCGGCGCGGCGTATTCCGCCGCCGCGGGCGGCGACTCGAGGAAGGCCTTCTCTTATCCGCAAGCGCCCACCTCCGACACGGTCGACGACTACCACGGACAGAAGATCGCGGACCCGTACCGGCCGCTCGAGGATCCCGACGCCCCCGCGACCCGGGCCTGGATCGAGGCGGAGAACCGGCTGACGGAGAGCTGGCTCGCCTCCGTCCCCGAGCGGCCGAAGCTCCGCGAACGCCTGACGAAGCTCTGGAACTACGAACGGACCAGTCCCCCCTCCCGGGAAGGAGGCCTCTACTTCTTCACGAAGAACGACGGCCTCCAGGACCAGGCCGTCCTCTACGTCCTCCCGAAACTCGACGCGGTTCCCCGCGTCCTCCTCGACCCCAACACGCTGAGCCCGGACGGAACGGTGGCGCTCTCGGGCTACGCCGTTTCGAAGGACGGGAAGCACCTCGCCTACGGCCTCGCCGCCGCCGGCTCCGACTGGAACGAGTGGCGGGTCCTCGACGTGGCCTCCGGAGAGGAGACCGGCGACCTCCTGAAGTGGGTGAAGTTCTCGGGGGCCGCCTGGACGGCAGACGGGAAGGGCTTCTACTACTCCCGATTCGACGCGCCGGTCCCGGGCCGGGAACTCGAGGCGCTGAACAGGAACCAGAAGCTCTTCTATCACCGGCTCGGGACTCCGCAGGCCGAGGACCTCCTCGTCTACGAGCGCCCGGACGATCCCGAGCTCGGCTTCGGGCCCACCGTCAGCGACGACGGACGGTACCTCGTCGTGGGCGTCTGGAAAGGGACCGACACCCGGAACCGGATCTACGTCCGGGACCTGACGCGGGGAGGCGGCGGCTTCGTGAAGCTCTTCGACGACTTCGACGCCAAGTACGAGGTCGTCGACAACGTCGGAACGCTCTTCTACGTCTGGACCGACAAGGACGCCCCGCGAGGGCGGGTCGCGACGGTCGACCTTTCAGCCTTCGAACGGGCGCTCGCGGCCGATCCGAAGGCCAAACCGGTCCTCCGGGACGTCATCCCGCCCTCGGCCGACGTCGTCACGGGCGTGAGGCTCATCGCGGACCGTCTCGTGGTCCAGACCATGAGGGACGCGGCCGAGGAGGCGCGGATCTTCACCCTCGCCGGAAAGCTCGAGAAGAAGATCGCCCTCCCGACGCTCGGTCTCCTCGGCGGCTTCACCGGGAAGAGGACCGATACCGAGACCTTCTACACGTTCACCTCCTTCACCTACCCGACGACCGTCTTCCGGTACGACTTCGCGGCCGGGGCGAGCACGATCTTCCGGAAGCCGAAGGTCGACTTCGACCCGGCCGCCTTCGAGACGAAGCGGCTCTTCTACTCCAGCCGGGACGGGACGAGGATCCCGATGTTCCTCGTCCACCGGAAAGGGATGAAGACGAACGGCCGGAATCCGACGTATCTGTACGGCTACGGCGGCTTCAACGTGGCGGAGGGTCCTTCCTTCTCGCCCGGCCGGATCGCGTGGCTCGAGAGCGGCGGACTCTACGCCCAGCCCTCGATCCGGGGCGGCTCGGAGTACGGCGAGGAATGGCACAAGGGGGGAATGCTGGGGAAGAAGCAGAACGTCTTCGACGATTTCATCGCGGCCGCCGAATGGCTCGTGGCGAACAAGTGGACCTCGCCCCCGTACCTCGGCATCGTCGGCGGGTCGAACGGCGGCCTCCTCGTAGGCGCCGTCCTGAACCAGCGGCCCGATCTCTTCGGCGCCGCCGTCCCGGCCGTCGGGGTCATGGACATGCTCCGCTTCCACAAGTTCACGATCGGCTGGGCGTGGGTCTCCGACTACGGCTCGCCGGACGACCCCGAGGCGTTCAAGTGGATCCACCCTTACTCGCCGCTCCACAACATCCGGAAAGGGGCGAAATATCCCGCGGTCCTCGCCGTCACGGCGGACCACGACGACCGCGTCGTCCCGGCCCACTCCTTCAAGTACACGGCCGCCCTCCAGGCGGCGCAGGGGGGCGACGCGCCGATCCTGGTCCGGATCGAGACGAAGGCCGGCCACGGCGCCGGCAAGCCGACGGCCAAGCTGATCGAGGAGACCGCCGACATCCAGGCCTTCCTGCTCATGGCGCTCGGCGCCTCGGGAGGCGCCGCGACGTGAGGTCGCTCGGCTCGGCCGGTTCCGCTCTCCTGCTCTTCGCCCTGGCTCTCACGGCCTGCGCTCCAGCGCCCCCTCCCGCGCCGCCGCCGGCGGCCGCCGCCGAGGCCGAGCCCGCACCGGCCCCCCACGCTCCCGACCTCCGGCCCACCTGGGTCGTGAAGAGCGACAAGACGCAGCTGCGCGAGGAACCGTCCACGAAGTCCGCCGTCCTCGGCCGCCTCGCGAAGAACACGCGCGTGACCGGCATGGAGGAAAAGGACGGCTGGGTCTTCGTCCGCCTTCCCGACAACCGGGTCGGCTGGATCCGCGCCGACCTTCTCCGGAAGGATGGCCCGTGACAGACTCGGGTCCCCGGACGACCTGAAACGACGGAGGAGACCCCATGGGCCTACTCGACGGAATCCTCGGCAGACTCTCCGGAAATTTCCTCGGCGGCTCCTCACCGGGGAGCAGCGGAAAGCAGCTCTGCCAGCTCGCGCTGCAGGTCCTCCAGCAGAACGGCGGCCTGACCGGCGTCCTCGAGAAGCTCAAGGCCTCGGGACTCGCCCAGCAGGCGGAGTCCTGGGTCGGAACCGGCGCGAACCTGCCCATCTCGCCGGATCAGATCTCGAAGGTCCTCGGCGGCGCGAATCTCGGCGAGCTGGCGGCGAAGCTCGGCCTTCCCGCGGGAACGGCGAATGTCGGCCTGGCCGAGATGCTTCCCCGGCTCATCGACCAGCTGACGCCGCAGGGGCGGGTGCCCGAAGACCACGCGGACCTCGTCTCGCAGGGGCTCGCGATGCTCGGGAAGCTCGGGAAGGTGGAGCCCCGCTGAGCGCCGACCGGCCGTCCGCCTTCCCGTAAACTCTCCGCGGCCATGCCGAAGCGGACGGACCTCAAGTCGATCCTCGTCCTCGGATCGGGCCCGATCGTCATCGGGCAGGCGTGCGAGTTCGACTATTCCGGGACACAGGCCTGCCGCGCCCTCCGCGAGCAGGGGTACCGGGTCGTCCTCGTCAACTCGAACCCGGCGACGATCATGACGGACCCGGAGTTCGCCGACGCGACCTACATCGAGCCGCTCGACCGCGACACCGTCGCGGCGATCATCGCCCGCGAGAAGCCCGACGCCCTCCTGCCGACGGTCGGCGGGCAGACGGCCCTGAACCTCGCCGTCGCGCTCGACGAGGCGGGGGTCCTCGCGGCGCACGGCGTCGAGACGCTCGGCGCCTCCATCCGCTCCGTGCGGCTCGGCGAGGACCGCCTCCTCTTCAAGAAGGCGATGGAAAAGGCCGGCGTGGGAGTCCTCAGGTCCGGACTCGCCCGGAGCCTCGACGAGGCCCGCGGCGTCGCGCACCCCTTCGGCTTTCCCGTGATCATTCGCCCGTCGTTCACGCTCGGCGGAACCGGCGGCGGGATCGCCTTCAACGTCGACGACTTCGAGGGGATCGTCAAGCGCGGCCTTTCGCTCTCCCCCGTCCACGAGGTCCTCGTCGAGGAGTCCGTCCTCGGGTGGAAGGAGTTCGAGCTCGAGGTGATGCGTGACGTGGCGGATACGTTCGTCGTCGTCTGCTCCATCGAGAACCTCGACCCGATGGGGGTCCACACCGGGGACTCCATCACGATCGCCCCGCAGATGACCCTC
>DATIWM010000106.1:0-3554 GCA_035519355.1 Thermoanaerobaculia bacterium | reverse complement strand
CCCGCCGGGTCGAGGCGCCGGTGCCGGAAGGGACGCGCGAGAGGCCCCGAGTAGGTCGCCACGAGGTGGCCGTCCCCGTAGAGCCGGTACTTGTACGTGACGAGCCCCTCGAGGCCGACCGGCCCGCGCGCGTGGAGCTTGCTCGTGGAGACGCCGACCTCCGCCCCGAAACCGTAACGGAACCCGTCGGCGAAGCGGGTCGAGGCGTTCACGTAGACACCCGCCGCGTCGACCTCCGCGAGGAACCGCTCCGCCGCCGCGCGGTCCTCGGTGACGATCGCGTCGGTGTGCTTCGAGCCGAACCGGTTGACGTGGTCGATCGCCTCGTCGAGGCCCTCCACCGTCTTTACCGCGAGGACGAGCGCGCCGAACTCCGCGCCGAAGTCGCCGGGCGCCGCCGCCGCGAGGTCGAGTCCGGGGGCGAGCGCGCGCGTGGCCGGGCAGGCGCGGATCTCGACCCCCTCCGCGCGCAGGCGCGCCACGAGGGCCGGGAGAAGCCTCGCCGCGATCTCCCGGTGGAGGAGCACCGTCTCGACGGCGTTGCAGGCCGCCGGGTAGGTCGTTTTCGCATCGACGACGATCGCGACCGCCATCTCCGGATCGGCCGCGCGGTCGACGTAGACGTGGCAGACCCCCTCCGCGTGGCCGAGAACCGGGATCCGCGTCCGCCCCATCACGTACCGGATCAGGTCGCTGCCGCCGCGCGGGATCACGAGGTCGACGTCGTCCGTCAGGGAGAGGAGCTCGTCCACCTCCTCGCGTCCCGAGAGGAGCTGCAGCGCGTCGAGAGGAATCTCCGGAAAGCCGCCCAGCGCCTCGTGGAAGGCGCCGAGGATCGCTTCGACCGAGCGGGCCGACTCGCGCCCCCCCTTGAGGAGGGCGGCGTTCCCCGACTTCAGCGCCAGGGCCCCGATCTGCGGGACGGCGTCGGGACGCGATTCGAAGACGACGGCCAGGACGCCGAGCGGACAGGTGACCTTCTCGAGGACCAGCCCGTCGTCGAGGAGCGTCCGGGCGATGAGCCGTCCCGACGGATCGGGCAGGGCCGCGACCGCGCGGACGCCGTCCGCCATCCCCCGGATCTTCCCTTCGTCGAGGGCGAGCCGGTCGAGGAGCGGCCGGGCCATCGCGCCGGACTTGACGAGCGGGCGGGCCTCGGCCACGTCGGCCGCGCCGGCGGCGAGGATCGCTGGGGCTTCCGCCTCGATCCGCGCCGCGATCGCCAGGAGCGCCCGGTCCTTCGTCTCCGTCGGAACCGTCGCCAGCTTCCGGGCGGCCGCTCTCGCGGCGGCCGCCTTCCGTCGAACCGTGGACGGGTCCGTCACCGCCGTCTCCCGGCGTCCGGCAGGAAGAGCGTCCCGATCTCCTCCCCGGCGAAAAGCCGGTCGACGACGTGGGGCATCTTTCCGTTCGCCACCACGGCGAGCCCGCCCGCCTCCGTCGCGAGGCGCGCGGCCTCGAGCTTCGTCGCCATCCCGCCCCGCCCCCGCGCCCCGACGCCGCCGGCGAAGCCCACGACCTCGTCGGTCACGCCGTCGACGTAGGAAATGAGCCGCGCCTTCGGATCGCGCGCGGGGTTCCCCGTGTACAGGCCGTCGACGTCGGAGAGGATGACGAGGACCTCGGCCCGGACGTGGCGCATCACGAGGGCCGAAAGGCGGTCGTTGTCTCCGAAGAGCCGCCGCCGCCCGGGGACGGCATCGGGCGTCTCCAGCTCGGTCGTCGAGACGACGTCGTTCTCGTTCAGGATCGGGACGACGCCGAGCGCGAAGAGCTTTCCGAGCGCCGCGGAGAGGTTGCCGAAGCGGAGCGGGTCGGCGAAGTCGTCCTCGGTCAGGAGGACCTGCGCCGTCGGGATCCCGAGCGTCCCGAAGCCCTCCTCGTAGAACGCCATCAGCCGGCTCTGGCCGACGGCGGCGCACGCCTGCTTCAGGGAGAGTTCGGCGGGACGGGCGGAGAGGCGGAGCCGCTGCGCGCCGAGCCCGATCGCCCCCGAGGAGACGATCAGCGCGTCCCGCCCCTCCTTCCGGAGGCCGGCCACCGACTCGATGAGGCCGTAGAGGCGCCCGAGGGCGACGCCGCCGTCGTCGCGCATCACGACGTTCGTCCCCGCCTTGACGACGATTCGCCGCGCCGCCGCGAGCCTCCGCCGGGCCGCGCGGCCGGCGCTCGCGCCGGCGGGTCCCATCATGGCGACCCCTCCGGCGGGAGGGCCGTCCGCTTCGTCCAGCGGTACGGGCCCTTCCTCGGCCCCCAGACCTGCTCCCCTTTTCCGTCGAAGCCGCGGTCCCACGTCTCGAGACGGTCGGGCCAGACGCGGATCTCCGACGAGGCCCGGCTCGCCCCGAGGAGGGAGGGGGCGCAGCCGGATCCCGTCGACGTCCCCTCGTAGTGGTCTCCCTTTCTCGACAGCGTGATGGCGCACGCCGCGCGCTCCCGGATGTCGTTCCGGCCGAACAGGGCGAGATCCGCCGGCGTCCGCCACTTCCCGGCGGCCGCGGCCCCGTCCTTCAGCTCGAAGAAGCGGACGGCGACGCCTTCCGACGAGTCCTCCTCCACCCGCACGAAGCCCTGCCGGACGGGGCGCTCGGGCCGGTCCGGCTTGGCCTCTTCGCGGTAGAGCACCGGCGCCCCGAAGGAGAGGCGGCTCTTCGGCACGGCGACGATCACGAGCCGGAGCGACGGCACCTCGGCGTCGACGGCGGCCTGGTCCTTCGTGTCGAAGGTCCCGCCGAGCCAGCGTGCGACTTCCTCGGCCGCCGCGGGGAGCTGCGCCTCGCCCGGGCCGGCGGCGAGAAGGAGGGCGAGGGGAAGGAGAAGGTGCCTCACGGGGGAAGTCTACGCGGGGCTCACCCCTCTTCGACCATCGCCGCGCGCTTTTCGGAGACCCGTCTCATCGAGTGGTCGAGGATCTTCTTGCGGAGGCGGACCGACTTCGGGGTCACCTCGACGAGCTCGTCCTCGTCGATCCATTCGATGGCCGCCTCGAGCGGCATCGCGCGGGCCGGGGTGAGCCGGATGGCCATGTCGGAGGTCGAGGCGCGCATGTTCGTCAGGTGCTTCTTCACGCAGGGATTCACGACCATGTCGTTTTCCCGCGAGTTCTCTCCGCAGATCATCCCCCCGTACGCGGCGACGCCGGGAGCGAGAAACAGGACCGAGCGCTCCTGGAGGCGCTCCAGCGCGTGGGCCGTCGTCTCCCCGGCCTCCTTGCAGACCAGCGCCCCCTCGCGCCGCGCGGAGAGGTCTCCCTTCCACGGTTCGTAGCCGGAGAAGACGTGATAGAGGAGCCCTTCCCCCTTCGTGTCGGTCAGGAACTCCGTCCGGTAGCCGAAGAGGCCCCGCGTCGGGATCCGGAACTCGATGCGTACGCGCCCCGAGCCGTGATTCGTCAGGTTCTTCATCTCGGCCCGGCGCCGCCCCAGCTTCTCGATGACCGTTCCCATCGCCTCCTCGGGGATGTCGACGACCAGCTCCTCGACCGGCTCCGAGGCGACGCCGCCGATCTCCTTCAGGATGACCTGCGGGCGCGAGAGGGCGAACTCGAACCCCTC